>NZ_JADJJX010000002.1:0-300000 GCF_016706325.1 Methanothrix sp. | reverse complement strand
GGACTGCAGTGCCGATATACTGATGGGGTCGAACAGAGAGCTGATCTCCTCGGGCTTCAGGCATCCCTGACCGACTCGTTCTCCAGCAGGACATCCTTCAGGTCCTTTCTCTCCTCAAAGGCTATCATGCTGCTCTGACGCATGATCTCATGAGCCTGCTGCCGGCCCACCCCCCTCCGAGCCAGCTCCACCATCACATTCTCAGCCATGTTCAGGCCGCGCAGAAGCATCAGGTTGCGCTCGATATTATCCGGCCTGAGATGCATACTGGCCAGGGTACGAGCAGCCAGGGTGAGAATGTGATCGGTGAAGATGAAGGCCTCCGGGAAGACCACCCTCTCGCAGCTGCTGTTGGTCAGGTCGCGCTCGTCCCAGGGGATGTTCTCGAAGGCGGGGATGAGCTGCGCCCGCACCACCCTTGCCAGGCCGCAGATCTGCTCAGACTTGATTGGATTTCTCTTGTGAGGCATGGTCGAGGAGCCCACCTGCTTTTTGCCAAAGCCCTCCTCCACCTCAGCGATCTCCGTTCTCTGCAGGGTCCTCATCTCTATGAAGATCTTATCCAGGTGGAGGCAACAAGAGCCATCCAGCAGATCATTTCTGCATGCCGGTCCTCTGCACAACCTGATTGGATACATCCACCTCCGAAAAAGATCCAGGTGACGCATAACCCTCTCCTGAATATCCATGCCGAACTGGCCGTAGGCGGCCTGGGTTCCTGCACCCGGACATTTGCCCACAGCCGCCCGGGGTCGCAGCTCCCCTAGCCTCTGGATATGGCGCCCCACCTCTGAGGCCCAGATAGCAAACCTCAGTCCATAGGTGGTGGGCACGGCAATCTGGCCATGCGTCCGGCCGGCGCAGACCAGATCCTTGTTTTTCATGGCCAGGTCAAGAAGGAGGAGAGCAGCTCTTTCAGCTTCTCCTCCAGGATATCCAGGGAGGCCTTGATCTGCAGGCCGGTAGCAGTATCCAGGATATCGTGGAGGTCGCCCCAGGTGGATCCACTCTCCAAAGCTGGGCTGTTCTCGGCTAAAAGCGAGAACCGTGGCCATCATATCATGGCCGATCTCATCCTCGATCTCCTTTGCCCTCTGGGGAGGGGTGATCTCCGCTGCCCGGGCGATCTCAGCTGCCGCTCCCTGAGGAATCATTCCCAGCTCCTCTTCTGCTCGGGCCAGGGCGGCCTCCACCCGGAAGAGACAGCGCAGCCTGAAATCCTCTTCCCAGATGGCCTTCATCTCCTCTGTGCCATATCTGAACTCCATGGGGTGAATAGACATGGCAGGAAGGATGACGGAGGAGATTGATGGAGCTTTTGGTCTGGGTGAGGCCAGGCAATGGATCACTCTCCCTTCACATCTTTATCTTTTCATCCTCCAAGAGGCCAGGAATAGGGCGAGACCTGCGGCCAGCGCCCCTGAAGCAGGGGCTCTTCTTCTCGCTCTCAATGGGCCGGGCAGCAGGCTCTGGTGCATTCTCGCCGGCCTCTCCAGGTTCCTCTGCTTTTTCAGGTTCCTCAGCCTCTTTTAGTTCTTCAGCTCCCCTCAGGGCTGCCTGATCCCCTCTCACAGTCTCGCCGGCATAACTGCCATCTTCTCCCATTATATTGACGTAGCCGGTCATCTTTCCGGAAGGGGCGCCGGCGGCGACTACATCCGCTACAAAGGAATAGTTGCCGGGGGCGAGATCTCCCGCCATCACAATGCAGTCATATTCAGTCACCCCCTGAGGAAAGACGTTCTGGATCTTCTTGGGGCAGATGATGGTCAGCCCTTCGGAGACATTCCTGAAGACCAGCTCCACATAGGCCCTTTCGCTGCCCAATCCCTTGACCGATACAGTGAAGTTGGACTGGCTATCTGCCAGCATATCCACTGGTGTGATATCGATCACTTTAAACCAGTACGATGCATTTGCCTGGCCTGCGAAAGATAGAAAGATGGCCAGAAGAAGAAGGAAATGATTGGCTCTCATAGCTTTTTAATGGTCGGGATGATTATAAAGCTGTTTTGGGAAGCGCATTGCATCTGCAAATCAGCCCTTATAGCCCAGCATTCTGGCCTTTTGCATGACCTCATCTGCCTCAAAGTGCGATTCTCAGGTAGAGGATATTGGCTTTGTTGACATAAGCCTGCATCCGGTCGGGATCGATCATTATGGCCTGATCAAAACATCTGATTGCCTCTTCCAGATCGGCGAATCCTTTAACCAGAGCGATCCCTTTATTGTTCCAGGGATCAAGATAGTCTGGATCGATCTCTATAGCCCTCTCGAAGGCATCTAATGCATCGGTGTAATTCCCCAGCCTGTAAAGGGCCAGACCCAGATGATTCCAGCATGATGCACAGTCTGGATCGATCTGAGCTGCTCTGTTGAAGGCTGCAGCCGACTCGCTGTCATTGCCTATTTTTTTATAAATCAGGCCTTTGCTGCTCCAGTATCTGGCATTCCCTCCATCGATCTCGATTGCTTTATCAATCATGATCAGGGATGCACTGTAATTATTCAGACCCTGATAGGCCAGGGCTTTTCCTGCCCAGGCTTCAGATTCATTTGATGCTGCCTGAATGGCGCCGTCATAGGCAGCTATTGATTCATCGAATCTTCCCTCCACGGAGTATATCTCCCCCCTGCCCATCCAGGGCTCTGGCATGCCCCGGGTCCAGCTCTATCACCCGGTCAAAAGGCCCCGAGGGCCTCCCCCAATCTCCCGACATTGAGGAGTATCAGGCCCGTATTGTACCAGGCCTCCTCGTTCTCCGGCTCAATCTCAATTGTTCTATTCAATGCCTCTAAAGCCTCGTCATTTCGTCCCAGCTCCGTCAACACCAGTGCTTTTGCATACCAGGGCCCAGGAAGATCCCAATCCAGCTCAGTGGCCTTCTCCAGGGCGATGGCGGACTCGTTGTAGCGGCCGAGGTTTGCCAGGGCGAGGCCTTTGTTGTACCAGGGCAGAGCGCCTGCAGGTTGCAGATCAGTGGCCTTTTCGAAAGCCTCAATGGAGGCATTGAACATCATCATCCGGTTGAGAAGAAGGCCTTTGAGGTACCAGGCCTCGGCCAATGATGGCTCCAATTCTATTGATCGATCATAAGCCCCCAGCCCCTCGGCATACATGCCCAGGCCGGTCAATGCCTGGCCCGTTCTCATCCAGGTGGTGGCATTCCCACTATCCAGATGAATCGACCGATTGAAGGACTCCAAGGCAGCGTAATATGAGCCATTTCTCAGCAACTCCTCTCCCAGCCGGCTCCAATGTTCGGCAGTCTGCTCTTCATGTTTTTCACTGGCAGAGCCAGGGATCGAAGCCATTATCGCCACAGCGATCGATATGATACAGACGAGACCGGATTTAATAGGCATCCCCCACTGTCAGCTGATTGATCTGAACGGGAGATGAGCAATTCGGAGGATTGCAGTTCCATGCCCATTCCATTCCCTTTCGATCATCTCTCATTCCTATTCCAGGGCAATATCTTCGAGGCGGAGATATATAAGACATGGTGTTGGGGCGTTCTGCATCGGCCTGCGAGTCAATTTAAGGGGTTTTCTCATTCACTTATTCGCTCAATCACTTATTCTCCCGGTCACTTATTCGTTCATTCACTTACTCAATCATTTATTTTCGCTCATTCATTTATTGTCATCCGATTGCTTTTCCCACCACATCTTCACCCGGGTCGATGAGCCATGCAACACAAAAGCCCCCTCCTCCCATTTCATTGCCCTTTCGAGGTAATCCCGCAGCACAGCCTTCTGCTCTTCGGTCTCTGCCCGGGCCTGGGGTGCCAATTCAATAACTGCCTCCTCCAGGGTATGATAACGCTGATCATGCCTCATCTGGAAGGTGATGATATTGGGATAGATGCCCATCTGATAGAGCACATTGTAGAGCACATCGCTCATCGGGCCGGAGATATAATCCCGGCCGTGCAGCCTGGGCCATAGCTCCTTCCACTGCCGGCTCCAGGAGGTCTCCCCGGCGAAGTGATACAGATAAATGTATCTTGACGATGCCTGGATCATCTTCTCCACAGCATCCCGGATGTCGAACATCCCCAAAGAGAAGGAGGCTATCACCACATCATATGGAGCCTCCAGATCATGGGCCACATCCACCTCCTCCCAGCGCTTCTGGACGATGGCGATGTTCTCGACAGAGTGCTCGGACATCTTCTCTCTCATTACTGTGCACATTCCATCTGCCGGCTCTGCAGTTACGTGGGCTGCCTTTTTGGCGAAGGGTATGGCCAGGGTGCCGGGGCCGGCACCGATATCCAGAATGCGAGATCTATCTGTCATCTCTGTCTCCCAGATGGTTCTCTCAATCCGGCTCTGCTCCCTTTGGCACATATTCCAGAATTTAAGAGCGCTATCCCGGCTGTTCCAGATGCAGGCGCAATCCCTGCCTGGGCTTGATTCTCTGCTCTGCTTCATCTGGCTCTTCCAGATCTCATTCCAGTCGATATCCTTCTCCGGGTTGATCATAATACCAGCATCCTCTGCTCATCCAGGCCGTAGCACGAAATGGTGAATTAGGCCTCATCTGGCCGGCACTATTGGGCTTTAGGGAATTATAGCCAGCGCTCGGGGCCAATACGCCAATCAGGGCGAGAAGGATGGTATCGATGAAAAAGAGATGGCATCGATGAGGGCGAAGCGATCACTGATGCAGATCAGCGTCAGCCTTCCTGATAGATCGGCTTTTCCGGGACCAGGTAGATGGTCCAGAAGACCAGAAGGGTGATCGCCGCCTTGACGAAGATATTGGTCCAGACCATCTGCATCAGCCCCTCTGCTCCCACAATCCCTGTGAAGGCGATTACTGGAAAGAGGAGGCTATCCAAGGGTATGGAGACGGCATTGGAGGCGAAGACCCGCGTCCATTGGGGCCAGCCTCTCCGCTTTCCTTGGGTCCAGATGCGATAGACTCTGGTATCGATCAGCTCAGCTAGGAGGGCAGTGAGGATGGAGGCCAGGACGATTCTCATCTGCAGTGAAAATAGGGACTGCCACCCCTGGCCTGAGGGGTCCAGAATCCCGAAGAGAAAGGCCCAGGCTGCCTGTCCGCCGCTGCTTGCCCAATCGGTCTGGGCGGGCAGGAGGACCACGAGCTGAAAATACATAGCTGCAATTAGATTGAAGCCTGCCGCCAGCCAGATGGTGGTGAGGGCTGCCCTCTCCCCCAGTTGCTTGTGGATCAGGTCCCGCCAGGTGAAGGTGAGAGAGTAGATGAACCCGGCATCCATCACCAGGCTGCCGAAGTATGTGACCTTGGTGGCAGCGATGTTGCCGGCCAGGGAGAAGAAGAGGTAAAAGCCGCAGAGGATTATGGTAGCCTGAGTCTTATCGATCCTCCACCACCCTCCAGCAAGCCCGGATCCATTCCGTTCCAGAATCTCTCCCGCTAAATCCCTTTCAGCCATTTCTCAGCCATTTCTCGATCATTTCTCGATCATTTCTCAACCATTTCTCGATCATTTCTCGATCATTTCTCAACCATTTCTCAACCATTTCTCAACCATTTATTTTTGAGTTCCATGAAGCTGCCAGCTCTTATGCTCTCCCTTATGCTCTCCATGAGGCGGAGCATGAAATGGAGGTTATGCAATGTTGCCAGGCGGAAGTAGGAGAGCTCTGCTGATACGTACAGATGGCGGAGATAGGCTCGGGAATGCCTGCGGCAGGTGGGGCAAGAGCAGGCAGGATCTATGGGCAGATCATCCTCCTTGAACCGGGCGGACTTGATGTTCAGGCGGAACTTGTTCTGCCGCGATCCCCCGGACTGGGGGGAGAGAAGGAGGCTCCCCCGGCGGGCGATCCTGGTGGGGGATACGCAGTCGAAGGTATCTATTCCCCTGGCCACACACTCGAAGATGTCATCTATCTCCCCAATCCCCAGGAGGTGCCGGGGTCGATCGTCCAGCCTGGGGACCGTCCAGTCGAGGACCTGATGCATATCCTGCTTGCTGTTGCCCAGAGATCCACCTATGGCTATGCCGTCAAAGGGCTGGGAGATGACAAAGTCGGTGCTAATGCGCCTCAGCTCCTCAAACCATCCCCCCTGAATTATGCCATATATGGCCTGGCTCCGGTCATGGTGATGGATGGACTCCACTGCCCATTCATGCGTCCTGTACATCGCTCTTCTGGTATAGTCGTAGTCAGAGAGAGGAGAGGTGCACTCATCAAAGGCCATGATTATATCTGAACCCAGATTGGACTGGATCTGCATCGACTTTTTCCCATCCAGGAAATGCCAGCTCCCATCGGCTGGTGACTTGAAGGATATTCCCTTTTCAGTGATCAGGGTCAGATTCTCCCTCCTGGCATTCTCCTGCTCCTTGCCCTCTGATCTTGTGGTTCCGACCCCGCCCCTCTCCCCAGCTCCTGTATAGCTTTCACCGTGATTTGATCTGGGAATCTCGCCCTCCAGAGGATCCATCCTGCTTTCTCCTTCGCCATCTATGGCCGGAGAGCCTCTCTTCTGAGGAGTGGGGTCCAGCTCCTGGGGAAATATATTGCCTATCTTGGCGATGTTATGCTCCCTGCCAAAGCCCAAAGAGAAGGCCTGAAAGCCGCCCGAGTCGGTGAAGAGCGGCCCGGAGAATCCCATGAACCGGTGCAGCCCCCCCAGCCGGCGGATCAGCTCATCCCCGGGCTTCAGATGAAGATGATAGGTATTGGCCAGGGCGCAGGAGACTCCCAATGAGGCCAGATCATCTGAGCCCAGGGCGCGCACGCTGGCCAGGGTGGCCACAGGAACCAGATAGGGGGTGGGGATATCACCCCGCCGGGTTCTTATCAGACCTGCTCGGGCGCTGCTTTCTCGATCCCGATCCAGGATCTCAAAGGAAAATCCGTTCATCCCGGTCTGCATCCCTCTGACATATCATTAATGTATTCGTCAGGCTTAATTATCAGTATGAATTATGATGGGGAGGTGTTATACATGTCAAAGAGTCGAACGGTTGCATTCCTGCTTCTGTGCATATCTCTTCTCTCTATCGGTGCACTGGCAGAGGATGAGAGCTATAGTGTGAATATCTCTGTGAACAAGTTCCTGGGAAGCTACCTGGTAAATGAGACGGGGTTTTCCCTATACTACTATCTGAACGATAGCAATGTCCATGGAATGAGCGCCTGTGATGATGAGTGTGCGAAGATGTGGCCGCCCTTCTATGTCGAGAACCTGAGCCTGCCTGAGAGCCTCAATCCATACCACTTCTCTGTCATCGAGCGAGCCGATGGCTCAAAGCAGACCACCTTTAAAAACTGGCCGCTCTACCTCTATTCCAAGGATAGCTCGCCCGGCGATGTCCGGGGCAACGGCCTGGAAGACGATCGGTGGCATGTGGTCGTTCCAGCCGATCAGCCTGGGCTGATCTAGATACCGGGAAAAAAAGAATCAAGATCCAGATGTTGATTTGAGGCTGAAAAGATGCCTCATATCATCTCTGTATCAGGGAAACATCTGAAAGCCTCGGGGAAACCTGAAGCCCCTCTTGCCCAGCTCTTCATCCGCCGCCTTGAGGGCAGCGGGATCGCTCCCGGCGGCCAGCACCCTCTTCAGGACATCATCTGAGGACTCCTCCTCCTCCACCTGCTCGTCCACATACCACTGCAGGAAGCCTCTGGTCGCAGCATCCGATTCGCTCTCTGCCACTGCAACCAGCTCATGAATCATCCTGGTCACCGCCCGCTCATGATCCCAGACATGCTGAAATGCCTGCTGGGGCGACTCCCAGCTCTGCTGAGGTGCCTCCACCGCCAGCATCTTCGCCCTGCCCCCCGAGGCGGCAATGTAGTCAAGGAGCTTCATGGTATGAACCAGCTCCTCTCCTGCCTGAACCCTCATCCAGCCGGCGAACCCCTCAAATCCGGTGGACCGGAAGTAGTAGGACATGGAAAGGTACAGGTACGAGGAGTACAGCTCCCGGTTTGCCTGCACATTCAGGGCCTCATTCATCCTCTCGCTGAGCATGATTTGATCCTCCAAGCTCAAAGCAGCCCAAGCTGCAGTCTCACTCTCCCGCCCTCACTCCACCTTATTGAACATTTCCTTCCCAACGCCGCATTCCGGGCAGGTCCAGTCATCGGGCAGATCCTCAAATGAGGTGCCTGGAGCTATGCCAGAGGTCGGGTCTCCCTTCTCCGGGTCGTAGATATATCCGCAGACAGTGCATACGTATTTATCCATATCTTCCTCACCATTCCTCTCTTTTCCGCCTCTAGCTAGATGAAACTTTCCAGCTTGGAGCTGATCTTATCCTCTCTTGCCATGAGCGGCCCCGTCCCGCTGAAGGCCTGATCGAACCGAGGTGCATCAACCTGATAGAACTTGCCCAGGGGTATCGGAGAGTTTAGATCATTGTAGTTCCAACTTCTTGCAATCTTTTTGGCCTCCGCCAGGCTGGTGATATCATTTCCCTCCACAGTGTAGGTTCTTTTATTGTAGCTCTCATACATATTGAAGTAAGAGACGCAGACCTGCAAGACATCCACAAGGGAGAAGCCCTTATGCATTATTGCCTCTTTGAAGAGGCTTTGGAGCTGATCGATCCCGTGGGAGTAGCCCCGGGCAACGAAGGTGGCCCCGGCAGAGAGCATCAGATCCAGGGGGTTAACGGGCTGCTCGATAGATCCGGCTGGAGTGGACTTGCCCTTGAATCCAGGCGGTGAGGTGGGGGTATACTGGCCGGTGGTCAGGCCGTAGACCCGGTTGTCATGCAGGATCAGGGTTATATCGATGTTCCTCTTGGCAGCAAAGATCAGATGGCCTATGCCCTCTGCCAGGCTATCTCCATCTCCAGAGAAGCAGATCACATTCAGATCGGGGTTGGCAAGCTTCATGCCCGTGGCCACGGGAATGGTCCGGCCGTGAATGGAGTAGAAGCTGTTCACATTCAGATAGTCCACGATCTTGCCGTGGCAGCCGATGCCCGATACCAGCACTGTATTCTCTATGGGATAGCCCTCCTCATCCATGCCGGCCAGAACTGCCTTTATGGCATTCAGAATGGAGAAGTTCCCACAGCCCGGACACCAGGTATTGCGGGCGGCAGTGGATAGATCCTGGGGCTTCATGCTCCCCTCCTCTCCAGCTCGAGCTCAAGATCCTTCGGGGAGAAGGGGCGGCCATCATACTTCAGGATAAGATCGTCTGCATCGATGCCATGCTGGCGGCATAAAGCCGCCATCTGGCCGGTGCAGTTGCACTCCACAGCAATCAGCCTCTCCACGCCCTGAAGGACCTCTCTCATTCTCTTCTCAGGGAACGGCCAGAGAACCAGCATCTGAACTGCCCTCAGTCCCCTTCTCTCTGCCACCTCTTTGCATACCCCCTTGTTCGAGCCCCAGAACAATAGGCATGTCTTCCCCTCCTCCTTCCCGAAGAGCGCTACCGTCTCGTACCCCTGCAGCTCCGCTGCCAAAGAGAGGGCCTTAAGCCTTCTCTTCTCGCTCATCTCTCTGGTTATCTGCGCCTCCTCAGTGGTGATGCCTGCAGCATCATGGCCGTAGCTGTCCACCTTTATCACCTGCCCCCTCTGAGGGGGATAGGCCAGGGGGGAGACCCCATTACCGGAGTGGCGGTAGCGATGGTAGATCCCCTGCCCATCCCAGAGCAGTGGCGCTGCGGGAGGCTCAGCCTTTGCGACAAGGTCTGAGGGGAGGCTGTACAGGCTCTCGCTGACGATCTTGTCCGAGAGGATGAAGGCGGGAACCTGATACCTCCAGGCCAGGTTCAGGGCGGCGGCAGACCAGAGGTAGGCGTCCTCGGCATCGCCGGGAGCCACCACCAGCCTGGGAAACTCCCCCTGACCGGCATTGATAACGAAATTCAGGTCGCCTTGAGCAGTATAGGTGGGAAGGCCGGTGGAGGGGCCAGTCCGCTGGACCATGACGATGACCAGGGGGATCTCAGCCATCCCTGCCAGGCTGAGGGCCTCGGTCATGAGACAGAATCCTCCTCCCGAGGTTCCCACTGCTGATCGCCGCCCGGCATAGGCGAATCCCTCTGCCATGAGGATCACAGCGATCTCGCTCTCCGGATGAAGCACCTTCAGGCCGAACTCCTCTGCCCAGTGGGCCATACTGTCTAAGATGGATGAGGAGGGGGTCATGGGATAGGCCACATAGGCCTCAAGGCCCGCCCGGATCAGGCCCAGGCTGATGGCCTGATTGCCGGAGGCGATGGGCTCCGGACTGCCCGCCAGCTTATCGATCCTGCAGAACTCGCTGGCAGCATCATATCCCCTCCGGGCGACCTTCAGGTTCAGCTCCGTCCTCTTTGGGATATGCTTTCTCAAGACCTCTTCCATGACCGGCCAGCCTATGCCCGTGGACCGGCAGAAGGACCCCAGAATGCAGCTATTCTTCATCACCGGCAGAGCTTGCTCCTCCTTCAGGATCTCTGTTACGGGAATGGCGCAACTCCTCTCTCCCGGAACCTTATCTTTGACCTTATCGGCATCGTAAATGATGATCGAATCCTCCTTGAGGCGGCTGGCATGTCTATCCAGGGTATCCTGATTGAGGGCAATGAGCAGGTCCACCTCATCCCTGCAGGCCCCAGTCCTCTCTGACGAGGCCCGGACTATTGAGAAGTTATGCCCGCCCCTGATCAGCGAGGGATAGTCATAGTACATGAAGATGCGATAGCCTTGGCGGCTCATGAGCCGGGCGGCTGTCTGCCCGGCCTCGTTTATGCCATCACCGGCGATGCCGCCGATGAGAACTGAAAACTCTTCCATCTGATCCTCCCTATTTCCCTCATCTATCACATCTGTAATTGTCTTTGATCATATAAAGCCCTCGCATCGGTCGTGAGCCTCTAATGGGTTTGAGTTTTGTAATATGGAAAAGTCAAGAGTTCCTGCAAGCTCCAGACATGATCGATTAAGCCAGCTTGCTTGCGGGACTATTGAACTTCGTTATGCCCATCTCATTTCTATATTTTAGAGCACGATGCTTTCGGCAGTAGTTGAAGTGCGCGAAATATAGGGTCATTTGGTTATTCAATTCTGCAGTCTCCTTAGAGAAACCTATGGTTTTCCTTGATATGCGGTTATTATCTTGTCTGCATGTCAGGTTTTGCCGTTCAATGTAGCTGGTAGATATCATTTTGTGGTCTATATCTTTGCCAAATATGATTCTCTTTGACCACTTTTTTTAGTCTACCGTTGACCCTCATTTTAATGACTTGAGCATATTGTAATAGTTCATCTACGATTAATTTAGGACTTCGAGGTCGCCCTCGCTTGCCTGTTGGTGCGAACGGCTGTAGTTTTCCATATTGCTTTCGAAGAGCTGCTGCATATAGTCTTAATCCATCTGTCACAAAGAGCGGCATTGATCTGAGTCTTTTGGCAGTATTTGAAACGAGCTGATCTGCATTTTCCTGAGATCGCTCACCGATAACATGTGAAAGCACCAACCTGCAATTTGCAGCCATGCTTATCCAGATCCAAGTTCCTTTATCTTCGTATTCACCTTCTCTGGGTAGTGTTTTTCCCCACAAAAGTCCATGCCTCGTCCATCTCTACCTTTGGGGTCTCTACATCCTTCAAGACAACTTCATTGACTTTTTCACTATGCTTTGCTGCTTTCGAGATCCAAGTGCTTACAGTAGATGGTTTTGACTCAAGGATCTCAGCTATTCCTAAGACACTCATTCCACGCATGGCCATTTTTAGAGCCAGCTTGATCTTTTCTTCGTTTGTTCTTGTGTCATAGAATGCAGTGTTAGTTCTATCACAGAATCTGGTACCACATGTGTGGCAAATATATTTCCTGACCTTGCCGGAGCTTATCTTGTAAGTTCCGTACACAGTGACGTTTCCTTTCCCAGCAATTCCAAATAGATTGCACTGCTCATTCGGGCATGCTACATCCAAGAATCGAGGCTTTGGACCTCTTTTGCCCATTTTGCTACACCCCATGTAGCATATAGGAATAGGTTATATAAATAACAGCCGATTGTAGATTCACGACCGAAATATGAAGCCTGACAAAAAAAATATGAATCCAGGATCTCAGATCGCCTGGATCTCCTCTTTGGTGGCGATCTTGATCTTCTTATCATCCAGAACCTTGCGGGCCTTGGCGATATCGTCCACCCGCAGGATGAGCATGGCCCTCTGCGCCTTTGCCGTGACGAAGGCATAGGCATAATCCACATTCACATCGTTCTCTCCCAGGGTATTGACGATCTCATAAAGCCCACCGGGCTGATCCTTCATCTCCACTGCCAGGACATCGGTCATGGAGACCGTAAAGGCGTTCTCCTTCAGGACCTTATATCCCTTCTCGGCATCATCCAGGACCATGCGGATGACACCGAAATCGCCCGCCTCGGCGATGGTTAGGGCGCGGATGTTCACCCCGGCATCCGATAGCGTCTTGGCAACCTTGGCCGTCCGTCCCGGCCGGTTCTCCACAAAGAGCGAAATCTGCTTTATCTCTGACATCTCCAGTAACCTCCCAAACCTTATCCTAAACTATCATGACCTCTATTCCAAATGAATCAGAATGTATCCTAAACCTTTCTGTTGTCAGTCACTCTCTTGGCCTTGCCCATGGAGCGGGGGATGGTTCCGGGCTCGACCAGCTCCACCTCTGCCGCTATGTTCAGCACCCCTTTCAGCTCCTTGGAGACCTTATTCTCCAGCCTCATCAGGTCGCCGATCTTATCGGAGAAGCCGGACTCAGTCAGCTCCACTCGCACAGTCATCATATCCAAAGGTCCCTTGCGGTCGACGACTATCTCCCAGTGATCCCCCACCTCGGGAATACTCATCAGCACCGACTCCACCTGGCTGGGGAAGACATTGATGCCCCTGATGATGAGCATATCATCCGTCCGGCCCATGATCTTCATGATCCGCGGGTGGGTGCGGCCGCACTCACAGGCCTCCCAGCTTATTGCAGAGAGGTCACCAATTCTATAACGGATGAGGGGTAGGGCGAACTTGTGCAATGTGGTGAACACCAGCTCCCCCCTCTCTCCCTCGGCCACTGGCTCGCCGGTGTTCGGATCCACCACCTCAGTCAGGAACATATCTCCCCAGACGTGAATACCATTCTTCGCCTGGCACTCAGTGAATAAAGGTCCGGAGATCTCGCTCGTCCCGTAGATGTCATAGGCATCAATCCCCGTATTGCTCTCGATCCTCTCCCTGGTCTCTATGGACCACGGCTCCGCCCCGAATATGCCCACCCTGAGACGGGTATCATTCTTGATGGAGACGCCCATCCTCTCCGCCACCTCCATCATGTGCAGGAAGTAAGATGGGGTGCAGGCAATAGCGGTGGTGCCCAGATCCTGCATCAGCTCGATCTGGCGTTCAGTGTTGCCGGTGCCCACGGGCAGGACGGCAGCACCAATGCGCTCTGCACCATAATGCAGCCCCAGGCCGCCGGTGAAAAGGCCGTAGCCGTATCCCACCTGAACCACATCATCACGGGAAAGGCCCAGGGAGGTCAGGGCTCTGGCCAGGGACTCCGACCAGGTCTCGATATCGCCCCTGGTGTAGCCGACCACTGTGGGCTTGCCTGTGGTGCCGCTGGATACATGGTAGCGCACCAACTGGTTCTTAGGGGCGCTGAACATGCCTGTGGGATAGTTGTCCCGTAGATCTGCCTTCCTGGTGAAGGGCAGCTTGGTCACATCTGCCAGGCTCTTGATATCCTCTGGCATGATGTTGGCCTCCTTGAACCTCTGCCGGTAGAAAGCGGAGTGGTCATAGACGTAGCGCACTACGGACTTGAGCCTGTCCTCCTGGAGGGAATGAAGGTTCTCCAGGGGCATGCGCTCAATATGAGGGTCCCAGTAACCAGACATTGATGATCAACCTGATTGGATGAGGGCAAGGGCGGATAAAAAGGAATCGATGATCTCCTCTCATGACCAGGCGAATTTTGCGATTGCCGGGCTGCATCTCTCCTGGCAATCGGAAACAGTTGAGCGATCAACTGGACGGGGGCTGAAGACCGATATTGGAAATGGCTTCAGTCTCAAAGGCCCCTGGCCTGAGAATCATTCTGATCTCATCCCCCTGTATACGGCTGCAGTGGCGCCCATGAAGCATAAGCCTCCGGCGATCATCATCACATCACTGATGCTGCTCGCGAGGATCAGGGGCGAGGCCTCGGATATGCTTCCATAGTAGCCTGACTGGGCCATCTGCATTGAGACCAAAAGGCCGGATAGGGAGACTCCCAGGGCCATTCCCAGGTTTCTGATGGTAGCGGTGAAGCTGGAGGCGATGTTGATCTTGGAGATGGGCAGGGCCCTCATCAGCTCGGTGTTGTTGGGGCTTTGGAAGAATGCCCCGCCCAATCCCATGAAGACAAAGCAGGTCAAAAGCAGCCGGATATCGGTCGTCATACTGGAGGCCAGGTATCCGAGCATGATCATGGCAAGGGACATGATCGACATTCCCAGGGCGGCCAGGTATCTGAACTGATGCCTGTCGTATACGATCCCGGCCAGGGGCGCTCCGAAGACGGTGATCGCGGGGATGATGAGATAGATCAGTCCCACCTGGGAGGCTGTGTAGCCTCTCACCCCTTCAAAGTAGAACGGCCCGAGAACTGAGACCATCAGGTTGGCCACAAAATAGAGCATCAGACTGATGCTGGGCAGGACAAACATGGGATACCGGAAGATGGAGAGGTCCAGCAGGGGAGCCTTCTCCCTGGACTCGTTGATGATGAATCCGATCAGGGAAAGGACAAAGATCAGGGCCAAGAGGAGCATGGCCGGGGTCGGGGCAAGGCCATATGAGAGCTGGCCGAGAAATGCCATCAGAGAGACGATAAGGGTGATCAGGGTCAGGGCCCCTATCCAGTCCGCCTCCAGCCCTATCAACCTCTTCTCCTCGATCTTCAGATACTTGGCTGATAGGAGCATCTGAGCGATTCCTATGGGCACATTGATGAGAAATATGTAGCTCCAGCCCAGTAGGTCGACGATGAATCCTCCCAGAGTCGGCCCCAGGATGCTGCCTATTGCCACTGTCGATCCGATGTAGCCCATGGCCCGGCCCTGCTCGCTCTTGGGGAAGGCGAGGAAAATTATGGCTGCGCTGATGGAGAACATCATCGCCCCTCCTGTGGCCTGGAAGATCCGGCATAAGACCAGCATCTCCAGGCTGGTGGAGATGCCGCAGGCCAGAGAGCTGGCGGTGAAGATGGCGATTCCAAGGGAGAAGAGCCGCGCCTTTCCCATGCGCTCTGCCATCTTTCCGAATATCAATAGCAGGCTTGTGATCGTCACCAGATAGCCGGTCATGATCATCTGCGACTGGGCGATGCTCACATGGAAGTACTGGGTGATGGTGGGCAGGGCGATGCTGACCACAGAGCCATCGAGAACGGACATAAAGACGCCCGTCAAGACCAAGAGCAAGACGAAGTAGCGATCCTTGCTGCTTGATTCATTCTCTTTATCCTGATGTTCATCCATCAAATCCGCAGAGCCCGATCCCATACAGAATGGCCTTGCATCAAGGGCTTAAATCACCTTTCCCATCAAGCCCCGAATGGATGGGATGTTTGATGGGAATGGGGAGGATTCCGTAAAGTTGATAGCCTGCAATCTCCCATTCAGGAGAACAGATGTATGAAAAGGTAGATAGAATCACCCGCCTGAAGTATGCTGCCATATCCATTCTGCTCTTCATCCTCGGCCTGTTGATCATGATGACATTCTTTCTCATGTTCACCATTGTCTTTGCCCTGGCGGTATGGGCATGGTCAGGCATATTCATGCACCTGGCCATCAAGGGCCGGTCCTATAGCGATTTTTGCCGGTCCATTGGATTGAGGTAGTGGATCGAAGAGTCCTTCAATGGCGCAGTATCGCCCCCACGCTGCCAATAGTACGAAGGAACACATACTCCTCCACATACTCCTCCACATACTCCTCCGCATACTCCGCCTCTGCTCCCGTCCTCTGGGCCTGCTCATAAAGCTCCTCTAAGGCATCAGCCTGAGAGCTGTAAGTGCCGGCCGCTCTCGCAGATCCTGCTGGGAAGCGCATAGCCGGAGATAATGAGCAGAGTGTTGACCCTGATCTGAGCCAGAGCATCTTCACCGGATCGGTGCCGCGGGCGAAGGGCTGGGGGGGGAGCTGGCCTTTGAGCACACCGGCCTTCATCTCGACTCAAAGGAGCCAAAATAGTGCATTTCTTCGGAAGCGCAACCAAAAGGTTTTTTGTGGGTGAGGTAGTTGGGGCATTTGAGGGAGACTGATTTGCCGGCACCCAAAGAGATCGTCCAGCTTGTGGAGAGGTTCCAGAATAATCGAGATGCCTACAAATCAGGGCACTACAATGAGACCCAGGTGCGAAGGGAGTTTGTCGATCCTTTCTTCAAGGCCCTGGGCTGGGATATCGATAACGAGCAGGGATTTGCCGAGGCCTACAAGGATGTGATCCACGAGGACGCCATCAAGGTGGGCGGCACCACCAGGGCTCCGGATTACTCTTTTCGCATCGGCGGCCAGCGCAAGTTCTTTTTGGAGACCAAGAAGCCCTCGGTGGACATAAAAGAGGACATCTACCCCGCCTTCCAGCTGCGGCGCTATGCCTGGACGGCAAAGCTGCCCCTGTCCATTCTCACTGACTTCGAGGAGTTCTCGGTCTACGACTGCACCATAAAGCCGGATAAAAGGGATAAGCCCTCCAAAGGGCGGATACTCTATCTGACCTACGAAGACTACCTGGAGCAGTGGGACGAGATCGAGGCCATATTCTCCAAGAACGCCATCCTCAAGGGCTCTTTTGACAGGTATGCTCAAGATAAAAGGGGAAAGAGAGGAACCGCCCAGGTGGACTCTGCCTTCCTGGAGGAGATCGCCGGCTGGAGGGAGGTCCTGGCCAGGAATATCGCCCTGCGAAATCCGGAGCTTGACACCAAAGACCTCAACTATGTCGTCCAGGCGACTGTCAACCGCATCATCTTCCTGCGGATCTGTGAGGACCGGGGAATTGAGAAGTTGATGAAGATGGAGGACCTCCTCTCAGGGGAGAGGGTCTACCCCAGGCTCTGTGAGCTGTTCAGGCGGGCGGACGAGCGCTATAATTCAAGCATCTTCCATTTCGAGAAGGAGGAGGGTAGGGAGAATCCGGATACCCTCAGCCTGCGGCTGAATATCGATGACAAACCTTTAAAAGACATTATCCGGCGGCTCTACTATCCGGACAGCCCTTATGAGTTCTCTGTCCTGCCGGCGGAGATCTTAGGCCAGGTCTATGAACAGTTTTTAGGAAAGGTCATTCGCCTCACCGACGGCCACCGGGCGGTGGTGGAGGACAAGCCCGAGGTGAAAAAAGCGGGCGGGGTCAAGTACACCCCGTCCTATATCGTGGACTATATTGTGAAAAACACACTGGGCCCGGCCCTGGAGGATAAGACGCCCTCCGATGCGTCGAAGATCAGCGTCCTTGATCCGGCCTGCGGCTCGGGCTCCTTTCTGATTGTGGCCTACCAGCATCTTCTGGACTGGCATAGAGAGTGGTACGGGCAGAAGCTTGTGCCGTTGCTGCAGAGCGGATTTCGGCCCTCGTCCGTCCAGATAAGGCATATGCTGCCGGGAAATGAGGGGGCGAGTAAGGGCAGGAAGAAGGAGAAGGGGCCGGAGCTGCCCATCTTTCAGGGCCGGGGCGGGGAGTGGAGGCTGACCACCGCCGAGAAGAAGAGGATTCTCCTGAACAACATCTATGGAGTGGACATCGACCGCCAGGCGGTGGAGGTGACCAAGCTCTCGCTTCTCCTGAAGGTGCTGGAGGGGGAGAATGAGGAGACGATCTCCAAGCAGCTCACCCTCTTTTCGGAGAGGGCGCTGCCGGATTTGAGCAGGAATATCAAGTGCGGCAATTCATTGATCGGCTGGGACATCCTGGAGGACAATCCGAATCTGGGGCAGAAGGAGATCGAGAGGATCAATCCCTTTGACTGGAGAGCGGAGTATCCGGAGGTATTCTCCAGGGGCGGATTTGATGTGGTGATAGGCAATCCGCCTTATGTCCGGCAGGAGAGTTTAGGAGAGTTCAAAGGCTATTTCCAGAAGCATTTCCAGGTCTATCAGGGGACGGCAGACCTGTATGCATACTTCATGGAGCGTGGCGTCTCTCTCCTTTTGGAAGGGGGCATCTTCTCTTACATCGTGGCCAACAAGTGGATGAGAGCGAACTACGGCCTGCCCTTGAGGAGATGGCTAAAAGAGCAGTGCATTGAGGAGATAATCGATTTTGGAGATCTGCCCGTATTCCTTGGGGCGACCACCTATCCATGCATAATACGCATTGTCAGGAGGCCACCTCAGGCGAGCTTCCAGGCAACGCAGGTCAAGACATTGGGATTCAATGATTTGGGCGAATACGTCAATGAGAACAGCTACAAAGTTAATCAATTGACTCTTGATGATTCCGGCTGGTCGCTGGCAGATGAAGCCACACAGGCCCTGCTGGACAAGCTGAAGGGTAAGGGCGTGCCCCTGGGCGAGTATGTTGGGGGAAAGATCTACTATGGCATCAAGACTGGCCTCAATGAAGCCTTTGTAATCGATGCCCAAACACGAGAGCGACTGATAGCGGAAGATCCGAAGAGCGCTGAGCTGATCAAGCCCTTCCTGGCAGGCAGGGATATCAAGAGATACCGACAACCAATCGGTGATAAGTATCTGATTTTCACCAGGCACGGAATAAGCATTGATGATTATCCGGCAATCAAGAAATACCTGAGTCAATTCAAGCAGAGGCTCCAGCCAAGGCCAAAAGACTGGAAGGGCGGAGCATGGAGTGGAAGAAAACCAGGAGCATATAAGTGGTACGAAATTCAGGATACGATTAACTACTACGAAGAGTTTGAAAAGCCAAAAATTATAGTTCCTGCCATTGTGAGAACGGCATCTTATGCCTATGATCGATTGGGAATTTACTCAAACGATAAGACTTCGATCATTCCCACAGATGATCTTTATCTATTGGGTATATTAAGTTCAAAAGTGGCGGATATCATTATCCATTCAATCTCCTCCACTAAACAGGGAGGCTACTTTGAGTACAAGCCGATGTATGTTTCGCAAATACCCATCCGCACCATCGATTTTTCAGACCCCGCCGATGTCGCCCGCCACGATTCGCTAGTCTCCCTGGTGGAGCGAATGCTCGCCCTTCACAAGCAGCTCCAGGAGGCCCGCACCCCCCATGACGAGATCGCCCTCCAGCGGCAGATCGAGGCCACCGACAGGCAGATAGATGCTCTGGTCTATGAGCTTTATGGGCTGACGGAGGAGGAGATCAGGATTGTGGAAGGGGTACAATCTCAAGCCAGATGAGATCTAAAAGTTTAGATTAATGAGAGGATGCAAGATGAGTAATGCAAAAATATTTCTTGTGGATGATGACGGAGATCGGCTGATGCAAATGGTTGAGACACCTTTCGTAACTGAAGAAAACCTGCAGATTTTGCTTGCTCGCTATCCTGATCTTTTGCCCGGGGACCAGATAGATCCAGAGAATCCTCGCCAATGGTTGCTTGTCACGCGCGAATTGGGAGTACCAGGTGGTATTGCTGAAGCTGATCGCTGGAGTCTGGATCATTTATTCCTTGATCAGGATGGAATACCCACGTTCGTTGAGTGCAAGCGATCTTCGAATACACAGGCTCGCAGGGAGATTGTGGCCCAAATGCTCGACTATGCTGCCAACGGAATCGAGTATTGGAGCATTGACCGGCTCCGTCAAGCTGCAGCTGAAACGGCGGGCAATCGCAGCAAATCTCTTGACGAGGAGATAAAGCGGCTGCTCGGTTCAGATGAGGGCGATGTTGAGGAGTATTGGAAACAGGTTGAGGAAAATCTTCGATTCGATAAAGTTAGGCTACTTTTTGTTACCGATAATCCTCCAAAGGAACTGCGAAGATTGGTGGAATTTCTCAATAGGCAGATGAAGGATGTTGAGGTGCTTATTGTCGAGATCAAGCAGTATCTTGGAGAAGGACAAAAGGCAATGGTGCCCAGAGTTATAGGAATGAGCCCTGTGGATAAGAAGCCTGCAAAGGGAGCTGTTCTCACTGAAAAAGGATTCATGGAAAAATGTCCGAGTGAATTTGCACCATTTTTCCAAAAGGTGATAGAGCAGGCGAATGAAAAGATATTTTCGATTTACTGGGCCAAAACAGGCTTTTCTGTGCGGAAGTATTTTCCTTTTTTCAATAAGTATGCAAGCGTAATATATTGTTCACCAAAGGGCGCATTCTATTTCTATTTCGCCCAACTCCCAATATCAGAAAAATTAGCGGAAGATCTGCGTCGGCAATTATTGTCCACGGGCATTTTCAAGGAAACCGGCAAGAAAACTCTCACCTCGACATTAGATATCCAGACGCTTGATAAGGCCAATGATGTAATTGAGTTAATCCTGGAAAGGATAACCAGGATTGCAGAGAATTTTAGTGAGGATTTTGGATCAATTGACGGTAAATAAGAAGGTTTGCATGTCCTCAAGAATAACTTATTCAAATCATGAGGTATGATAATGGCAGTTCCTGATTATCAGAGCTTCATGCTGCCACTGCTACAGTTCGCTACTGGTGGAAGAATAAGGACGATGGACTGGATCTACGGGCGAGACCACAGTTCAATTCGGCCCGGCTGGAGAATATTATCTCCAATATATCAATACCCATTAACGGCCTCCCTTGTTTGTATCCAAGCCTCCCCGGCGTTGAGGGGCCCAGAGCGCTCCCGCGGGAGGGCCGGAGGCCCGACTCGCGGCGCCCAGTAAAAAACAATCTGTGTGGTTTTGAATTAGTCATATAGCAGCCTGGTGTTTAAACTATTGTCTCAGCCCGCCTGGAGAATTTTTGCATTAGAATATTACTCTTTGAGCATCTTGTGGTGGCGCTGCTGGCTACAGGCTATGGAGGCTCTCGCAAAGATGCTGGAGAGGCGGTGGGGGGAAGCGGCGATGGCAGAATCGATGGCATCATCAAAGAGGAGCGGCTCGGTTCGGATGCCATCTATCTGCAGGCCAGGAGATGGTAGGTAACTGTTGGCAGGCAGGTGGTGCAGGCCTTTGCTGGCAGCCTGGAGGGGCATAGAGCCAGAAAAGGGGTGCTGATCACCACATCCCAATTCAGCGGATGCACTGGATTACGTTACCAGGATCGAGAAGAAGATCGTGCTGATCGACGGGGAAAAGCTTGCAGATAGACTATGGGATTGGCGTGGCCTCTGACGTGAGCTATGAGATCAAACGGCTGGATGCAGACTACTTTGAGGAGGAATTATGATCTGGCGTCGCAGGTCAGGCAGAAAGAAGACAATCAATGTGCCTCCTCACACATTGCTCGGTTTTCAGCATTAACTTCAGCACATTCCTACTGAACGCCCGCGAGATTGCCCTTCGGGGCCTCGTACGCTGCTGGTATCAGCAGGCTGGACACCAGGCGGGCTTCGGATACTTTAGTTGCATACGGTTGAACTGGATTAGAGCATTTGCCCTTCAGGGCGATTCTGTCTGGATATTATCCGAATCAGCCCAGGAATAAAGAGCAAAGCAGCATAGTTTGTTCCTCGCGGACGCGGTGTTATGGGAGCATGGAGGCCCGCACGGCCAAAAGGGCGCTACATAATATCCGTTGTCTGCTAGCTCAATCCAGATTACCTTTAAGATAGTTTGAAATACCTTTAAATCATTAACCTAGAATTGATCACTGTGGCTTCCACCGAAGACGAGATAAAATCATTAATCAGATCAAAGCGCTACAGCTCCAGAGAGGAAGTTATATCTGATGCTATCGAGGCTCTTCTTATGAAAAAACCGGAGCTTAAGAAAGAAATCGCTTCGGAGTCATTGAGAGACATGAAGAATGCAGAGAGACGTCTTAAAAAAGATAGGATGACAATTCTGGAGAGCTATATAGGCATATTAAAGCCAAGCAAATCGCTTACATCTGAAGAGATTTTAGATCTGGAGGAAGACAACTGGCTGTACTGATCGATACCAATATAATAATAACCATTCTAAACCGTTCTGAAAAAATAGGTCAAGCAAGGTCGGCATTCGAGCTTCTGAAAGAAGAAGAGATGTTTATTACAGTGGGAATTTTCGAGGAATCAGCTTATGTAGGCCTATCTATCATATATGGCTGCAGGGGTTTCAAGCTTCGAGACGAGCTAAAGAAAGGGCTGAATGAGGAATCAATTAATTTCTTAGAGGGATTGGTTTCGTTTTTAGAAAGTATGCAAATAGGGGTTATATCACCTCCTGGTGATCCAGCCATGATTCTCGATATGATAAGGAATTACAAACTATTGCCCGCAGATGCAGCAATTGCAGCTTCATGCAAATATCACGAGATAGCCAAGATAGCAACCTTCGATTCTGATTTCAAGCGAGTAGATTTTCTTGAAGTGATAGGCACATAAAATCCCGAAGTCAAGGAATCTGCTGACCACGATTCGCTAGTCTCCCTGGTGGATCGAATGCTCACCCTCAATAAGCATCTCCAGAAGGCCTGCACAACCAAAGAGAGGCAAAAGATGCCCTCACCCGCCATTTCAGTATAACCGAATCCGATCGAAGGGAGATGCTCCCCAGCGGAAGACAGACCCGGTTTGACAACCGCATCGCCTGGGCCAACGTCAACCTGAGAAAGGCGAGATATCTTGAAATGGCGACCCAGAATTCTGCCAGTTTCGCCGGCCATCAAGACAAAGTGAGAATCACGATGATCCAGGCATCGATGCAGCTCGAACCCCACGAGAGATCATGAGATGCCGTAGCAGAAATCTGTTCTTCCAAAGGCACAGTATCTCACCTGAAGTACGATCCCCGCCGGGGGAGGTGTGGTGGACACACAAGCCAAGAGTGGCAGGTAGGCCAGGTGGTGGACACGACCCTGCCGATGGAAGAATAAGGGCGATGGACTGGACTTTGGGCAAGCCTTCATCTTCACCTGGCCCGGCTGGAGAATATTATTTCCAGTATATCGACACCCATCAACGGCCGGCCTCAATTGTATCCAAGCCACCCCGGCGTTGAGGGGCCCAGGGCACTAGCGCGGGAGGGCCGGAGCCCGACTCGCGTCTCCCAGTAAAAAAATAGCTTGCGTTGATTTAATTAGCCATAATAACGGCTTGAATTTCTTTAAGCTCAGTTCAAGCTTGGCCTGAGCCCGCCGGGAGAATTTTTGCATTAAAATATTCCTTTTTGAGCATCTGGTGGTGGAGCTGTTGGTGGCCATGGGCTATGGCGACTCTCTCAAGGACGCCGGAGAAGCGGGGGGAAGCGGGTGGAAGCGGCGATGGCGGAATCGATGGCATCATCAAAGAGGACCGGCTCGGTTTGGAGGACATCTATCTGCAGGCCAATAGATGAAAGGCCACTGTGGCAGAGAGGTGGTGCAGGCCTTTGCCGGCAGCCTGGAGGGGGATAGGGATAAAACCAGAAAAGGTGTGCTGATCACGACATCCCAATTTAGCCTGGATGCACTCGATTATGTCACCAGGATCGAGAAGAAGATCGTGCTGATCGACGGGGAGAAGCTTGCAGAGCTTATGATAGACTATGGGATTGGTGTGACTGTTGAGGTGACCTATGAGATCAACAGGCTGGATGCGGACCATTTTGAAGAGGAATCATAGTGGAGCCCTTAGCATCAGCACCGAAAAATGCTTAACGAATTGGATTGAAGATTAGATAGATGAATGCGAAAGTTGCCGAGATGCCTGGAAAGAAAGCAGTACCGCCAGAGGAGAATCCAAGAATAGTGGCAGGCACCCTGGAGGGAGAGTCTGAGATCAGAGCAGGTTTAGGAAAGCGATTTCGCAATGCAGATGAGTTTATAGATCATCTAGAGAAACTTTAGGTTCGATGGCGTACATTCCGCGTTCATCACCCCGCTTCGATAAGAACTTCAAGCGCCTGACCAAGAAGAACCGAGACCTGAAGGATAGGGTGCAAAAGAAGATCAGAGATATCCTGGAAAATCCCGAAATCGGAGAGACTTTAAGCCAGAGTTTAGCCGGTTATCGGAGTTGCCATGTGGGAAATTGGATCGTTATTTATAAAACAGTTGGCACAGAAATCTGGTTTGTCAATTTTGATCATCATGATTATGCTTATGAAATATGAGATATAGTGAGAGCATGCATCAAATATTAAGCAGATTCTGTAATCTTTAAATTCATCAATTGATCGCACCGATTCCGCCGATGTCGCCCGCCACGATCCGCTGGTCTCCCTGGTGGATCGGATGCTCGCCCTTCACAAGCAGCTCCATGAGGCCCGCACCCCCCATGACGAGATCGCCCTCCAGCGGCAGATCGAGGCCACCGACAGGCAGATAGACGCCCTGGTCTATGAGCTTTATGGGCTGACGGAGGATGAAAAAAAGATAGTTGAAGACAGCACGAAGTAATCAGGAGGAAACAAAGTGGTATCACTTACGGTTTATGACGGAGCCAATGGCATAGGAGGAAACAAGCTCTATCTTGAAGAAAAAGGTAAAGGAGTTTTTCTGGATTTTGGGAAAAACTTCGGGAAGTATGGAGCCTTCTACGAAGAGTTCCTAAAGAACCGTGATACTCGCGGTATCCATGACCTCATTTATCTAGACCTCGTGCCTAAGCTCAATATCTATCGACAGGACCTCATTCCCAGCGACCTTTCTATCAGCCAATACCCCTCATTAAATGTTGCCGCTGTTCTCCTCTCTCATGCCCATATGGATCACTGCGGAAACATCGGAATGCTTCGAAAAGATATTCCTGTTGTAGCTTCGCCGGAAACCATAGCCATCATGAAAGGAATGCAGGATACCGCCAGCACATCCTTAGAAGCAGAGACAGCTTATTTTTCTCCCAGGCAGCCGTCCGATGAGATGGGTTTGTATCTTTCTTCAGTTGCCACTATGAACTACCAGGGCAGAGACTTCTGCTGCACCAAGGAGCCATCCGAGGAGTTGACCAACTTTCTATCAAGAAAGCCAGGACAAGACGGCAGGAGAGCAAAGAAATTGGAGCCTGGAACATGCAGCTTCTATGATAATAACGCCTACCCATTCGAGATCTCAGCACATCCTGTGGATCACTCCATCTTTGGGGCAACCGCTTATATCCTGCAAGGAGACACTACAGTAGCATATACAGGAGACTTCAGGCTACACGGGAGGAATGGAGACGCAACTCGCGATTTTGTTAAAAAGGCAAAAGACGCATCTGTCTTCATCACAGAGGGAACTCGTGCCGGGCGGAATGATTCACCAGATAACGAAATAACATCAGAGAAGTCCGTATGTGAAGCTTGCAGAGACGAGGTAGAGTCTGCGTCAGGCCTTATTATCGCAGATTTCTCCGCCCGGAACTTTGAGCGTCTTGAATCCTTCCAAAATATTGCAGAGAAGATGGGCAGAGAGCTTGTAGTGTTAGCTAAGGACATTTACATGCTCCAGGCTCTTGCTTGCATCGATAATGCAGGCAAAATGAATTCCTTGCGGGTATACAGTGAGGTTGGAAATAAGTCGCGAAAGTGGGAGCAAGAAGTAGTTCAACCGATATTCTTTGATCAATATGTTAACCATGAAACGATACGAGAGAATCCCGATAACTTTATTCTCTGCTTTTCATTCTTCGATATGAAACATCTTCTCGATATAAAACCGAATGGCGGCACTTACATCTACTCTGCTTGCGAAGCGTTCAGCGAGGAAATGGAGATCGATTTCGTGCGGCTTTGGCATTGGCTGGATCATTTCAAGATAGATCCGGTTGGGTTTTCTGTGGAGAAAAAAGATGGTGGTAATTACTATCCAACCTTTGATAAGCGATTTCATGCTTCTGGCCATGTATCTTGCGAGGATCTTAAATGGATTATTGATCAAGTAGATCCAGATTATTTAGTTCCAATTCATACAGAATCAAGAGAGTGGTTTGTCAAAAATTTTGAGAATGTAAAATTGGCAGATGAAGGGATAGCATATGACTTCTGAGAACAGGGTACGACTTTCTTGGTTTCCCCATTATTCTTGGATAAGCAAATTGCTGGCCACATCAGACAATGCGCCAAAAAAAGTAAGCTGCATGATAAATAGCATTTGGGATCAGAGAGGGAAGATGCACTCTACCACCATTTCAATAAAACCGAATCCGATCGAAGGGAGATGCTCCCCAGCTGGAGAATATCATATCAGATATGTCTCGATCCAATCAACGGCTCACCTCGATTGTATCCAAGCCTTCCCGAGCGCTCTTGGGGCCCAGGGCACTAGCGCGGGAGGGCCGGAGGCCCAACTCGCGTCGCCCAGTAAAAAAATAGCTTGCGTTGATTTAATTAGCCATAATAACGGCTTGAATTTCTTTATGTGCAGTTCAAGCTTGGCCTGAGCCCGCCGGGAGAATTTTTGCATTAAAATATCGCCCCTGTTCTTTGAGCATCTGGTGATGGAACTGCTGGTGGCCATGGGTTATGGCGGCTCTCGCCAGGACAGAAGATGGTGCCGCCAGAGGAGAATGCGAGAATAGTGGCCGGAACCCAGGTATGAGACCAGAGCCGGTCTGGGGAAGCGAGTTCGCAATGCAGATGAGTTTATAGATCATGTAGAAAAACTTTAGATTTCTATGGCGTACATTCCGCTTTCATCGCCCCGGCTTGATTAGAACTTCAAGTGCCTGACCAAGAAGAACAGAGACCTGAAGGATGAGGCGCTAAAGGAGATCATTGTATTCTGCATATATTCCATAAATTATTGTTTAATCCTCGATTTCCTTTTCCCATCTTGCCATGATTTCGGATGCCTTCTGATAGACCAAATCATGATGATCTACATATAAAAATGTGATTATGTCGCCTTTGACTGCATAGACTATTACATAGGGATCCACGTGGGAGCCGCGAGCGTGTCTAAGCTGGTGACGCTTTTGGATGCCGATTGATGGATTATCAAGGATTTGCCTTATCTTCTTGAGAAGTCGCACCTCCAGCGCCCTGTTCTTCCTGATGAGCTTTGAAAATTGCCCATCAAACTCAGGCGTGGAGTCGTATTCCATGAGGCTTACTCAAGATTCTTCAAATGGTCTAAGAAATCCTCTTTCGTCTTGAAGGTCTTAACTAAACCAGATTTGTATTGACTGATGCTTCGGGCAAGGCCCGCTTCAAACTCCCGCAAGGCGGCATCGTTTGCATCCGGGATTACTTCATGGTTGACTTCTTGGTTCTTTGCCTCTGCCATGAATAGATAATCCTAACTGAAACGGATATATCCTTTTCGGCTTATGGTCCCTTCTTATAGATCCCTAAATGTATTCCTGGGCAGCGAGCCATAATGCTGTAAAATTTTAGAGTCCTCGTATCCTGATTCAATTGGATGTAGGAGGGAAAATGATACTATGCGTCAATTGCCGATACAAACGCCTTTCATTTCAGCCGATCACCTAAGTGATGGCCTGACCCTGCCCGAATAAGATGCATGTAGCTTGCAGTTGAAATTCTGAGCTTGGTATAAGATCCGAACGCTATCCTTTTTAACCAGACTTCACCATAGAGAACATATGGGCGCTTCGAATAAAAGAAAGCCTCAACCTTCATCAGTATCAATAGGTGCTAAGATCGCCTCTGCTGAAGCAGCGCAGATCCGGGAGCTGATCGAGGCAGGCGTGTACCTTAACGAGTCCGATTTTGTCAGAGACGCCATCCGGCACAGACTGTCAGAAATCAAGATCATCAAATGCAGGGAAGTCGATTTTCAGACGGCCAAGAAAGAGATTTTGGGCTATTACAGGTCCAGAGGGAAACCTATCCAGATGAAGCGGCAAGGGATCTTGAGCTTGATTTTGATCTGGTGATGAAAGCGACTGGAGAGCTGCGCCAGGAAGGCAGGCTGGTGGAAGCATAGGGGATTATTATGATATAGGCGATGCTCTGCACGGCTCGAAGATATATGCCGAGGCCAGAAAGATAGAGGGACCACGGGTGATTGTGAAGACAGGCAGGCACAAGGCTCAGAGCATTACTCTGGTTGAAAATGCCAAAGCGACGATCCTTTTTAAAGCAAGCTTGCAGTTCAACTGAGCCCGATCGGAGAATATTATCTCCAGTATATCGACACCCATCAACGGCTCACCTCGATTGTATCCAAGCCTTCCCGAGCGCTCTTGGGGCCCAGGGCACTAGCTCGGGAGGGCCGGAGGCCCAACTCGCGTCGCCCAGTAAAAAAATAGCTTGCGTTGATTTAAATTAGCCATAATAATGGCTTGAATTTCTTTATGTGCAGTTCAAACTTTGGCCTGAGCCCGCCTGGAGAATTTTTGCATTAAAATATTCCTCTTTGAGCATCTGGTGGTGGAGCTGTTGATGGCCATGGATTACGGCGGCTCTCTCAAGGACGCCGGAGACGCGGAGGGAAGCGGGTGGAAGGGTGGAAAGCGGGTGGAAGCGGCGATGGAGGTGTGGACGGCATCATCAAAGAGGACCGGCTCGGTTTGGATGCCATCTATCTGCAGGCCAAGAGATGGTAGGGAACTGTGGCAGAGAGGTGGTGCAGGCCTTTGCCGGCAGCCTGGAGGGGCATAAAGCCAGAAAAGGTGTGCTGATCACGACATCCCAATTCAGCGGATGCACTGGATTACGTCACCAGGATTGAGAAGAAGATCGTTCTGATCAACGGGGAGAAGCTTGCAGAGCTCATGATAGACTACGGAATTGGTGTGACAATATTGATCCTGAGAAGATATCGAGAGTATCTGTAGCCATTCCTGGAAGTGGAATATCCCGAGGAGCAGTGCTGGGATATCCTGCAGCAGCATGAGATGAGGAAGATATCGCGATCGACTTATTCCCCATCTCAGGCGTCCTTCCTTCTCAAGACCAGAAGAGATGCTCCAGAAAAGAGGGTCAAGAAGGCTACCAGGGCAAAAAGAGAGGCATCAGGAACTGTCTGCCCCAGGAGCGAGGATCGCAGGCAAATGCTTGCATGTGTTAGAGGCAGCAGGTAGATGACGTACTTCAAGTATGGGGGAAGGTAGGTCAGGGAGAAGAAGGTTCCGCCAAGAAAGGCCATGGGCATGATGAAGATGGTGCTGAATACTATCATATCATCATAGGTGCGGGCCAAAAGGGCTGAGAGCACTCCCAGGAAGGAGAAGATCAGACAGCAGAGCAGAAGGCTGATGAAGAAGAGGGGTTCGATATGAAAGCCGGGACTCATGATCGCGGCCATGACGAGAAATGCCACTGAGCTCACCATTCCCCTCAGAACACCGATCAATGCCTTGCCGAGGAGCAGCCAGACCTGGCCGATGGGAGCCATGAGAACCTCATCGAAGCTCCTCCAGTGGATCTGATCTATGACCAGCCTGGTTCCAGCCCCGTTGAAGCTGCTGTTCATGGCTGTCATAGCGATAATTCCCGGTATCACGAACTGCAGGTAGCTTTGGCCGTCCATCTGGATATCCCTGCCCAAACCGAAGACAAAGGCAGCGATGTAAAGCAGGGGGGCAACCACTGTCGCTATCAGGTAGTTGAGGAGGCAGCGCCGCAATGCCACCATGTCGGACCAGAGGATGGCATAAGCCCCCTCTGCTCCAACCCGCAAATTATTCAGATTAATTCTATTCAGATTCATTCATCCTCAATATCTTTATTCACGGCAATACCATAATCTTTCATACTAATAAGCTCTCAAAAATATGATGGTGCAGCTAGAACCCATCGGATAGCCCATTCCAAAATATAAAGCAAGTGTTCTTGTTGATTTTAGGAAAGAGAGTAATCAATGGCTATGGATTATGAAGTCTGTTGTCGCTGAGGCCATAGAGGCGCTGGGTTGGAATGCATATATGTCTGCTGTTCCTTAAGAGGTCAAGGCCCCGCGGGAGGGGCGGAGGCCCGACTCGCAGCGCCTAAAAAACAGTTTGCGTTGAATTAAATTAGCCATAACAGCAGGCTGAATTTCTTTAAACGCAGTTCAAGCTTTGGCCTGAGCCCGCCCGGAGAATTTTTACATTAAAATATCACTTCTCTATGCATCTGGTGGTGCAGCCGCTGCTGGCTGCAGGCTATGGCGGGCTCTCGCCTGCTATGAAAGTCTCAGCCCAGGCTATATATCACCGGAAGACGTCTTAATTCCCAAAACCCGATCTTCTTTTATCAGTACAGGGCTACGCTACTATCCGACTCAGTTATAATACTGGATAGACTCCCAACTGTGGAGAAATCCCTTATAGCTTGCATTTCGGGCGAAGTGGACAACGGCCTGAAAGCAGTGATTAATCCTAAACCTGCAGCATGCCATGCTATAGGCTCTGAGAAACAGAATCCAAGCCTCGTCAGCAATGCCGCAGATAACAAATCAAATATGGCTGAGTGTGATTCTATTAGTCCCAAGTCTCAAGTTATCTTCACTTTGTAGCCCTCAGAAGCCCGGCTCTGAATGTCGTCCAGGATCTCATAATCATGGATCTCGATGACTCTATTCCTGGATTTGCCGCCCTCTTTTTCCTTCTGAGAGCCCAAGCTCTCTTTGAAGACTCTGTTCAGCAGCAAGAGGCCTGCGGCACTCAATGTCATTCCCAGTAGAAATCCCATTTTCAGGCCAATATTAGGCGATCCGGCATATAAGTAACTATCTATTGCCAGGTTAAGGCTGTATTGCGAGAAGTTTGCATATTGCTGCTTTAACAACTAAAAGGAGTCTGAACTCTGGGAGCTGAGATGCATCCGAATGCCGAATACATCCATAGCCTCCAGATTGGAATCTACAAAAATGCGGCTGCCGCCCCGGGATTCAGTTCCAGAGCGAAGCCATCCTCTCAGAGAATCACTGAATCATTCGACCTTATATCCGGCAGCCTCCACCGCCCGCCTGAAGTCCTGCTCAGACAGTCTTGCTGAGTCGTACTCCACATAAGCGGTCTTCTCTCCCAAATCAACCCTGGCGCTGCTGACGCCATCAAGCCCGGCGAGGGCTTTTTCCACTGCAGCCGAGCATCCGCCGCAGGCCATCCCAGAGATCTTCAGCTCGATCCTCTTGTTTCCAGACATATCCAATCCTACCTTTTTCGGTCTCTTCGCTGCCCTCTTATGGGCTGGCCGGAGACGATATCCCTCTTCTGCCCTTGTGCCCTTAATCCTTTGTGTTAAATCGTTATGCTTAGGCCTCACCAAGGAGAGAGCATGGCAAAGGAGGGTTTTCCGTCTCCTTTTATCCTTCTTTTGCCATCCCCTCTAGAGCCTCTCCACCCGGGCCCGGACCAGGTCATGTACCTCACCCGGACTGGCCTTCCCCCGGGTCTTCTTCATCACCTGCCCCACAATATAGTTCAAAGCCCTCTCACTTCCCGCTCTGTAGTCTGCAACGGCCGCACTGCACTCCGCCACTGCTTCTGCCACTGCTTTTTCGACCACATCATCCTCTGCCTTCCCCAGGCCGCGGGAGGTTATGATCTCCTGGGGGGAGCTGCCCTTCTTGTCCAGGAGGTCGCGGATGACTGCCACTGCACTGTGCTCGGTTATCTCATCCCCTTCCAGCAGTTGCACAATCTGTACCATGTGCTCGGGATCGAAGCTCTCTATCCCCAGATTGCGGTAGTTCAGCTCCCCCTTGAGGACATCGGCGATCCAGACTGCTGCCATCTTCGGTGCCGTCCTTGCAGCCACAAGCTCATAGAAATCGGCCACCTTGATCTCAGTGGTCAGTGATTTGGCATGATCATCAGTGAGACCGTACTGGCGGACGAACCTCTCCCTCTTGGAATCAGGCAGCTCAGGAAGGGAATCCCTGATCGCCGGAACCCAGGAGGCGATGCGCATAGCGACCAGATCGGCCTCGGGGAAGTAGCGATAGTCATGTGCTCCCACCTTGCTCCGGATGGAGACGGTGATATTGCGCAGCTCATCGAAGTGCCTGGTCTCCTGCACCACCTTGATGTTCCTCCGGGCCAGGTTCCTCTGGCGGGTGATCTCATAGGATAGAGCCTTCTCCACCCCTTTGAATCCGGAGATGTTCTTGACCTCAGAGCGATCCCCACCCCGGAGGGAGATGTTGGCATCCACCCTCATCGCCCCCTCCAGTGAGCCATCGAAGACATCCAGGTACTCGAGGATGCTCTTCAATTTATCCAGGAATGCCCGCGCCTCCTTTGGAGAACGCAGATCGGGCTCGGTCACCACCTCCAGAAGGGACATGCCGCAGCGGTTGTAGTCCACCATGGTGTACTTGGCTCGATCTATAGTCCCGGCATGCACCAGCCGCCCCGGGTCCTCCTCCATATGAGCCCGGTTGATGCGGATATTCCTCTCAATGTCATCATCGCCCAGGATCATGATGTGGCCATTGGTGGCCAGAGGATAGTCATACTGGCTGATCTGGAAGCCCTTGGAAAGGTCTGGATAGTAGTAGTTCTTGCGGTAGAAGAGGGTCTCCTCCTCGATATGGCAGTTCAGAGCCAATCCCACCTTAATGCCGCTCTCCACTGCCTTGCGGTTGATCACCGGCAGCGATCCGGGCAGGCCCAGGCAGACCGGACAGGTATGGGTATTTGGTGGGGAGTTATGATACTTGGTCGAGCAGCCGCAAAACATCTTCGACTCCAGCCGGTTGAGCTGGACATGAATCTCCAGGCCGATGATGACATCATCCATCTAGACCACCTCCTCTGGCTTCCTCTGATGAAATGGTGTCGCCTCCTCATAGGCCTGTGCCGCCTGCAGGATGGCCCTCTCGCCGAAGTGGGGTCCGATGAGCTGCAGGCCTATGGGCAGCCTGCCGGCAAACCCGCAGGGCAGGGATATGGCCGGCAGCCCCGCCAGATTGATGGGCACAGTGAACATATCTGCTTTATAAAGGGAGAGGGGATCGTTTATGCGCTCGCCGATCCTGAAGGCGGGGGTGGGCATGGTCGGGCTGACGAGGAGATCGACCTGTTTGAAGGCCTGCAGAAAATCCTCTTTGATCAGTGTCCTCACCTTCAGGGCCTTGAGATAGTGGCGGCCGTAGTAGCCTGCGGAGAGGGCATAGGTTCCCAGGATTATGCGCCTTTTCACCTCCGGGCCGAAGCCCTTGCTGCGAATCTCAGAGGAGGTGGTATGCCAGTCGCTGTCCTCTCCTGCCAGGCGAAGGCCATAGCGCAGGCCGTCAAAGCGGGCCAGATTGGATGAGGCCTCGCACATGGCGATTATATAAAAGGCAGCCAGGGCATATTGGGTATGAGGAAGGCTCAACTCCTGCCAGCTCGCTCCCAGGCTCTCCAGGACGGATACGGCATCCCAGACCGCTCTCTCTACATCTGGATCTACCCCTTCACCAAAGTACTCCTTTGGTATGCCGATCCTCAGGCCGGAGACCTCCCGGTCCCGGTCCGGCAGGAGGCTTCCCTTCTCAGCGGAGGTGGAGTCCCGCCAGTCATAGCCGGCGATGATTTCCAGGAGGAGAGCGGTATCACTTACTGTATGGGTCAGAGGACCGATCTGCTCTAAGGAGTTGGCATAGGCCACGAGGCCATAGCGGGAGACGAGGCCGTAAGTGGGCTTCAGGCCGACTATGCCGCAGAACGATGCCGGGCCGCGCACTGAGCCGCCTGTATCCGAGCCCAGAGAACAGGGGGCCTCGCCGCCAGCGACACAGGCTGCGCTCCCCCCGCTGGAGCCGCCCGGAACGCAATCGATGTCCCAGGGGTTTCTGGTTGGGCCGAAGGCGCTGCTCTCAGTGGAGGTCCCCATGGCGAACTCATCCATATTGGTCTTCCCCATGATTATCGCTCCCTCTGCCTTCAGCCTCTCGATCACATGGGCATCAAAGGGGGGGATGTATCCCTGCAGGATCCTGGAGCTGCAGTTGGTCTCGATTCCCTTGGTGGATATGCAATCCTTGATGGCGATGGGAACTCCAGCCAGGAGACCGTTGCCCGGCTCTTTATCAAAGCTTCTTGCCTCCTGCAAAGCCCTCTCTTTGGCCAGAGTGGTGAAGGCATTGAGCTTACTTTTCTCTATCCTCTCATAAAGCCGGGCGAGATACTCCTCCGCCGAACCGGCCAGCAGGCTTTCCTTCAGATCGGAGAGCATGATCACACTATCCTCGGGCTCTTGAAGTAGCCATTCTCCCGTCGCGGCGCATTGGCAAGTGCTTCTTCCTGGGTGAGAGAGGCTCTTACCACATCCTCTCTGAAGATGTTGACAAGGTCAACCGCCCGGTAAGTGGGCTCCACTCCCTCTGTGTCCACCATATCCAGTTGATGGAAGAAATCCAGAATGGTATTGAACTGTTCCACCAACTCATCCTTCTCCTCCTCTTCGATCTTGATGCTGGCAAGCCAGCCTATGTGTTCCACATCTTCCCTGGTGATCATGTTATCCCACGCATTAAACCCGTTAGATTCTCCATCTGAATCTTGATTCTCGTTTTAGAGTGATACGAACTGCCTATGAAGGCCGGATCGCTATGCCATCTCTTCTCTATTCCATCCCTTCAGGCCAAAGATCACCTTATTGGATATAAATGCTCTTTTTGCCAGTCCTGCGATCTCCAGAAAAAATGCGATCTTCCTCCTCAGCTTTGCCTGCACCAGGCGATCCGCGGCCTGTGACGGCCCAAGACGGCCTGAGACCTGCACTGAAACCTGCCAGCGGGCCAAAAGGCTTAAGCATACTGATACAATAAGGTGGAAGGCGATATTAAAAATTGGATAATGATCTATGAAAAAGAATGATGTTGTGGTCGTAGGCTCAGGGATCAGCGGCTTGTTGACAGCACTCGCTCTCTCCCGGGAAGGGAAGAACGTACTGATCTTGGAGAAGGAGGACCATATTGGCGGAGTCTGCAGATCTTATGAGGTGGACGGCTACCGCCTGGATACCGGCCCTCATGCCATAACCAGGCTGAAAAGCGGCCCCTTAAAGGTGCTGATGGACAGGTACTTCAGCGTAGTCCCTCAGTTTGTCCCCTTTGGAAAGTACTATGTGCGAATGGGCGATGAGATCAAACCCTTTCCCTGGAGCATCAACTCCTGGCTGACATTCAGCCTGATTCCCATGACAGACAGGCTGCTCTTGATGAGGGCGCTCTTCAATACCCTCTATCTCCTGCACTCGGGCAAGGACTTCTCCAATATACCCCTATCTGCCGTTCTTCCCAATGATCTATCCAGCACCACCAGGAGATTTTTGGACTGGCTATGCTACTTCATGGTGGGCACATCAGCAGATAATGCTCCCATCTCCCGGTTCATAGACAACAAGATTCACAATACCCATTCTGTGCCCTACGTGGGAAAGCTGTACGATCTGTTCATAACCGAGGGAGCCAAGGATCAGGGCTATCCGAAGGGCGGGCTCCAATCAATAATCAACTCCATCATCTCCTCATTCCCCGAGGGAAGGGTGAAGATAATCACAAATGAGAGGGTCTTGAAGATCGACGGAGCCAGGAGAGGAGATCAGGTTGTCCGGGCGGATCGGGTTATCAGCAATCGGGATAGCTATGAATGCGATATGGTGGTGTACTCGGGCTTCTCCTCCAAGCTGCCCGTTCTGGTCGACGGCCTGCCTGCGGAATACACTGAGAACCTCTCCACGATCAAGAAGGTCAGGTCCCTGACCATATGGCTGGGCCTGACCAGAAGGCTATTTCCCAAATACGGCTCTGAGATGTGGGTGGACTCAGACCCATATGCCTGGGTGGTTCCGACCACCAACTATGATCCCACATTGGCCCCAAGGGGCAATCAGCTCGTGGGCATAGCATTCACCCTGGATGGGGAGTACGATATACAGGAGATGAAGAGGAAGGCCTTCCAGTCCATCATCCAGAAGGTCCCGAATATAGAGGATTATATAGATATGATTCACTACCAGGAGCTTATACCGGAGAAAGCATCCTGGGGCTTGAACCTGGGCTTCGGGGATGTGAGAACCCCGGTGAAGAACCTCTATTGCGTGGGAACTGACACCGAGAAGAGGAGCGCCGGGGTCAACCGCTCAGCTTACTCCGTTCTCAGATGTCTTGATCTCATGAGATCGGACGGAGCGCTGCATTAGAATCAGTAGGATCAGCTGGGGGCACATCCATGCAGCCCCCGCCAGCAGCCTCTCAGCCCTCAAGCATTATCTAGGCATTATCTAGGCATTATCTGTGCTTGCTTCATCTTTCACCTTCGGCGAGAGAAGCCCTGGATACGCTCCCCTGCCCGCAGCTCTCACACTCAAGCTGGATGGTGGTATGCTCAATTCCGAAGAGCTCATGGAGATTTTCTCTGATCCCCTCCAATATCCTCTCCCCCGAAGAGAGCATCTGGTCCTTGATCACTACGTGGGCGCTGAGGATGGTGTGAGCAGAGCATACCCCCCAGACATGCAGGTCATGGACCTGGAGCACACCGGGAACACTGCCGATGGCCCGGGATACATCCTCCAGGTTGATATATGCCGGAACACCTTCCATCATGATGCGGAGCGAGTCTCTGATCAGCCGGTAGGAGCTGATGAATATTATCAGGCTGATGATTATGCTGGCTATGGGGTCGGCCTGGGTCCAGCCTGTCTGCCAGATGACAATTCCAGCGACGATCACTCCCAGGGAGGCGGCAGCATCTCCCAGCACATGGAGCCTCGCTGACCTGATATTCAGGTCCTCAGAATGGGATTGGTGATCATGGCGGTGGAGGTGGCCGCCTCCCAGGATATAGGCCACAATCAGGTTGACTGCCAGGCCGAAGATGGCCAGGAGGAGAAGGTCCAGCCCTTTGACTGCTGCTGGCTCTGAGAGCCTGTGGTAGGCCTCCACCAGTATCCCCAGGGAGACGAATCCCAGGGTCAGTCCGTTGGCCAGAGAGGCTATCACCTCAAAACGGTGAAAACCATAGCTATAGCGCTCGTTCGCCGGCATGGTCGAGAGGCGGATGGCCAGCCAGCTGAGGCCGATGGCGAATATGTCCAGGAAGACATGAGCGGCATCGGAGAGCAGGGCCAGGCTGTCTGTCCACCAACTGCCTACAAGCTCCACTATGAGGATGACAAGGGTGAGGAGGATGGCGAAGAGAAACCGCCGCTCGACTGTCTTGATCTCGTGGTTCTTCATCCTTTGATCATCCGGATGCGAGCAGGCTCTTTTAGCCCTCAATCAGCCCATCATGGCAGAAGATATCCTTTGCCTCCTCAAAGGAGAGATCCGCGGGCGGGATTATGATGTCCGAGGGGACGATCTCCTCATCGCTGATCAGGTTCCCCAGCTCTTTTACCATGGCGATCATCCTGGCCAGATCTTTCCTGTAGCCATCCTGATCGCCTCTCGTCACGTGATCCACGATCCTGTTGTCTATAATGTTCAGCTCGCCCAGACGGCTCTCATCCAAGCTGAACTGACCCTCTCCCAGGATTCTGATGATCATTTGTTCATCTCCGCCTTCAATCTGGCCAGCTCCTCATCCACTGTGTTCTTGGCCTTGACCCGCGCCAGCTCCGCCTCGATCTCATCTCCACCCGAGTAATCGGTGAGGGTCCCGGACTCCAGGAGTTCATCCAGAGCGGCTGAGCGGGCCTTCATATCCTCAGTCTTCTCTTCTGCCCTTTGAACTGCCAGCCCCACATCTGCCATCTCCTCGCTGATGCCGGTGACGGACTCGGTGATCTTGACCTGAGCATCGGCGGCTGAGTACTGGGCCTTGATGGTCTCCTTCTTGGTGCGAAAGGCCTCCACCTTGGTGGCCAGACGGCTCTCAGCAGCCTGCAGCTTCTGCTGCTGATTGTTTAGCTCAGCGATCTCCCTGTCCAGGGCATTTGACTGGGCCTGCATCATGGCCTTGCTCTCCAGGGCCTTTCGCGCCAGGTCCTCCCGGTTGGCGGAGATGGCCTCCTTGGCCTGGCCGTCAAGCTTATCGATGCTCATCTGCAGCTTGGCCTTCTGCAGCTCAAGCCTCTTCTTGGAGGTGGCAACCTCTGCCACTCCTCTCTTGACATTCTGCAGCAGTTGTAGCTGCTTTTCATAAGAGACATCGAGGACCTCTCTGGGATCCTCGATCCTGTTCATGATCTTATTCATCTTCGCCTGCACGACAGTGCTCATCCGATCTAAGAAACCCATATCAATTCTCCATTCAGTCTATCTCTTCTCCATTGTTTTTATGATTGAATGCAAATTGCGCATACTTATGTTATTTTTGATATTTATAGGCTATTGTGCGTATGATGCCATCTGTGCACAAGGTGGGGCAATTGAACATCTGAGCATAGTATGAGGCTGGATTGAGGAAAAGGATGAACTACGATGAGACGGAATTGAACCTGGAGGTGAATAGATGAAAAAGATCATATTGACTCTGCTTTTGTCCCTCTTTGTCATCCGAGCACGGATGATTTGAAGATCATAAAAAAACAAAGAAGCAAGCCCAATTCAAAACACACCTGTGATCCTGAGCCGCCTCTCATAGCACCGGTGCCCCCCCCCCCCCCCCCCCCGGCCCAAGACCGGCTCAGTGAGCCTTACATGCTCTCCAGAGGGGATATTCCCAGGGTCTCCAGGGTGGCTCGCAGAGCATTTCTGGCCCCCCTGACCAGAGCCAGCCTGGCATCCCGGAGTTCAGGGGCGGCATCCAGCACCGGGCTGTAGCGATAGAAGAGATTGAAGCTCTCTGCCAGTTCACGGGCATAGGTGGCCAGTTGATGGGGCTTCAGCTCCCGCGCTGCTCTGTCGATGACCAGGTCGAACTGGGCGATCTTCTTGATCAGGGCGACCTCGTACTCGCTGGTCAGCAGATCGATCTGGAGCTCTTCTTTCAAATCCGCTTTGCGCAGGATGCTACAGGCGCGGGCATGAGAGTACTGGATGAAGGGGGCAGATAGCTTCTCGAAGTCCAGGGCCTGTTTCCAGTCGAAGGTGGTGGCCTTGTCCGCGGAGACACGAACCACATCGTAGCGCACTGCGCCACTGGAGACCTGCCGGCCCACCTCCTTCAAAAACTCCTCGCTCTCATCCGGCCGGCGGGCTTTGACCTCAAGGAAGGCCTGCTTCTCCACCTCATCCAGCAGCTCGTCTGCGGAGATGAACTTTCCCTTGCGGGTGCTCATGGAGCCGGTGGGCAGGGATACGAACTCGAATATCACCACCTCCGGCTCGCGGATTCCCAGCAGGCGAAGGGCAGCCTTGAGCTGTCCGGAGATCAGTTTATGGTCCGCTCCAAGGATGTTCACCACACGATCGGAGTGGGCCGACTTCCAGCGGTGATAGGCCAGATCGCGGGTGATGTACAGTGTGGTTCCATCGCCCCTCTTCAAGACCAACTTCTTCTTAAAACCGTATTCGCTCAGATCCAGCTGAAGCGATCCCTCCTCCCAGGCCACCAGGCCGGTCTTCTCCAGCCGCTTCAGGATCTCGGCCACACTGCCATCCCGCACGAACTCCGACTCCCAGTGGTAGTTGTCGTGACGGATGTTCATCCTCTCGAGGGTCTCCTCAATTCCGCTGATGGCATAGCGGACGGCAGACTGGATCTTGGCGGTGATCTTTGGATCTCCTGCCTCATAGAGCTGGATCACCCGGTCAGCCTCCTCCCGGATGGCGGGGTTCGTCTCCATCTCCTTATTGGCAGCGATGTAGACCCGGGCGGTGGCATGATCGGCTTTGCTATCATCGAGCTGGAAGTGATCGCAGCCCACCACCACCATCGCCTCCTGCCGGCCCATATCGTTGATGTAGTACTGGGCGTCGACGGTGCAGCCCGCCCGGCGGAGTATTCTGACCAGGGTATCGCCGATCACTGAGTTTCTGATATGGCCCACATGGAGCGGTCCGTTTGGGTTGGCGGAGGTGTGCTCCACTATCACCCTCTCTCTCATCCTCCCAGTCCAGGCGTCATCGGCCAGGGCCTGCTCCAAGACCGTGTGCAGGAACTTCTGGTTCATGAAGAAGTTCAGGTAGGGGCCGGCAATCTCCACTTTTTCCACGTTGCAGTATTCTGAGCAGATCGCCTGATAGATCTCTTCTGCTATGGCAGCCGGGCTCTTTTTCAACACCGGTGCCAGGCGGAAGGCGACGGAAGAGGCCAGGTCGGCCTGAGGGCAGAGATCAAGCCCCAGGCTGTTTATGCCCTCCTCTACATTGAAGCCGCAGCGATCGAGGGCGCCTTTCAGCAGGCCCTCGACCTCGCTCATAAAATCAAGAAACATGTGAACACCATGATTAGATCTGAGTTCAGAGAAAGGATGAATCGATATAAGGATTACGTTGGCGGGCATATAGAGCCTCTAATGGGATATTTAACATAGAATTGTATTTATAGAAGATTTATTCATATGGGATGAATCGTCGCTTGGAACTGGCAAAGAGATAATTATCCTATATGGCAAAATCAGGGCCATGAGGCCTCCATATGCTGGATCGAATCCTTCTGCTTAAAATAATCTTAATGGCGGCAATCATCCTGAGAAGGATATCAGATTGGTCACTGATTTAACTTTCCTATAACTATGTATATTGAACGGGCTTTAGTGCCAAAGGAGCTAAAATTATGCATGATGAACTCTTGCCAAAATTGCCGAACCAGCTTGTAGGAAATATTGGTCTTTTCTATGTCTGCTATGTACTCTCAAGAGAAGGTTGGAATTGCCTGCCAACCAGCAGAAATGCTAAGGGGATTGATTTAGTTATCTACAGCCAAGATGCTAATAAAATGCATACCATACAGGTGAAGACGCTGACAAACTTAAATCCTGTTCCATTTGGCCGTTCAGCAAACCTGATGGCAGAATTCTTGATAGTTTGTGTATTAAATAAAGGGTCCTGCGCTACATTCTCACAAGGAAAATCTCGGGCACTTCGATGGGACATTCATAAAAGTTCAAGACTGGAAAAAAAATGGACTCCGGAAATGAATTATAAACTTAACTATTGGGGCCACGGCTTCTGCACAATTCAAAACAAAAAAGCAAAAAGGATGTCCATGCAAAAGCTCGCCCCATATGGCTCATGGAAGTCGCCCATCACCTCTGATATGATCGCATCCGAGACAATAGGCCTGGAAGAGGTCGCTTATGATGGCCAGGACATCTACTGGATCGAATCGCGCCCTACAGAGGGTGGAAGATATGTCATCGTGAGAAAGAGCCCTGGAAAGGAGGTAGAGGATATTACACCCGCCCCCCTCAATGCCAGGACCCGGGTGCATGAGTACGGCGGAGGGGCATACACGGTCTTTGCTCGCACTCTCATCTTCTCCAACTTCGCCGATCAACGGCTCTACCGCCTTGACCAGGGCTCGGCCCCCTGCCCCATCACCCCCGCCGGCGGGCGCCGATATGCCGACGGGGTGATCGATGCCCGCTGCAGCCGCATCATATGCGTCTGCGAGGATCACCGCCTGCCGGGCAGAGAGGCTCTCAATACCATTGTGGCCATCGATCTGGATGGCGAGGTGGAGATGCAGGTCCTGGCAAAGGGATATGACTTCTACTCCTCTCCCCGCATCAGCCCGGACGGAAGAAGGCTGGCCTGGCTGGCCTGGAATCATCCCCAGATGCCCTGGGATGGGACTGAGCTGTGGACGGGCGAGCTGGAGAAGGACGGCTCACTGGGCGCCGTGGAAAGGGTGGCCGGAGGGTCCGAAGAGTCCATATTCCAGCCGCAGTGGTCGCCTGACGGCGTCCTTCACTTCGTCTCCGACCGGACGGGCTGGTCCAACCTCTACTGCTGGCAGGACGGCCACGCCCTAGCCCTCACCGATATCCAGGCGGAGCTGTCCAGGCCCCAGTGGCGATTCGGCTTTTCCACTTATGCCTTTCTCACCCCTGACCGCATCATCTGCACCTATGCTCAGGACGGAATCTGGAAGCTGGCCCGCCTGGACGCATCCTGCCTGAAGATCGACCCAATAAAGACGCCCTTCACTGAGATCTCCTATCTTGAGGCCTGCCGGGATCATGCCCTCTTCATCGCCGGCTCTCCCGATCTGGCCACCTCGGTGGTGAAGCTTGATCTCTCATCAGGCGAGATCGAAGTGCTGCGCCGCTCGGGGCGGGTGGATGTCGACCGGGGATACATCTCCCGGCCGGAGGCGATAGACTACCCCACCGGGGGCGGCCTATTGGCTCATGCCTTCTTCTACCGGCCGAAGAATGCTGATTTCCAGGCCCCTCCCGGCGAGCGGCCACCATTGCTGGTAATCAGCCACGGCGGCCCCACAGGAGCAGCCTCCAGCGCCCTTAACCTGATGATCCAGCACTGGACCAGCAGGGGTATTGCAGTGCTTGATGTGAACTACGGCGGCAGCACCGGCTATGGCAGGGCTTATCGAGAGCGCCTCAAGGGCAAATGGGGGATAGTTGATGTCGATGACTGCGCAAATGGAGCCGCCTTTCTGGCAGAAAGGGGCGATGTAGATTCCGAACGCCTGATCATCCGCGGCGGGAGTGCCGGCGGGTACACCACCCTGGCCGCTCTTGCCTTTCGCAGTACCTTCCAGGCCGGGGCAAGCTACTATGGGGTGAGCGACCTGGAGGTTCTCGCCCGGGAGACCCATAAGTTTGAATCGCGATATCTGGATGGCCTGGTGGGCCCATACCCCGAGCGTCGCGATATCTACCGGGATCGCTCTCCCATCCACTTCCCGGAGAAGCTCTCCTGCCCGGTGATCTTCTTCCAGGGGACTGAGGACAGGATCGTCCCCCCCAATCAGGCCAGGATGATGTTCGATGCCCTGCGAGCCCGGGGCCTGCCCACTGCCTTAGTCGAGTTCGAGGGGGAGCAGCATGGCTTCAGGAGGGCAGAGAACATCAAAAGGGCCCTGGATGCGGAGCTGTATTTCTACTCCCGGGTCTTCCGCTTTCAGACTGCTGACAGCATAGAGCCAGTGCCGATAGAGAACTACTAGCGGCTCATATCTTCAAACATCTCTTTTTCTCTATCGTTGATAAGCTATAATAGCAATGAGACACAATTTTATAAGGAGGTGTCAAACTTGAAATCCATTGCAGCGCTCCTGCTGCTTATGCTGCCATCTCTCTGTCTGCCAGCCGCCCTGGCAGCAGCCGATGGCTCCTCTGTCGAGGCCACAACCGCCATCACCCTTCCTGTGGACTCCGTCACCATCTATCCTGATGGCCTGATGACAGTCAAGAGGACAGGGTTGTTGGATGTGACTGAGGGTGCCCACAAGTTCGTGGTGAATGTGCCGGATAAGGCCGATCAGAGCTCAGTTCTCCTCTCTGTGAGCAATGCCAGCATCGAGAGGGTGGTCTATGAGGCCGATCCCATCTATACACTGAACATATCCTCCCCTGGATCGCAGAGATTCGATCTGAGCTATCTCATGTACCGCTCTGCTGCCTGGAAGCCCATATACGATCTGCACCTTTCAGAGGATCGGGTGCTGGTGAAGTCCAATGCCGTGGTGAGCAACCAGGGTGGAGAGGATCTGAAGAACGTGCGCCTCAAGCTGGTGGCCGGCTTATCTTCGGATGTGACCGTCTATCCCGCCCCCAGGGCTGCTGCCAATGCTGAAGGTGCCAGTTATGTCATGAAGGGGGCGTTTGAGGCTAAAGCCGCCGGGGATCTTCCGTCCACGGGAGAACTGGAGACTCTCTATATCTTCGAGCTGGAGGGACGGAAGGATCTAGCTATGAACAAGGAGATCGGCTTTCCCCTCTTCGAAGAGGATTCTCCGCTGGTGAGGATCTACACCTGGGATGCCAGCTGGCAGCCTGAAGGCCCGGCGGATGAGGAGATCCGGGTGAACAACACCCAAAAGAGCCCCTGGCCGGAGGGGAGGGCTATGCTCTACCGGAATGGCGAGTACGTCTCCACCATCCAGATGCCTTACACCCCGGCGGGCACCAATGCCTCCATTGTGGTTGGAACCTCTGCCGATCTGAAGCTGGAGCGAAAGCTCTCCGACTACAATAAGACGGAGGAGATCAGGGCGGTCGGCTCTCCGGAGGGGAACCGCACTGTCAAAGAGATCATCCAGACCTGGAGCTACCGATTGAAGATCAAGAGCAATCTGGACAGGGCGGCGACTTTGGAGGCGATCGATTACGTACCCCAGGAGGCGGTGGTGGTCTCGATCTCGCCCCAGCCGGATGAGAGAACAGCCACCACTTTGAAGTGGAAGCTGGATCTGTCGCCCCGCCAGGAGACGGAGATCAACTATGCCTACCAGGTGAAGACGACGGAGAGCCTCAAGGAGGCATAAGGACACAATTCGGCTGCAGGCCTCTCTTAGACCTCTCCTTTTTCGAGGCCTTCATCCCCTTTTTTGTCTATTGCAAGTGAGTTAGTTGCAGAAGCTGAACGACAGAGATGAAGCTCTTCTCTGAGGATTCAGGGATTGTATCGAAGGCCGGGGGGGCTGATATGTAGTTTGCAGGCATTCGCAGTATGAGGGCTCAATCCAGCGGCCGATTTGGTCCAATATCCTCAGAAGGTATGCTCTCGAAAGGATAAAATGCTTGTAGGTCTTTAGGCCGGAAAGAAGGAATATTCATGAAGGTTCTTGTCAGCGATTCTTTAGCAGAGGAAGGCGTGAAGAGACTGCAGACTGGTGCAGATGTCGATGTCATCACCAACCTCTCCCCGGAGGAGCTCATCCAGAAGATCGGAGAGTACGATGCCCTGGTCATCCGCAGCGGAACCAAGGTGACAGCAGATGTCATCAATGCCGCCGGGAGGCTCAGGGTTATAGGCAGAGCGGGCGTGGGCATAGACAATGTGGATGTAGAGGCAGCGACGAAGAAGGGGATCATCGTTCTCAATACACCGGGTGGAAACACCATCTCCGCAGCCGAGCACACCATTGCCATGATGCTGGCACTGGCCAGGAACATCCCCCAGGCCAACTCCGCTCTGCGCCAGGGGGAGTGGAACCGGAAGAAGTATACGGGCGTCGAGTTCTTCAATAAGACCCTGGGCATCGTCGGGCTGGGCAGAGTGGGGGCAGAGGTTGCCTCTCGCATGAAGTCCTTTGGAATGCAGATCCTGGCCTATGACCCATTTGTGACTGAGGAGAAGGCTCAGCACATGGGACTGACTCTAGCCCCCTTGGAGACAGTTCTGCGAGAGGCTGACTTCATCACCGTCCATACTCCCCTGACCAATGAGACCCGCAACCTGATCGACGAGGATGAGTTCAAGATAATGAAGGACGGGGTGCGGATAGTGAACTGCGCCCGGGGAGGGATCATCAACGAGGCTGCCTTGGCCCGTGCAGTGGCCGAGGGAAAGGTCGCCGGGGCAGCAGTCGATGTCTTCACCAAGGAGCCGCCAACCGGCAATCCCCTGCTGGAGCAGAACGGGATCATAGCCACTCCTCATCTGGGAGCTTCCACTGCTGAGGCCCAGATCAATGTCGCCTTGGCGGTAGCGGACCAGATCCTGGCCATAGCCAGAGGCGGACTGCCCACCAATGCCATCAATATGCCTGCCATATCCCCTGAGGCCCTGGCGGTCATGGAGCCCTATATGGTGCTGGCCGAAAGGATGGGCTCTCTGCTCGGGCAGATGGTGGGCAGCGGCTTTGAGAGCCTGGAGATGATCTACAGCGGAACCCTTGCTGAGAAGGATACCAGGCCGGTGACCATCTCCGCCATTAAAGGCCTGCTGGAGTGCCTGATGGGAGCAGATAGCGTCAACTTCGTCAATGCCTCAAGGATACTGAAGGATATGGGCGTAAAGCTGCTGGAGAGCAAGACCGAGTCGGTCAATGGATACAGCAATGCCATAACCATGAGGCTGGGAAAGAAAGGGGTTATCAATATGGTTCAGGGGACGGTCACCGGAAACAAGGAGAAGCGTATTGTGCAGTTTGATGCCTACCGGACCTTTATTCCCACTGAGGGCGATATGGTGATAGCCGTCATCGATGACAAGCCGAATATCATCGGCCCCTGCTGCGTTGTCCTGGGCGAGGGCAATATCAACATCGGCTCAATGCATGTGGGGCGCATGGATGAGGGCCAGCCACAGCTTATGGTATTGAGCGTCGATCAGATGGTACCCGATGATATCATGAAAAGGCTCCTGCAGGTCCCTGGGGTGAAGAGCGCCAAGATGGTGGAGCTGTAATCCGGCTTTGGAGTGCTGGGCAGCAGAGGGCTGCTGAGCCCGGCGGGAAAAGCCTGAGGAGAGTGCAAGCTCTCTCCCCGTCTCTTATTGAGGGCGAACGCTTCTTATTTCGGGCGAAGATAGGATATATCAGTGAAGGCGGAGATAGGATCTATTGAGATGATAGCAGATGCATCAGAAGCTCTGGAAAGGGTGAGAAGGGATAAGCCTCTGGTACATCACCTGACCAACCTGGTCACCATTTACGATTGCGCCAATATCGTCAAGGCCTTTGGAGCCTCCCCGGTCATGGCCCATGCCATAGAGGAGGTTGCCGATATGGCAAGGATGGCCTCTGCTCTGGTCCTGAACATCGGCACCCTCGACACTGAGTTCATTGAGGCCATGCTCCTCGCTGGAAAGAGCGCCAATGAGAAAGGGATACCAGTGGTCATTGATGTCTGCGGCGCAGGAGCGACCAGGTACAGGGATGAGAAATGCCTGCAGATCCTGGATGAGCTCGATGTGAGCATCATCAAGGGCAACTCATCTGAGGTCGCCCGTATCGCCGGGGAGGATGTCAAGACCAGGGGCGTTGATGCTGTAGATACCGGAGCCGACCTTAAGGAGGTGGCCGGATCTTTGGCCAGGGAGAGGGATTGTACTGTGGTCATCACCGGCAAGGACGATATTGTGGCCGATGGGAATCGAGCAGTATGGGTGCATAACGGCCACCCCATGATGGCCGATGTGGTGGGCACAGGATGCATGGCCACATCGGTGATTGGGACGTTTGCCGCTGTCGAACCGGACTATGTTGCCGCTTCTGTCTCCGGGCTGGTCTGCTTTGAGGTGGCAGCGGAATTCGCCGCTCTGCTGGCAGCGGGACCGGGATCTTTCAAGGAGCACCTTTATGATGCCGTCTACAATATGGATTCCCGGATCGTAAGAAGTATGCAGAGGATTGAAGGGTGAAAGGATATTATTTCATAACCGATTCGGTACTGAGCCGGGCGGGAAACATCAGCGATGTGATAGAGGCTGCTGCCTGCAAGGTTGAGGTGGTCCAGTACAGAAATAAGAGTGCTGAGACCAGGGAGATGTATGAGGAGGCCCGGCGTCTGAGGGAGATCTGCCAGGACCTGACCTTTCTGATCAATGATAGAATAGACATCGCCCTGGCGGTTGATGCCGATGGCGTCCACCTGGGCCAGTCGGACATGCCCTGCACCACTGCCCGCAAGCTTCTGGGGGGGGAGAAGATCATAGGGGTGACCGTCCACAATTTGAGAGAGGCAGTGGAAGCAGAGAGGCTGGGAGCCGATTACCTGGGGGTCTCGCCCATATTCCAGACGATGACCAAACCCGATGCAGGAAAGCCGGCAGGCCTATCTCTGATCGAAGAGATTCGCCAGCAGGTCGAAATTCCCCTAATCGCCATTGGGGGGATCAATCTCCTCAATGCCCCTGAGGTCATCAGAGCGGGAGCAGATGGACTGTGTGCCATATCCTGTGTCGTTGGCAGCGATGATGTGAGCGCCCAGATCAAGAGGTTCCAGGATCTGTTCTGAAGGCTGTAATGATATCTGGTGGCCTCTATCTATCGGGCGGGATTCGCTTGGCATCTACCTATTGCCTCAACATCTTTTTGAGATAATTCTTCTCCCGCCACTTCAGCAGTGCATATATGATCAATCCAATCAGTCCACTAATCAAATTGCCCAGGAATATCCAGAGCTTGATCCACGGAGTTCCTCTCCAGGTGTTAATATCATGGCTGCTTGCCATCTGTATGGCTATGAGCAATAAGTAGGCCGAGACAGGCCAGGACAGAACTTCCAAAATATAATATTTGCTCGGAGAAAATCCCAATAACAGGTTTCCAATACCGACTGCAATCCATAAGACGATGCCCATGTTATTCCTTTTTTTCCTTATGAACCCCAGTCCATCTGTATATGTTCCGCTAAATCTCTCTTCCGGATCCATATTATCTGGTTCGATTTTTACCCCTCCATTACATATCGGATCATATTTGGCATCTTTTTAGAAATTATAGGATATAAAGTCTTTGAATGAAGATCGATATCTTGGGAACAGAGGTTGTCCATCGATAATAAAACGACTCATTCTCGGCAATTCACCGGCCCCAAAGCCCATAATATAGGCTATGGGCCGTTTCTTATAGCAGTGGCAGATGAAGTTTGAGCTTGATGGAATCGGAATGCGAAATATCAGAGTGCAGGGAAAACATGCCCGAGAGGGATATTCTGGTCAAATGAGCATTCAATAAGGCCTAATTCTTCAGCAGGCCGAATGCCAATCCATATCGATTCACGACCGGCATTTGCTGAAGGAGGAAAAGGCAAAGGCCTTAAGTGGATTGAGAAATAGCGACTAATGGAAGAACGGAAATGGTATCTTTAGATTCTCTTCCTCATCTTCCCGGCTGCTACCTCTTCCGGGATAGCCCCGAAGAATGGGGCAATATCATTTATGTAGGCAAAGCCAGGGACCTCAAAAAAAGGGTGGCCAACTACTTTCAAAAGCAGAACCATAGTCCGAGGATGGCAGCCCTGGTGGCGGCGATAAAGGGAGTGGACTTCATAGTCACCAACACTGAGGTAGAGGCACTGCTCCTGGAGAACACCCTGATCAAAAAGCATCAGCCGCGCTATAATATCAAGCTCAAGGACTCCTCCCGTTATGCCTCCATCCATCTGACTGATGAGCAGTTCCCCAGGATCAGAATCTCCCGCAAAGGCCAGGGCCAGGGCTCATTCTACGGGCCCTTTGTATCCGCCAAGGAGAGGGGCTTTGTCTATCAGATCGTTCGCAAAGCCTTCGGCCTGCGCACCTGCAGGCGCCTTCCCAAAAGGGCCTGTCTCCGCTATCATCTCGGCCATTGCTCAGGCCCCTGCATAGGCAAGATAAGCAAGAGAGACTATCAGGCAAGGGTAGAGCGGGCCAAATCCGCCCTGAGCGGCAGGACGGCGGAGCTGATCGGCTCTATGAGAGAGGAGATGGCGATCCGGGCTGGGCGGCAGGATTTCGAGCGGGCCATGGAGCTGCGGGATGAGATCAATGCACTTGAGCACCTTCAGGAGAGGCAGAGGGTGGAGCAGAACCGCAAGTACGACCAGGATGTCCTCAGCTATTTGATAGATGGCGAGAGCGTCCACCTTATGCTCTTCAAGGTCTATCGGGGCACACTGACGGGAAAGGAGGAGTATCAATTTCCCTCCAGCGACGACTTCTTAGAGGAGTTTATTGTGCAGTATTACTCTGAGAACGAGCCCCCAGAGGAGCTGATCGTCTCGGAGGCCATCGACGGCTCGCTGGTGGATTTTCTCTCTCATCTGAAGGGAAAGAAAGCTCGGGTCACCATCCCCAGGCAGGGAGAGAAGAGAGAGCTTCTCCTGCTGGCGGAAAAGAACCTGGAGATCAGTGTCTTTGGCGACCAGGCCAAGCTGGTCTCCCTCCAGGAGGCATTGCGCCTGCCCAGGAAGCCCGAGGTCATAGAGTGCTTTGATATCTCCCATCTGGCCGGCTCCTTCGCTGTGGGCTCGATGGTCCAGTTCCGGAAGGGAAAGCCGGACAAGACCAACTATCGCCGCTTCAGGATCAGGGATGTCCAGGGAGGAGATGACTTCGCCTCCATCGCCGAGGTGGTGCGCAGGCGTTACTCCCGTCTGAAAAAGGAGAACAAGGAGCTTCCTGATCTGATCGTCATCGATGGGGGTGCAGGCCAACTGAGCTCCGCCCTGAAGGAATTGAGGGAGATGAGAGTTAAGGTTCCCATCATATCTTTGGCCAAAAAGGAGGAGGAGATCTACCTGCCCGGGCTGGCCGAGCCCCTGAATATCAAGAAGAGTGAGAGAGCATCCCTATACCTCCAGGAGATAAGGGATGAAGCGCACAGATTCGCACTGGCCTATAACAGGCTGCTGAGGAAGAAGGCATTATCTGAATGATATGAAAACAGGTGCGGCTGCCGGGATTCGAACCCGGGTTACGAGCTTGGGAAGCTCATGTCATAACCGCTGGACCACAGCCGCTCCTTCTTGCAGACCTGCCAGGTGCTTTCCATTCTCAGCTTCCCATATTTAAATCGATCTCCTCTCTCGCTGGCCTATCGCATCCTTGCCTGTCCTTGCCTGTCCTTGCCTGCCCTCGCCTGCCCTTGCCTGCCCTTGCTTGTCCTTTCTCATCCTTGCTCATTCATGCTCCCGCCCGGGGCAGGGCAATGAGGCTCTCTGTGCACCCGCAAGCCTCTGGTGATATCCTCTGTGACTGTGATGGCTCCAGATGGGCTCAGATCTGCATGCCCCCCTTGGCCTGAAGCTCTCTTCTTCTCAGGATGATGATGTCATCGGGCTTGACCCCCTCGAACAGCTCCAGGCCCTCCACCACCTTTCCAATATGATTGACCCTGGAATAGGGCTGGGTCTGGCCAAAGAATATGCATAGCGCTGGCCCGGGCGACCAGTAGCAGATATCTCCTGCCTGCGATGAAGGTGATGGATTCTCATCTTTCAACGGCATAGGCAGATCGAAGTAGACCTCCTCCCCCCAGAGGATGGCCCGCCCCTCTATGGGCAGAGCCTGCCATATGGCCTCTCTGATGATGGGATTGCGCTCATCCAGCTCTGCCAGAGCCTCTCCCTTGCCCTTGACCTCGATTGTTATTGATCTCATAGAACCCTCCCCATCCCCTGGAACCCTCCCCATCCCCTAGAACCCTCCCCATCCCCGACCCTCCCCCTCCCCTCCCCCCCAGCCCCCCCTCCTCCCCAGGAACCCTTCCATCCTCATAGAACCCACCTCATTCTCTCATTCCATTTGACTGGAGACACTTTCACCCTGCACGGCCAATCTATTCATAGCCACCGGTACTATCATCAGTTAGACCGCCCGAGCCTAAAAACCCCTTTTTACTACTCCCTGCGGGCGGGTCCATCCCCTTTCATCTCTGTCTCAATCTTATATGCAGGCGGTCAGAGTAGTTTACCCCCAGCCTCAGGGCCAGGTTCCAGGCATCTATGGCATTTTTCATTCCCTGCTCGGCACCATAGGCCATTATCCATACCCTCTCCCGGTCAAGGGTGGATATGAGCTCTGTCAGCTCCTCATCCCTCCAGCACCAGTCCGGCTTGCCCAGGACGAATTTGAGGTGGACATTGCTCTTGCAGGCCCAAAAGGGGAGGTTGCAGTTCGATCCCCTCTTGGGGCTGATCACTGCACAGTGAATCCTCTCCAGGATCTTCTGGGGAATGATATTGGTGCCATTGCTCTCGATATGTATCTCCAGCCCCAGGCGGTGAAGGCCGCCGATCAGATCCCCCAGCTCATCCATCTGCAGTGTCGGCTCTCCCCCGGTTATGATCACCCTCCTTCCTTCCTCCCCCTCAGCCCTCTCCAGCAGCTCGCGGACGGAGAGGTCAAGGGATGGCTTAAGATCGGTGTCGCATCCCTCGCACCTCAGATTGCAGCCCGAGAGCCTGATGAAGAGAGCCGGCCTTCCCATGGCCGGTCCTTCGCCCTGAATCGAACGGAAGACCTCAATCAGCCTCATTCCATCAAATCCTCATCCATTGGAGGCTTTTCTTATAAACTTATATAAATATATTAGCACTATTGGCGGTGACCAAAAAACATATAACCTTTGATTGATCATCATTTATTGTTATATTTTTAGCTACGGAGTCTGGGGATCATGATAAGGATAGGAATCGAGGTCAGCCGCAGAAAGCTGCTCAACGACCTTTTAGACAACCCTGGCCGATACTTCTTTATTCTATCTGAGGGCGGCCGGGCTGCATTGTGCATACAAACCTGCGACTCTCAGGGAGATGATGTGAGAACGCATATGATCGACGGCCTCGCCCTGACCGAAGAGAAGGAGTTGAGATCTATTTTCGATGACGGGATCAACGATTCTATTTTAACAGGCTATGAATGGAAGAGGCAAACCTCCTGGCAGAAGGAGTATCCCATATCCCCGCGCCTTGAGCATACTCTCCGCCGGCTGCCAGACCTGATGGACTGGATCATATCAAAGATGCTGACGCGCGAGAGAAATCTGGTCATCTATCCCTCCTGGATCGATCATTGATCCTCTGGGAGATCGATCCACAATCACCTGTCAAATCCATTCTCGAACTCTCCTCTCATTACTGCCTCCTCTCCCTCACAGGAGCCCTGCACCCGACCGATCAAAATATATGTCCAGCAAGAGAGAGTACTGGCGGATGAGGCAATTGGCAAGAAGAGGAAAGATCCCCCTTGATCCTCTCCAGATGGTCTGGACGGGCAGGCGCAAAGCAATGCAGTGCACTCTCATCATACTCATCATACTCTTCATTTGTGCATTGGGGGCACCGGCTGCAGCCCAGATGGGCTGTGCAGAGGCGCTGGGAGAGGGGCTGCTGAAAGGAGCTGCCGCCTCATCTGAGCATCATTCGCCTGCTGTCAATTCTTCATATAACAGCTCAGTTATTCATCTTCAGCTATTCACCCAGAGCAATAACAGCGATTCGTCCGTGAGGGTTATAGCTGGCAATGGATATTATTCGTCAAATCCCCTGGCCCTATACTCTCCCCTCTCCAGACGAACTCAGGTGCTCAACAAGGGCTCATCTGCTGCCTCATTGCATCACCTCATCCAGTCCGCTCAGGCGATCTCAGGCTCATCGGAGTACACAGTATCAGAGAGAAGCTACCGGGGGGAGGACTCCACCAGGACGGCCTCGACCTCCATTGGCATGCAGATCGATGAGACTGTCACTGAAGGGAAGATGAGAATTGGCGTTTTTCAGGCCGATCTATCATCTGAGGATGAGACGGGCCAGATCGCCGGCGGCAAAGCAAGCAAGCCCTGGAAAGATCCGGCACTGGAGATGGAAGAAGAGTACATCGGCACATTTCAGATAAAAAAGAATATGACCATCAAAAGCAAGCACATCATCAAGAGGGAAGAGCTAGGTTGGCTGGGCCATGAGAGCATCTATTTGAGCTTCATTCCCCCAGAGACTAGGCCGATCAGGGCAGATGATCTCTTCAATTGCCTCAAATACAATTGAACTGAAAAAAGATAGATGAGCGATCTGAATCACAGTCGATATAGATCACTGTCGATATCGATATAGATCATGACCAATCAGGATCCAATCTAGCGAGATCATGGGCGATTGAGATCATGGACGGTTGCAGTTCCAGGCTATCCAGTCCCGATCTCGCCACCTATGAAAGGCTCAGGGCCAGCTATTTGGATCTCACACGCTCAGGCTTATCGGCATCAGGACCTGGTCTATCAGGTAGATAATTCCGTTATCGTATCTCTCTGATCCCGATACCCTGGCTGTGCCCACATAGCCTGTGCTGCTGTTTATGGCCAGTGATTCTCCCAGCAGGCTCTTGACAGAGCCGGATTCAGTCATATTGACAAGATCCTTAGCCTCAATCATATGATAACTGAGCAGGTCTGTCATTCCCATATCCCTCTTCTTGACTGCATCGATGGTGGATCTGGAGGCATCAAATGCTCCATCGCTGGGGGCAAATACAGTAAAGGGCCCCTCCGCCAGGGTTGTTATTCCCATCAGCCCCTGGCCGTTCAGCCTCTCCTCCAGCCCTTCAGCGACAATGGCAGAGGCGAAATCCTTCGCTCCCAGCTCCTTTGCCGCCTCGGCTGCGCCTGCCATGGAGCTCTTCTTGGGCATGAGAACTCTGTCTATCACATAGATGATGCCGTTATCATATTTTGTGCTCCCTGTGACATTGGCCCCATTGACCTGCAGGCCATTGGTTCTGTTGATGCTTAGGTTCTCTCCCTGCAGGGTCATTGCGCTCTGCAGATCGGAGATATCCTCAAAGTAGCCGCTATTCCAGACTACATGATAGGAGAGCACCCTTCTCAGCTCCGTCTGGTTGTCCATAAGGGCATTCATATCTGCATCATCAACAGCGGCAAAAGCCTCATCGCTGGGGGCGAAGATCACAAACGATCCGGGGCCGATGAGAAGAACCCCCTGATTGTCAAGTGTACTGGCAAGGCCGATGCTTTCTGCCAGTTCTGAGAACTCCGTCAGGCCCATCTCTCCAGCGACATCCAGAACGCCATAAGCAGTTGTATTATTTTGCGCGAGACATGAACCCATGCAAAGCCATCCTGCAATGAACAACAGGCTCAGGAATATCCAATTTTTTCCTGCCATATCATAACCTCCACTCATTTCGTTGAATAATTTATCAACTGGCTAAAAGATAAACCTTCTGCATAGCCGAAATATTCAATACTGATAGACTGGTTACCGGAAGGATGTGCTGCCCCTCAAGAACATCTTAGCTCTATCGCTGGCCACGCTGCTCTTAGCATTCACTGCCGCCGGCCAGGTACCACTCATAGGAGGGGGAAATGAGGATCTATCCTCTTCCCTGCATATCTCCAATCCAGCAAAGCTATGGGCGATCCATGCCGTCTTGGAGAACGGAACGGCTCATTATTTTGACTTTGATCTCAAAGAGGGGGCTCGAATCCATCTTGAGCTGCTCAAATCCACAGATCCGGAGGATGAGGGCTTCCTCCCAAAGCTGCTTTTGATAGGGCCGGGCATAGAGGGTAAAGGGAGCTCATCTGCCCTGCAGCCAGAAGGCAATGCCTCCTCTCCTTTTGCCAGCTCTGTAGCTCATGAGGCCCTGAAGGATCTGGGAGTCCTGGAGGCTGAGGGAAGGGAGGAGAAGGCAACCTATGAGCCCTTCTGGCCCAGCAGCCGCATAAAACTGGCAGAGATCAACATCTCTGCACCCCGGACAGGGCGGTATTATGCTGTGGTCTATGAGAGCAACAAAAGCGGCAGAGGAGAGAATGCATCAATGGCAGCTGCATCAGCAGCAGAAGGGGCAGCCGGCGGAAAAAGGGGCGGGCACTACAGCCTGGCGGTAGGATACCGGGAGGAGTTCAGCTTCACCGATAGGATGATAGCTCCAATCCGGATCGCATCGGTCTATATCTGGGAGGGGCAGAGCCTTACCATGATCCTCATCCCCTATCTGGTGGCAATAATTGCCGGTTTTCTCATATACTGGCGATCAAGCCGCCGCAGCCCGTTCAGTCTGACCGGAACTCTGGCCGGCTTTCTGTTCCTCGGCACCAGCTCTCTGATCCTCACTCAGATGGTCTTCAGCCTCACCCGCGCTCCTTTTGGTCCAGAGATCTATATCACCATGGCCACAGTCCTCTTCCATGCAATTCTCGGGGTGGCCTCCATCCGCCTGGCCAGGGGAGAGGCAGGAATACTGCAGAGATCTCTGTTGGCAGTGATTGGAACCATAGCCCTTCTGGGAGGATCGGGAATGATCCTGGGCCCAATTCTGGGAATTGCAGCGAGCTTCCTTCCTACCGCCAGGAGAGGGCCGGCATCAGGTGATCTGCTCTCTGAAGGCTGATACTGCTTTGTCATTCTCGCTCTGTCTTGCAGGATATCGGATATCGAATATCGAATATCGGCTATCGAATATCGAATATCGAATAGCGGCTATCGAATATCGAATATCGAATAGCGGCTATCGAATATCGAATGTCAGAGATCGGTTTGCCTTGGGCAATGGACTGCCATTGGAAAAAGATTATCCCCTCAGAGATGGAATAGAGAATTGAGTCTATGAGCCCTGATCTATCCGCCTTCTGGTCCATTCCCTCTGAGGAGCTGCTCAGATCACTTGATGCGCGAGAGGAGGGGCTGGAGGAGGCAGAGGCTCAAAGGAGACTCAAGCAATACAGTGCAAACCGGATCAAACCCCGCAAGAGGTCCAGCTCCATTCATCTGCTGCTGGCTCAGTACAGCAGCCCGATAATTCTATTGCTTATATTTGCCTCTGTACTCTCCTTTTTTCTCCATGAGGTTACAGGTGCCACAATCATCCTCTTCATACTGCTCATAAGCGGCCTGCTGGGCTTTTGGCAGGAGAGAAAGGCGGCGGATGCCATGGACGATCTCCTCTCGATAATCCAGGTCAAAGCCACTGCTCTCAGGGATGGGAAGGATATGGAGGTCCCGGTGGAGAGCATAGTCCCTGGAGATATAATAATATTAAAAGCGGGAGATATAGTCCCTGGAGACTGCCGCATCCTCCAGTCCAAGGATCTTTATCTCAACGAGGCGGCTCTTACCGGGGAGAGCTATCCGGCGGAGAAAATGGAAAGGACGCTGGAGCCGGATACCCCTCTTGCCAGGAGGAACAACAGCCTCTTCTTGGGGACGAATGTGGTAAGCGGGAGCGCCAGAGCGGTGGTGGTTCTCACTGGAAAGGATACCGAATTCGGCAGGGTATCCGGGCGGCTGAAGGTCCGGGAGCCCGAGACAGAGTTCGAACGGGGGATCAGGCACTTCGGCCACATGCTCTTGGAGATAACGATGATACTGGTGGTGGCCATATTCGCCATAAACGTCTACTTCTCCCGCCCCATCATAGACTCTTTTCTCTTTTCCCTGGCCCTGGCAGTCGGCCTGACCCCCCAGCTCCTGCCGGCAATAATCAGCATAAATCTGGCCCATGGAGCAGGTCAGATGGCCGCCCATAAGGTCATAGTCAAGCGCCTGGCATCGATAGAGGATTTTGGGAGCATGAATGTTCTATGCACCGACAAGACTGGTACTTTAACTGAAGGAAGAGTGAGGATGCACTCCGCTCAGGATATTGAGGGCAGGGAGAGCGAGGAGCTCTTCGCCCTGGCCTACATCAACTCCTTCTTTGAGACCGGCTTTTCCAATCCCATCGATCAGGCCATCCTGGGCTTCCGCCAGCCTGAGATCTCCGGCATAAAAAAAATAGATGAGGTACCCTATGATTTCAACCGCAAGCGATTGAGCATCCTGGTATCGATGGGCTCGGAGAAGCTCATTTTGACCAAGGGAGCTCTGGCAAATGTCCTGCAGGTCTGCTCCTCCGCCCTGCTGGGCCAGGAGGTGGTGGATATCTCTCTGGTCGAGGATCGTGTTCAGTCCAGGTTCCAGGATTTAAGCAGCCAGGGATACAGGGTCTTGGGGCTGGCCAAAAAGCTCTCCCAGATCGATGTCCTCCAGGCCAAAGATGAAGAGAACATGACATTTTTAGGCTTTCTCATATTCTACGACCCTCTCAAGGAGGGGATTGAAGAGACCGTCAATGAGCTCTCCCAGATGGGAATTCACCTCAAGATAATAACCGGAGACAACCAGCTCGCGGCGAAGAGTATAGGCAGCAAGATCGGACTATTTAAAGACCGGATCCTGACCGGCGCTGAGATCAATCGGGAGAGCAATGAGGCTCTGCAACAGATAGTGCAGCAGGTGGATATCTTCGCTGAGGTGGAGCCAAACCAGAAGGAGAGGCTTATCCTCGCTCTGCGAAAGAGCGGATGCGTCGTGGGCTATATGGGCGACGGGATCAATGATGCCTCAGCATTGCATGCAGCCGATGTGGGGCTATCTGTGGACGGGGCGGTTGATGTGGCCCGGGAAGCTGCAGATATAGTGCTCCTGGAAAAGGATCTCGGCGTCCTGAAGCAAGGGGTGGTAGAGGGGAGAAAGACCTTCTCCAATACCATGAAGTATGTATTCATGGCCACATCTGCCAACTTCGGGAATATGTTCAGCATGGCCCTGCTCTCTTTATTCCTTCCCTTCCTCCCCCTTCTTCCCACCCAGGTGCTCCTCACCAATCTATTGACCGACCTGCCGGAGATGACCATAGCCAGGGACCGAGTGGACCTGGAATTGATATCTAGCCCCAGGCGCTGGTCGATTGGATTTATCAGGAACTTCATGCTGACCTTTGGCCTTCTCAGCTCCCTTTTCGATTTCATCACCTTTGGCGCCCTGCTATTCCTCCTGCAGGCCAGTGTGGATCAGTTCAGAACCGGCTGGTTTATGGAGTCGGTGATCTCAGCCTGCTTCGTTGTGCTGATCATTCGCACCAGAAGGCCATTTTTCTCCTCCCGGCCGGGAAGGCCCCTGCTGATGATGACCCTTCTATCCGGCGTTCTTGCTCTCCTCTTGCCCTACAGCGGTCTGGCCGATCCCTTCGGTTTTGTATCGGTCCCCCCTCAATTCCTCCTGGTCATATCTCTCATTGTGGGAGCTTACATTGGAGCGGCTGAACTGGCGAAGAGGATCTTCTACCGGATGAACCCTCCTTGAGGCTTCAGGCTTCAGAGAGCTTCCGGCCTTAACCATAGTCGGTCTGGGGAGGCAGGAGCATGGCGGAGGAGAATGAGGAGAATAAGCTGGTCTGATCAGAAGTCCTCCAGGGTCATCTCCTTTCTTCTCTGCACGAGTCTGAGCCCGGCAGACTGCTGATCTCTTGCCGGCATCCTCTGCTGGAATGCTTGCAGATTCTTTCTCTTTGGACAGTACTGGCTGTCATAATAGGCCTGCCAGATGTCATCCATATCAAGAGCGCCCGCATCGCTCCCTTCCTGATTGGCGCCATCTGCATCTTCCCCGTTCTCTTTCTCCGGTATCCTGAGGGCGGCCTTCAGCCTGCCTAAGGTCTCATCCAGTCCCGCTCCCCGGTCTTGCATCATCCTGCCCTGCCAGAGGAGTGCCGTCCAGCTCTCGCTGCCGTATCCCAGCACCACTATCACCCCGGGGTTCCTGCGGGCGAAGTGCTCGCAGATAAGCTCTCCAATCCTATGCCTGGGCTTCATGTAGCCCCACAGGACCTGGCCTCCCAGGGGCTTCAGCCTGATGAAGCCCTTCATCCTGTATATCTCCCCCCTGACAGCGCGGACCATCTTTTTGAGGCGTACGCCCTCCGGATCGGCCGTGAGCTCCAAATCCATGCCCTTGAAGCCCTTCGCCCGGGCGAGGAGCCTTTCGCTTGATTTTGCATGCATCGCCAGGTAGCGGCAATGATCATCCGGGACTCTCATCCAGACCACATCTTCAGAGTGGCATCCCTCCAGCCGTTGATCTTCAAGAAAGGGGCGGCTCTCTTGACCACCACCCCCAGAGCCTCAAGCTCTCTATTGGCCGCGATCCTCCTGGTCTTTCTCAGGGCCACAATCCTCATTGCGCTCCGGGGGCCGATGCCTGGCACCCGGATAAGATCCCGGTAGGGGGCCTCATTGGGGTCTAAAGGAGAGTCCAAAAGCTCCCTGGCTATGGCCAGCTTGGGATCGGAGTTGAAGAGAAAGCCCTCCTCATCAAATGCCCACTTGATATCCCCGGGCGGGAAATGGTAGACCCTAATGAGCCAGTCCATCTGATAGAGACGGTGCTCTCGCCAGAGGGGCTGGCCCTTGCGGGACTCGAAGGCCGTCCCCTTCTGAGGAGAAAAGGCGCTGAAGTAGGTGCGCCTCACTCCGATCTCTCTGTACTCGTACAGAATCCTATCAAGGATATCCTGATCGCTCTCTCCTGCAGCACCCACCACCAGCTGGGTGGTCTGGCCGGCGGGAAGGTTCTCCTCCCCTCTCAGGTCGCGAATATACCTCTGCCTTTTCAGGATATCATTCTCGTAGCTCTTTGTGGCACAGATCTCATCCAACTGAGAGGCGCTTGCAGCCTCCAGGTTTATGCTCACCCGATCCGCCAGCTCCATAGCCTCTTTAATATGGGCCTGGGAGGAGCCAGGAAGAATCTTGAGATGGATGTATCCGGAGAAGCCGTACCGCCTTCGCAGCCTCTCCAGCGTTTCCAGCATCTTCTCCATGATCAGATCCTCATTCCTGCCCGCGCCTGAGCTGAGAAATAGCCCTTCGATGTAGTTGGAGCGATATAAGGAGAGGGTGACCCTTGCCAGCTCATCAGGGGTGTAGGAGAAGGTCTGAACTCTGTGGCTGCAGTTGGTGGAATTGATGCAGTAGTTGCACTGATGGCTGCAGTGATTGGTGTAAAGGGTCTTGAATAGGCTCACACATCTGCCATCCTGGGTGAAGGCATGACAGATTCCGGGAAGAGGGGATTTCCGGGGGGAATAGGTGGATGCGCATACATCATGCCGGGTCCCCTCACCAAGGATGGAGAGCTTCTCCAGGTCTATATTGCTGCCCGGGCTGAGGGAGTCGACCGAGCCGAAGGAGTCAAATTGGCAATCAGATGCCAGGTGAGCGATCTTCTCCAGGGTGACCATTCAGAAATAATTGGGGTTTATGGATTATAACCGATGTGCCTGTGGAGCGAAAGTGAGAGGAAAAAAGCTATTGAGACAGATGATGATTATGATGGTGTTCCACATCAGAACGGGCCTGTAGCCCCATCATCCCCCCATCGATCCCATTTATTCCCATCATCGAGAGAATCATCCCCCATCGGGCCAATCATCTATCATCAAGCGCCAATCACCGAGCGGTCGCTGCTTGCCTCAGTTTTGGCCTAACGATCTCCTGATCAGAGATCTCGCCCCGGATGAACTTCTCTACCATCTCCCGTGCCAGCTCATCTGGATATTGCACTGGAGGATGCTTCATGGTATAGGCAGATATAGCCAGCAGCGGCCCGCCCACCTTCCTGTCCTTGGCCAGCTTGCAGATCCTGATGGCATCGATGGCGCTCCCTCCGCTATTGGGTGAGTCCTCAACCGATAGGCGCAGCTCGAGATTGATGGGGGTGTCACCGAAGATTCTGCCCTCCATTCTCAGGAAGCAGACCTTGTTGTCCCTCTGCCAGGGCACATAATCAGAGGGGCCGATATGAATATCATCATCACATAGGGGGCTGTCCAGGATGGACTGCACCGCCTCGGTCTTGGATATCTTCTTGGACTTGAGCCTCTCGCGATTGAGCATATTCAAAAAGTCAGTGTTGCCGCCGATGTTAAGCTGATAAGTCCTGTCCATGAGGCAGGCCCGGTCCTTGAAGAGCTGGGTCAGAGCACGGTGTACAATAGTCGCTCCTATCTGGGATTTTATGTCATCGCCCACGATTGGAACCCCTGCCTCCTGGAATTTCTTCTCCCATTCGGGATTGGATGCTATAAATACGGGCATGCAGTTGACAAATCCCACCCCGGCATCAAGAGCGGCCTGAGCATAGAATCTTGTGGCCTCCTCCGATCCAACGGGCATGTAGTTTACCAGCACATCGGCACCGCTCTCCACCAGCTCCCGGCTGACGTCCACCGGTTCAGCATCAGCCACCATAAACCTTCTCTCTTCAGGATAATTCATCATGTGAGGGGCAACGCCATCCAGGACCGGCCCCATCTTGACCTTGACATTTTTTATGGGGACATCTGGATAGAAGACATGGGTGCAATTGGGCTTGGCAAATATGGCCTGGCTCACATCTTTTCCTACCTTTCGGGCGTCTATGTCGAATGCCGCGACGATATCAATATCACCAGCTCTATAGCCATCGATATCATAATGCATCAGCCCGATGCAATCCTCTTTGCCAATATGTCTGTAATATTCAATACCCTGAACTAGGGAGCTTGCGCAGTTTCCTATGCCCGCGATTGCCAACCTTATCTTCTTCAACCTCTTTTCCCCTCCTGGGTCATGTGAAGCCTGGAGACCTGAGTTAGGATTCGGAGTTTCGTATAAAGGCAGGACATATTTAACGTTATAGGCTTTGATGATTATGCCCCGCCCCGGAATCCTGGTGAGCTCAAGTCCGATTAATCCTAAAGGGAAGCCGTTATGGAGCGCAGAGTCTCGCCGATCTGCTCCTCCAGCCTCTCCCTGCCCTGATCACTATCCTCATACACTATGCTTTCTATTCTTGGAATATCGACCAGGTATTTTGAGCCTTGCGGGTGAATGAGGATGGTATCCTTGCCCAGGGTATGAGCGATGCCCAGGCTGTACATGACCTGGGGGTCAGTTCCCGTCAGATCAGCCAAGATCACTGCTGCTTGATTGATACGCTGCCACATATTACGAACGGCTGCCTTCCCGTTCCTGATATCTTCGCTCTCCTCGCCTGATAGGCCGCTGGCCTCTACTGCTCTCCTGATCCGATCGGCATTCTCTCTCGCCTTTTCATCACGGGGAAGGAGCAATAGAATGTTCCCAGGCTGCATAGGATGAATGGCCTGGCCGAATATCGGCCTGGTGCGTATCAGGCTCAGGAGCTGAGCCAGCCTCAGGAACTCAGCATCGATATGTTTTGAGGCAATCTCCTGCAGGGAGCTATGCCTCTGCTCAGTGCTCTTCTCTAATAGATCGGCGGGAAGCTGGATTATAAAAGCATCCTCAAAATTGAACTCCCATCTAGCGCTGCTGGCTACCTTCTGAAGGGTCATTGATGTATCCGGCCTATGATAGTAGCCTGCAATCCGGTTCTCCATCCTGAACTGGCCCAGGATAAAGAGCGAGTCTCGGTCAAGGATGAACACTATACTGCACGGCAACTGGATTCTGGCAATTCCCCTCTGAAGATGGCGTTCATCGACCAGAGAATCGAGAATGGCCAAGAACTCATCGGCGATTCGGTCCACTCTCTCCCTCAGCTCTGGTGGCATATCGCCGCTCATTATCCTGGTAGCATCGAATGGCATAGAAGGTAATTCTCTTATGGGCTTAAAGTAGGTTTCCGGCCAGAGGGGCGATTCGATCAGGGCTATGGTGTATGGTGAGAGGGGCATCAAGAAAAAAAGCTCAGTGTGGTCTGCTGGCTTTTCAGCTCCTCCCTGAGAAGGTCGCTTTGGCGGATGAACTGCTTTACGGGAAGCTCAAGCCGGGTGGATACATATCCCAGTGCTGCTTTGAGGCTTTCGAACTCAAGGGGCTTCTTTTGCATTGCATTTCTCACGTTCTCCCTGACATTGAACACCCCCAGCGGCACATAACCTCTATAGGCTTCCCTGAGGATTATCGCTCCTGCCTGCTTCTTCTCTCTCGCCAGCGCCTCCAGGACTGCCATCTTGCAGGAGTAGTAGCATCCCCCCACCCGGGAGTAGCCTCTCTTGCCGCTGTTGCCCTCAAAATCAGAGAACATCAGCTCCTCATTGCCCATGATGTGTAAGAAGGCCTCCATCCACTCATACTGCCATGTGGTGGGAAGAAGAATAACTGCATAGTAGTTGTTCAGGCCGGCAGACTCCCTCACCTGGCAGCAGTCAATAGGGTCATAGTCTCTGACACTGCCAAGAAGGCGGTCGCCTAAAATGCTGTCGCAGGCGGTGATGGACCAGCGGGTGGGAACCAGCCTCCTCCTCTTTTTTGTGCCCATGGCCCCAACAGAGAAGGCTTTCTGGATGCTGGAGAAGGGCAGGCCGCTGTGGTGGAGATCCTCTACTGCATCTGCCGCCTTCAGATCCCCATCGTAGTAAACCTTCTCTAGATCCCGGTCCCATCTGCTGTTGCCGATCTCAAATCTCTCCAGAGGAGCACTGGGGCCGAATGGGGTATGCTCATCGCTAAACGACATCCCTCTGGGAGCCTGAATGAACTGCGCCTCGCTCTCTATTGAGGAGGCAGAGAGGGAGATGTCGCGAAGCATCTCCGAAAAGCGGCAGTCAAGCTCTGTGACCTTCACCTCTCTTTTGCCCCTTATCAGGTTCAACCGGTATCTTATGATCTCTTCTTGGGATTTCTTCTCCGGTATCCAGGACTCAGGTCGGTCCATGATCATTGTATCCCCATGCTGCGGAGAGATCATGGGTCCGGCATAGACGCGGGGATAGTTCCAACTGCCAATGAAGACTGAAGGGGGTGTACTGCCCTCAAGCTCCCTTCCCACATCCTGTGAGGGGATGTACATGCTGGCGGTCAATTTTTTCAAATAGGCTTCCTTGCCTTTGATCACAGATATCCGGTCAGGTATGATTCGAATAAAAGTATGATGGATGCAGAGCGAATGTGTCTCATGTGCCTCATGCAATGTGTCTCATGTGTCTCATGTAATGTCTCGTATAGATTTTATCAGGAAAATGCAACGTTATTACAGGAGGCCTTGTTATCTAATTCAATAAACCGTTCTTCTTTTAAATGAGGCTTTAACCTTAGCCAAGGTGGTGCCAGCCACCTTGGCTAGGATGTGATAAGCTTGGGCGCAGTTTTAGCCATGGCTATGGCATAACCTACCACATCGTAATGGTGCCTAGGTACAGAATATTCTACGATAGGCAGTTAAAAAGGATGCGAGTTGATCTTAGAAATTTTTGCATGGACAAGGCTACAAGATTCATGCAATGGAAATTGTAGGGACACGCCCCCACCCCGCGCCGCCCCCCCCTGTTTATTTAAATATATTTAATTTTCAGGATGGAAAAGGACGGAGCAGCATTTCCCCTCCTTCAGGGTGGGAATGAAAATGGAGTCCTTCCGGGTATGCCTTGTGCCGGGATCCATTCTCATGCCTCATGGGTGCCTGATCAGGCATGACGATTTCGATCCAACAATAACTATTTAAAGTAATAATGTGATACATATTTAGGTAATGGAGAATGTATGATTATAAGCTGCAGGCATCTCATCATCCCACCAACCATTCCATCATCCTGAGCTGGGTGACCCAATGTAAGTTAGCGGAGGGTTTGGATGCCTGCAGGTGGTTTTATAATCGGCCTCTCCAGGACCTGAATGAAGCAAGAGAAAAAGACATCAAACTCAAGACCCGCGATACCCAGAACATGATTCCTTCTCTGAAGCTCGTGAATCCAAGGTTGAATCTGCTCTATTCCAAAGTCCTACAGATTGTGAACTGTCACATCAAAGATGTCATAATTAGGATCGGCTGGCTGGGAGATGATCTCCTTCAGAAGTCATCTTGCACCTATATCAATGACTTTGATCTCATCTGTGCTGGGGATCTTGATATCAAGGGTCTAGAAGAGAAAGGCCCTAACAGTGATATGCATCGCTGTATTCATGATGCGTCCTGGTCAGAGCTCATATTCACGCTTTCGCACAAGGCTCAAGGCGCTGGCCGGAAGCTGATGAAGGTGGATCTCAAAGATGCCACTAAATGGTGTTCTGCCTGGGGAAGCATCGGAAAAAAAGATTCGTCAATACGATCACATGAGTGCCCTTATTGCGGCTCCTCCTGTGATCGAGAGAGCAATGCTTCCATGAACATACTCATCACAGGGATGGAACAGCCCGTAGTGCCCATAGAACCAAAACTGCTACATCGCATATCAGTGATGCAAGCTTTGGCGATGAAGTGGGAAGCTGCGCCCTTCAGGACGCAGTAGTTCACAACTTTCAGAGGTGATCCTAGATGAAATTGACTGCATTAGCAATAGCATTGATCATGCTACTTTGCACTGCATCGCAAGGCCAGATGACAGCTTACTCCACCACCACAACGGGGGGTGCGCCCATTCCGGCGGCGCCCGCCAGCCCCGAGGCCATTGGAGTGGAGATTCCGACATCTATTACGACATCCGCCCAGGCCCCCTCTGTGCAGGAGAGCGGTCAGACCTTAATGAGGTCAACTGAGCAGGCCGCCTATTCCTCCGCCCCCCAGGGCCTGAGATCCACTGCCACCAGCCCGACTTACCCCAAGGCGACCTATCCACCAGGAGCGGTCTCTCAAAACAACCTCTATATCTCCTATGCTCCTCAGACCGTCGCCGGATGCTACCTTTATGCCAACCTGCCATTATGGATGCAGATCTCGGGAAGGGGCAGCATCTGGTTTTATGAGTGGTATCCAAATGGAGCGCTGGTCACCAATTATGCCGGAAATGTCTACAATCCAGGCTGGTATAAGAGATGGTTCTTCGCCGATGTTCCTGGCTGGCACATCCTCCAGTTCTACTGCAACGGCTGGAGCAACTATGCCTACATCTACGTCAGCGGCCCAAGTCATTGGGTGAGCCCCAATCCTGCCCCCAGCCCTTCGCCCTATCCCTATCCATATCCCTATTCGTACCGTGAGGAGCCGATGATATCCGTCTACAGCTATTCATCCTCCTCCTCCGTCCAGCTAGGCAGCTCCTATAAGTGAGCTGTGAGGCATGAGGATGCAGCATCGAATAGGCTGGAGGTGTTCTTAGAGGCCTCAAGAGAAAAAAAACCGCCGAGAATCTCCGAGGGCAGAACTGTTCCCAAGAGCGGGACCGACCCCAAGAATTCGCTTGCAGCTACTTGAGCTGCAGGTGATATTTTCTCCCAGGCTATTATTTTTATAATTTAATTTCATATTTTTATCCCTTTGTGATAGTCACTGATTTCCTTTGTAATAATCACTTATTTATCTACCCAAGATAATTTTCAGATTTAAAGTGATTTTATGAGTCTCGAACATGTAGCCGGCAGGGATGTGGGCAAGGTCATGCTGTATGCATTGAGCACCTGCATCTGGTGCAAGAAGACAAAAGAATACCTCTCTTCAAAGAACGTCGCTTTCGACTACATTTATGTGGACCTTTTGAAAGGCGAGGAGAGGACAAAGGCCATTGCCGATCTAAGGAAGTATAATTCCAGCACCTCATTTCCCACCCTTGTGGTCGGAGAGAAGGTGATCGTAGGCTTTCGGGAGAAGGAGATCGAGGAGGCTCTGGGAATATGAGCGAGTCTGATGAGCCCACGCAGGAGGAGATAGAGCAGTTGTACTCCCGCCTGGCCAAGGATGCAAAGCAGGGGGGGTACAACCTCAACCCTGATGTGGATTTTGTCAAGGGCCTGGTGAAGGGGCTGATTGTGAACACGCAGCGGTACGGCTATCAGGCCTGCCCCTGCCGGCTGGCTGAAGGGGATAAGTCCCTGGATCTGGATATCATCTGCCCCTGCGACTATAGAGATGCGGATATCACCGATTTTGGGGCTTGCTACTGTGCTCTATATGTCTCCAATGCCGTCCTGAAGGGGGAGGAGGAGTTGAGGTCCATCCCCGAGAGGAGGCCATCACTGGAGGAGAGGCAGAGATTGCAGGCCAGGAAACAGGCATCAGGAGCAGAGGCCGGATTGCCTGGCCAGAAGCTATCCTATCCCGTCTGGAGGTGTGTTGTCTGCGGCTATCTCTGCGGCAGAGAGGCTCCTCCCGAGATCTGCCCCATCTGCAAAGCGGGCAAGGAGAGATTTGAGAGGTTCATTTAAGGCTGATGAGAGCTGAGGGCTGTTCATGGTGGAAGGAAAAAGGGCAGATCTGAAGGTGGGAGGGATGATGTGTGCCGCCTGCACATCAGCCGTCGAGAAGGCCCTCCTGAACCTGGATGGAGTCTCCCGGGTCCAGGTCAATCTGGGAAGCGAGAGCGCTGCAGTGGAGTATGATCCCAGGAAGCTGAAGCTCGTTGATATCGAGGGCGTGATTCGCGATCTGGGCTACGAGGTGATCGACCAGCAGGCCATCTTGAAGATAGGAGGAATGGCCTGTGCCATGTGCGTCGGGGCTATAGAAGCAGCCCTGAGCAACCTGGATGGCGTGGTGGAGGCCAGGGTGAACCTGGCGGCGGAAAAGGCCTATGTCACCTATAATCCCAGCATGGTCGGCCTGCAGGAGATGAAGAAGGCCATCATCGACTCCGGGTACCAGTTCCTGGGAGTTGCCGGAGAGGAGACGGAAGAGGCAGCAAAAAGAGAACAGGAGCTTCGGGAGAAGGACCTCTCCGAGAAAAAGCAAAGGATAATCATCGGCTTTGCGGCCAGCATTCTTCTCATGGCCATGATGCATCTTCCTCTCCATCAGATCATCCCCCCCTGGATATTCACTGCCCTGCCCAATCCCATGAACCTGATCATGCTGGTGGTATCCCTCCCTGTCTTCGCCTATGTCAGCTATCCCATCTTCAAGGCCGCCCTGAGGGCTCTCTCCAATCGAACCCTGGACATGGATGTCATGTACGGCATGGGCATCGGGGTGGCCTACGTCTCCAGCATTCTGGGGACATTCAATATCGTTCTCACCCCTGACTTCATGTTCTATGAGACAGCAGTGATGCTCGCCACCTTCCTGACTTTAGGCCGCTACCTGGAGGCCAATGCCAAGGGCCGCACCTCCGAGGCCATCAGGAACCTGGTGGGGTTGCAGCCGAGGAAGGCTACAATCCTGAGAGGGGGTAGGCAGATCGAGGTGACGGCAGAAGAGGTCATGGTAGACGACCTGGTCTTAGTCCGGCCGGGAGAGAAGGGTTCCAGCAGACGGCCTGGTGGTGGAGGGAGAAAGCTACGTGGATGAGTCCATGATCACTGGAGAGCCCATCCCCGCCTTCAAGTCCGCCGGCGAGAAGGTGGTTGGCGGGACCCTCAACAAGAACGGCTCTCTGACCTTCAGGGCTACCCGGGTGGGAAAGGATACCGTCCTGGCGGGGATCATAGCACTGGTCCAGGAGGCGCAGGGCTCAAGGCCTGCTATGCAGAGGATTGCAGACCGGATGGTGGTTTACTTCATCCCCACCATCCTGACAATCGCTGCTGCGGCATTTGTCTACTGGTATCTCATTGCCCACAATACCCTTCTATTCTCTTTAACTGCGCTCATATCCGTCCTGGTGGTGGCCTGTCCCTGTGCCCTGGGGCTGGCCTCACCCACGGCAATAACTGTGGGGATTGGAAGAGGAGCTGAGCTGGGTATTTTGGTCAAGAGCGGCGAGGCTTTGGAGGCGGCAGACAGGCTGAGCCTGGTGGCATTTGATAAGACCGGGACCCTGACTGTGGGCCGACCGGATGTAGTCGATCTCTTCGCTCTCGGGATGGATGAGAGAGAGCTGCTCCTCTTTGCCGCCTCGGCGGAGAGGCCCAGTGAGCATCCATTGGCTGAGGCGGTGGTCCGCCGGGCCCAGGAAGAGGGGCTTGATCTCATTCCAGCAGAGCAGTTCCGGGCCCTCCCTGGAAAGGGGGTGGTTGCCAGAGTTGACGGAAAGAGAGTGGTGGCAGGAAACCGGATCCTCTTCGGGGAGATGAATATCGATTTTCCTGATGACCTCCTCCAGAAGGCGGCTGCTTATGAGGAGGAGGGAAAGACGGCCATGCTGCTGGCTGTGGAAGGCAGGGAGGGCATGGATGGCAGGGCGGGGGGCGTCCTGGCCATATCCGACCAGCTGAAGGACTCGGCTGCTTCTGCGATCGAGGAGCTGAAGGGGATGGATCTGGAGGTGGTGATGATCACCGGAGACAATCCCCGCAGCGCGGCCAGGGTGGCAGAGAGGATTGGCATTCAAAAGACCCTGGCTGAGGTCCTGCCTGAGGAGAAGGCTCATGAGGTGCGCAGGCTGAGGGAGGCGGGAAGCCGGGTGGGCTTTGTGGGAGACGGGATCAATGATGCCCCCGCTCTGGCAGAGGCGGATGTGGGAATAGCCATAGGCAGCGGCACTGACGTGGCTATTGAGACCGGGGATGTCGTGCTGATGAAAGATGACCTCCTGGATGCTGTGGCTGCTATTCAACTCAGCCGCAAGGTCATATCCAGAATCAAGCTGAACATCTTCTGGGCCTTCGCCTACAATGCCCTGCTGGTTCCAGTGGCTGCAGGGGCTCTTTACCCTGTTTACGGCATCACCTTCCGGCCGGAGCTGGCCGGACTTGCCATGGCCCTCTCCTCTGTGACTGTGGTCACCCTCTCCCTGCTGCTCAAAAGGTATGTGCCTCCAGCAACGAGACAGAAAGCCATCAGGATTGAGGGCACTGGGGGATGAAGAGGATGGCAATCGATCCAGTATGCGGGATAGAGTATGCGGGATAGAGTATGTGAGATGGGTCTAACAGGAAGAGGGCGAGGCTTGCTTGCCCTTCATCTCTCTGTGGTTGGATTGAACCGCGACTGACCGGTTCGCCGCCCTGCTCATCGCCTCTATCCCTTTCGTCCGCTGGTTGCCGGCGCGGCCGCCCTGCTTTTGCATTGAGTTCCCGATCTTCTATCCCCATCTCAATGGCATTTCACACTCCCAGTGCCAGCCGCAGGGTGTTTCGCACCGCCGGGGCCAGGCCCAGGGTGATCAAGGCCAGCTTGGTGAGGTTTCTCAAGGATCGGTCCTCAATGGTCTTGTCGATCAGGGCAAGGGCGGGCAGGAGCACCAGCAGCTTCAGGGGGAACATCACTGCCGCCGTTCCAGTAAGGTCGATGAGGAATGTGGGGACGACGTGCTTTTCATAGTAGCCAAACCAGTCTACTCCCAAATAGGTTGAGCTGGCATCAAGCATATGGGCGTAGATGATCGTCCGGTTGAATCCATCGTCCAGGAAGGAGAGAGCGGGCAGAGCCCGGCGGCAGAGGAGCAATCCTCCAGCCAGGGCGGAGCCCAGGAGGAATACCGCCCCGATGACCCAGCCGTTCTCCAGGCCCACCCCACTGAGCAATATGAGATTGAGCAGAGTCCAGACAAATCCTATGGCGGCGTAGCAGTGGTGGAACTGTTCCCCCAGAAGCCTTCTGGTGATGACCAAGGATCCGGCTGTGACCAAGAAGACCAGGAAGAAGATGATGGGGGTGATCAAGAGATAGCTCCAGGGCGGCTCGATCAGCCTTGCATCCTCGACCACCCTCAAGCTCGATCCCGCCAGGATGTAGGGCAGGGTGGATAAGACCAGCCGCTCGTCCATCACCAGGTTATAGCGGCGAAAGAGCCTCACCAGTCCAAGTACGGCCAGTCCCAGCAGCAGCCCCCAGGTGATCGTGTCCACCGGGTTGTAGCTGGTGTCATAGATTATGGGGTGGATGTAGTATCTGTATATCCAATCGGTTATATTCCAGCCTGCTGCATTCCATTCTGCTATATCCCAGCCAGACGCATTCCATTCTGCTATATCCAGCCTCCTGAATCGATCACATCATGCCATTGCCCTCTCTCGTATTTCAGCCGATCGAAGGGCTTGCAAAAAGTATTTATATTGCAGAACCCCTAGCATGCTTGTCCATTTTCTGATTTTAGCTGAGGTAATTGAATGGTCGAGGTGTTCAAAGGTACAACTACGGTAGGTGTACTCTGTGATGGAGGTGTGGTCCTTGCATCGGAGAGCCGTGCTACCATGGGCAGCTTCATAGCCAGCAGCCAGGCCAAGAAGATATATCAGATCGACGACCTGGTAGCTATGACCACTGCGGGAGGTGTAGGTGATGCCCAGTCTCTGGTCCGGATGGTTCAGGTGGAGGCCAGGCTCTATAAGATGCAGAGGGGCGAGGGGATGACGGTCAAGGCCGTCTCCACCATGCTTGCCAATATACTCTCATCCAGGCGATACTATCCCTTCATGGTTCAGTTGATCATGGGCGGCGTGGATAGATATGGCCCCAGGATCTATTCTCTTGATGCCCTGGGAGGCCAGATAGAGGAACGGAGGATCGTCGCTACAGGCTCCGGCTCTCCAGTCGCCTATGGAGTATTGGAGGCCATGTACAAACCTGAAATCAGCGTCGAGGAGGGCACAATCCTCGCGGCCAGGGCAATTCGCAATGCTCTGAAGCGGGATTCAGCCTCCGGCGATAAGATCGAGCTCGTTAGGATTACAGATAAATATGAGGAGGTAGGCGAGCCGGAGTACACGGAGATAATGAATATCATTTAATCTTTTTTGGAAGTGTAATATTGTCGGTGGAAGAAGTACTTTTTGAGCTCAAACGCAAGGTGCAGAGCAAGCTGCCCCCGGAGATAAACGTCACGGGGCTGGAGTTCGAGGGCCCGGAGCTGGTCATATACACCGATGATCCCAGGAAGCTGGCAGATGATGGCGAGATCATAAGAAATCTCGCCAAAGAGCTTCGCAAGAGAGTGGTGGTCCGGCCTGACCTGAAGGTATTGGCAGACCCTGAAGCAGCAATAATCAAGATTCAGGAGGTGGTGCCCAAAGAGGCTGTCCTCACCAACTACTACTTCGATGGCGAGACCGGAGAGGTGCAGATCGAGGCGGAGAAGCCTGGGCTGGTGATCGGCCGCCATGGCGCCACCCTGCGAGAGATAACAAAGCTCATCGGCTGGACGCCAAAGGTGGTCAGAACCCCGCCGGTGAGATCTGCGACCATAGCCAATATCAAGGATTACCTGCGCAGCGTACAGAGCGAGAGAAAGAGCATCCTGCGCACTGTGGGCAGGAAGATCCATCGGGATATCGCCTCCAAGGATCAGTGGGTTAGAATAACCACCCTGGGCGGCTGTCGCGAGGTGGGAAGGAGCTGTATGCTTCTCTCCACACCAGAGTCCAGGATCATCATCGACTGCGGAATAAATGTGGGATCGGATGATTCAGCCACCCCTTACCTCTATGTGCCCGAGGTCTATCCCTTAAACCAGATCGATGCCGTAGTCCTGACCCATGCTCATCTGGACCATGCCGGCCTTGTTCCAATGCTCTATAAGTACGGCTATGAGGGCCCCATCTACTGCACCCCTCCCACCCGGGATCTTTTCGTTCTATTGCAACTGGATTATATCGAGATCGCCGGTCGAGAAGGGAACCGTCTTCCCTACGACTCAGGGATGATTCGCGAGGCGCTGAAGCATACCATCACCCTCAATTATGGTGATGTTACCGACATTGCTCCCGATACCAAGCTGACCATGCACAACGCCGGGCATATCCTGGGCTCATCCATAGCTCATTTCCATATCGGTGACGGCCTGTACAATGTGGCCTTCACTGGAGACTTTAAGTTCGAGAGGACCAGGCTCTTCGATCCGGCGGTATGCAACTTCCCCCGCCTGGAGACCCTGGTGACCGAGGCCACCTACGGGGGGGCGAACAGCCTTCAGCCCTCTCGCAAGGAGGCGGAGGTAAATCTGATCAAGGTGGTGCGGGAGACCATCAACCGGAGGGGCAAGGTCATCATCCCCGCCTTCTCTGTGGGCCGCAGCCAGGAGGTTATGGTCGTCTTGGAGGAGGCCATCAGAAAGAAGGTGATCGATGAGGTGCCGGTCTGCCTGGATGGCATGATCTATGAGGCCACTGCCATTCATACCACCTATCCTGAGTATCTCAATAGCGATCTGCGGGATCTGATATTCCATAAGGGCATCAATCCATTCCTGGCGGAGTGCTTTGTGCAGGTGGAGTCTCCCAAGCAGAGGACGGAGATAGTAGAGGGGCCGCCCTGTGTGATCCTGGCCACCAGCGGCATGCTCAATGGTGGGCCGGTGATCGAGTATCTCAAGCGCCTGGGCCCGGATGAGAAGAATACCCTGGTCATCGTCGGCTATCAGGCGGAGGGGACCTTGGGCAGGCGGATCCAGAAGGGCTGGAAGGAGGTTCCGCTATCTGTGGATGGAAAGACCCAAACGGTTAAGATCAACCTGGAGGTGACCACAGTCGATGGCTTCTCCGGCCACTCCGATCGCCAGCAACTGATGGAGTACATACGGCGCATCTATCCCAAGCCGGGCCGGGTCCTGACCAACCACGGCGAAGAGGGCAACTGCCTGGATCTGGCCAGCTCCATCTATAAGAGATTCCGCATTCCCACCATGGCTCCCATGAACCTGGAGACGATCAGGCTGATCTGATCCTCAAAAGCTTTATCAAAGAAAAGACATAATGTCAATCCCGGTTATCTCTGCGAGGTTCTAGTGACTGGAAAAAGAACACGGATCATCAATGATCCATCAGATCTGGTTCCATTATTGCAGGCCTTCGGCTCAGCCGTCCACAAAAAGGTGTTCGATGAACTGAGCCGGGAATGGCACACTGAGCGGGAGCTGGTTGACCTTTTTGGCGATGAGGCAGGTGTTCACAGAAGCATAGCTCTCCTGCGCAAGAGCGGCCTGATAGAGACGAAATGGAGGGTGCCGGAGCCCGGCGCCAGCCCGGAGAAGGAGTATCATTCCACCTACTCCCGCATCCAGGCCAACTTCGGGGCGACCATGGAGGATCTGAGCGAGCTGATCAGTCTCACCTTCATGTCCGATGAGGAGCTCCGGGAGGCAACTGAGGATCTGCAGAAGATGGTCAACAAAGGCAATCGATCGCTTTCCAACCTCTCCCGGGAGCTGGGACTCAGTCAGGTCTTCATTCGTGGCGTGGCCAAGAGGGCAGAAGGCCTGGCGGTGCGAGGGCAGAGGATAGAGCCCTATGAAGAGGATTTCTGATGGTCAATGTTCTGCAGAGTAAGAGGGAAAGCTCCCGTTTTCAGATTTTAGTAGAGATCGCCGCCCATCAGCCCAACCTCCGCCAAAAGGAGGTGGCAGACAAGCTGGGTGTCACCCCTCAGGCGATCTCAGAGTACATCAAGGAGCTGGTGGCAGACGGCCTGGTCACCACCGACGGCCGGATGCGTTACAGCATCACCAAAGAGGGGGTGGAGTGGCTGCTGGAGAATGCTGCCGAGCTGAAGCGATATGCTCGAGTGGTGATGGAGGAGATAATCAGCCATGTATCCGTCTGGACAGCGATAGCCGAATCCGAGCTGGCCGAGGGAGAGAGGGTCTCTTTAGAGATGAGAAATGGTCTATTGTATGCCAACAGGAGAGAGGATATCGAGGCCAGCGGGACGGTCATCGCCAGCGTCTGCGCAGGAGAGGATGTGGGCGTATCAGACCTGAAGGGAATGATAAGCCTGGAGGAGGGGAGGGTGACCCTGTGCAAGGTCCCTCGAGTGCAGATGGGGGGATCGAGAGGCATTGACCTGGCGATCTTAAAGAGACTGCTCTCGGAGGAGAGGATGGTGGGATGCCTGGGGGTTGAGGCCCTGGTGGCTTTGAGAAAAGCCGGACGGGAGCCGGATGTTCTCTTTGGAGCCAAGGAGTTCGCAGTGGAGGCGGCATATCATGGCATCAGCTCTCTGGTGGTGAGCGTGGACGAGCAGATTCCCAGCCTTCTCACCCGTCTGGAGTCCGAGGGTCTGAAGTACGAGCTGGTAGACCTCACCCTTGATTGAACTGGATGCGCAGATCCAAATATGACTTTTCAGGTTCTTGCCCAGGCGGACAGATCTCGCATACTTCTTCTGCCCCAAAGCGGGAATAATGTCCTCTTTGAGGGCCAGTTGCGATTGAAGGATATGCCTCAGGGTCCACGGGTCTTCAAGTTCCTGGTCAGAAAAAAGAATGAAGGGGAGAGGTATCTTCCTCCGGAGGATGCCGTAAGGTTGCTTCGTAAAGCGGCGGCCATCTACCTCGTGCGGGGAGATGGGGCACTGGAAAAGAAGTTCCAGGAGCTGTTGGACTCCTATCAGCTCTCCTATCGTTTCGTCCAGGTATGCGGCCACTGCCTGGGGCAGAAGAGGGTGACCTATGTGGGGCAGGATGCCATAACCTACAAAGGAGCCCGGATCTGTGAGAACTGTGCAGCTGCAGAGCTTCTCAGAGAGGCCGATTTTCATCATCTGAGCCGCCCCGCCCGGTCTCATCTGGCCCGGATTCTGAAGAAGAGACGAATCCTGGATGATGTCATCGGCCTGCTATCTTTGCAGAGGCTCCAGCCGGAGCTGACCCGGTTTGACCTCATTCCCGCGAGCCAGGAGGATTCCAGCCTACCCCTGGATTCAATCGAACTGCCTGCCCCCCTCAAGGAGCTGTTGCGCCGCCGGCTGACCAAGCTCCTGCCCGTTCAGTCCAGGGCGATCTCGGCTGGCCTCCTGGAGGGAAGAAGTCAACTGGTCGTCTCCGCCACTGCTACTGGCAAGAGCCTGATCGGCGAGATGGCGGGGGTCAAGAATCTTCTGCAGGGAAAGGGCAAGCTCCTCTTTCTGGTCCCCCTGGTGGCCCTGGCCAACCAGAAGTATGATCAGCTCTCTGCCTATAATGAGCTGGGCTTTCAGACCTCCATCCGGGTGGGAACAAGCCGCATCCGTCTGGGGAAGAGCAGGAGGATTGCTCAGAGGCTGGACGCCGATATCATCGCCGGGACCTATGAGGGCATCGATCAGGTGATCCGCACAAAAAAGAGCCTGGGGCGGGTGGGAACGGTGGTGATAGATGAGGTGCATATGCTGGAGGATGCTGAACGGGGCCACCGTCTGGCGGGACTGATCGCCCGCCTGAGAAATGCCGCTCCGGAGGCGCAGTTCATCTTTCTCTCCGCCACAGTGGGAAATCCGGGGGCTCTGGCCAGGCGGCTGGATGTAGCCTTGGTGGAGTATGAGGTGCGGCCGGTGCCCATTGAACGCCATCTCATCTTCTCTGCGGGAAAGGAGAAGAGAAAGCTCCTGCGGGAGCTGGCTGCTCAGGCGGAGAGGCTGACCTCGTCCACCGGCTACCACGGCCAGACCATCATCTTCACCAACTCTCGCAAAAACTGCTATAATCTCGCTCAGGCCATACCCGGGGCGGCAGCCTATCATGCCGGCCTGCAGTACCCTGAGAGGAAGAGGATTGAGGAGCTATTTGGCCAGGGAAAGATCAGTACAGTGGTGACGACGGCTGCTTTGGCGGCTGGGGTGGACTTTCCTGCCTCTCAGGTGGTCTTCGAGTCCCTGGCCATGGGCATCAACTGGCTAAATGTGCACGAGTTCAACCAGATGCTGGGAAGGGCAGGCAGGCCGGGCTATCATGACCTGGGATTGGTTTATATCCTGGCCGAGCCGGGCCGCCGCTTCAGCTCCGGCCGGGGGGAGTCAGAGGATGAGGTGGCCCTCGCCCTTCTGCATGGCGCTATGGAGGATGTGGCCCCGGAGTTCTCTGATGAGCAGCAGCAAGAGGAGGTCTTGGCAAATGCAGTGGCTGCCCGGTCTCGCCAGGAGCTGGAGAGGCTGCATCATCTGACTCTGGGCCTGGATGACCTGGACAGCACTCTGCGTTCTCTGGAGAGGGGCGGTCTGATCAGAGGTTTTGAGCCCACCCGCTTGGGGGCGGCAGCCGCGGCCCATTTTCTCACCCCGGACCAGGCAGATATCATCGCCCGGATGATCGGCAAAGGCAGATCTGCTCTGGAGGTGGCAGTGGAGCTGGAGGGCTTTGAGGCCCTCTATTTGAAGTTTGCTGAGCATATATCCACCAAGCTGCGTATGCAGATCTCCCAGAGGGCAATGCACGGCTCATTCCTGGATCTATTAAGCAGCTCCGATATCAACCAGCTGGAAAGGAAGATTCAGAGGTACTGTCTGGACTTCATCCGCGACTTTCTCCGCTGCAGCTGCAAAGAGTCTCCCTATTGCGGCTGCGTCCAAAAGAGCATATCACTGTCCATCCTCGATCTGCGAGCAGAGGGCAATAGCCCGGAGGAGATAATCAACTCCTTCAGCGATCGATATGGTATGTATGCCTACCAGGGCGATCTGATCAATTACTTAGACCAGATGGTGCGTTATCTGGAGGCGATAGAATCTGTTGCCGGTGTGCTGGAAAAGCCAGAGGTTGCAGCGGAGGCAAAACAATGGAAGAGGAGGATCGAAGGCGAGTAGAATTTAGTTCGCAAAAAACCACATTGGTTGGGCCAATATGAGCAGGACTGAATCATTTGCTCCTCAGAATTATTGCTGCACACAGACGAGATACATCCAGGATTTCGCATGGCTTGCGGAAGCGTAAGACCAGGAGGTTAAGGAAGAAAAAAGGGCTACCCGATGCTTTAAAATATCACAGAATTTTTTATATGATGCCCTTGCTTTTAAGGGCGCCCCTCATTTCTGCTACCTCGCTCTCCAGCTTATCGAACCTCTGGTCCAGGCCTCCCTTTATATCTTCCCTGGACTGCCTCACCTCTTCAATGAGAATCTCCTGGCCGGAGAGTGCATCCTTTTGCAGATCGATCATCACATCCATCTTGCTGCTGAGGTTATCATTCATCTGATCGATCTTGCTGCTGAGATTATCATTCATCTGATCGATCTTGCTGCTGAGGTTATCATTCATCTGATCGATCTTGCTGCTGAGGTTATCATTCATCTGATCGATCTTGCTGCTGAGATTATCATTCATCTGATCGATCTTGCTGCTGAGATTATCATTCATCTGATCGATCTTGCTGCTGAGATTATCATTCATCTGATCGATCTTGCTGCTGAGATTATCATTCATCTGATCGATCTTGCCGCCGAGGTTATCATTCATACAGTTCACAGCAACGATCAGACTTTTAAGGTGATCCGCGGCTGTATCCAGACGAGAATCAGTCTCTCCTTTTTCCGCCAGCTTATAGAACCGGTTGACATCACCTCTCTGCGAGGAGTACTCCTTCTCTATGCTGGATACGTTAATCAGGGAATTTTTGATGCAGATGGCTTCTTCAAACCACCTCAGCTTGTCCTCATCCCCTTCGGCTATGATCTTAACCCGGCCATCATCCAGGTTCTCGACAGTCCCCTTGAATCCCAGCATGCGGGCTATATCCGTGACCCTGGCACGATATCCGCTATGCTGCACATTGCCAGAGACATAAGCAGTTAGCCTCTTCATCTGTATAGAAATTTGATGCTCCTTATATATGATTATATCGTTTGCCCGGATAATCATTGCCATGGATGGATGAGAGAGATTGCTGATGGAGCATTCTCGGGCGCTAGGATGATATAAATAAAGTGCAAACGGGCCCGAATATGAAGAAATCCGCGTTCATATCGCTTGGCATCATGGTTATAATGATCATATCAGCCCTGAGCTTCAGCGCCTCAGCCGCCTGCTCAACCTGCTCCAAGGAAGAGGACTGGTCTAAGAGCGCGACCAGCTTTCTGGAGGGTATTCCCATCAATGAAACCCAACAGGACTATGGGCCCAAGGTGGCGCGCATGACCAGCTCTCAGTTTGAGAAAGAATCCGAAGATCAAGAGAACAAAGCAGCTACCACTTCCGCTCAGACGAGAGCCATTCTCGGCACTGCCGCCACCCCCTCCATCATCCTGGAAAGAATCAATGCCGATCCGATAAATGTGACCGCCGGTGGCACCGTCAATATCACTGCTCTCTTTGCCACTGTCAGTGAGGGAGAGAATGCCGGTAATCTCAGCCGTTCCAACAGCAAAAACCGCATCACCGCCAGCGCCACTATCAGGAATTCTGCCGGAATCAATTCTGGGAATATAGTCTTGATCAAGGGATTGGAGGATGAGTACACCGGCATCTGGACTGCCAGCGTCCCACCGGGCAGGTACAGCATCAGTATATCTGCTACATCATTGCAGGGAAGGGAGAGCTTCAACGATGCTCTGCAGATAAATGTCCTCGAACCGGACCCTGGTCCTTCTTGAGCCATTAAAGAAGGCTCCTCGCTGTTTCGTGTGGGTGGATTTAAGGGATCTCTAATCCTATAGCTTGGTCCTTACAACGTCATGACTGCCGGGATTTGGGATTATCATGGGATATGTCGCTGCCTGCTGACTCTGCGCCGGGATTCATGCCTGATATCATAATGATTGAGTCCGCTTACTGCTATCCTGAAGTTGCCCACATGGAATAGCGAAGAGCCCTAAAGAAGCTCAGATAGAATCCGCCTTCGGAGCGGATACTTCTCCCTCTCCATAAGGCGAAACCTGGGACGGAGCCTCCCCCTGGACTTGGACCAGTTGAAGGTCAATATGGTATTGAGGCTGTTCCTCTCCATCTGCTTCTTTTTCAGGCTCTCCAATTCCTCTTTCTCAGCTTCTGTCAGTTTGATATCGAACTCTTTGCCTGTCTTCCAGTTGAAAAGACGAACCAGGAATGTGGTTCGAATATGCTCCTGTCTTCCTTTGAAGTGGTCATCCTGGGAGAACAGCCGGGCGGCGTACTCTACCGGGCTTTTGATCCTCTGGCACACCTCATCCGGTCTGCATAGCATCAGATCCGCAACTCCCAGATCAGGATAGCCTCTGCTCTGCTTATTCATAGTCTCACATCTCGGGCAATTCATCCTCCGGAACCATTTCCTGAAGATCCTCTCCTCTGCTGATATTGCACTCTGCCACAGAACGCCCGCCTCCTCATGGCTCCAGCCGCATTGACCCAGGAATGAGGCCAGGATCGCTCCCCTCCTGTGCATGCCTTTTTTGCCCTCAACACCGCTTATTATGCTTTTTATACAGGGGGGGAATCCGCTGGCAGCAACCGCCTCTGAAGAGATCCATATCTCCTCCTCCTGCTCTTCTACAGCCAGCACTGATACAGGGGTCTCCTCCTCTGACCTGGCCGGTGGGTGCGATCTGGACGATGGCATTTTCTGCTTAATCCTTCTTATTTATCGTATATCTTTTCTATCGTCTATGCCCTCCCTCAAAATAAGCATGAGTGTCCCTGTCCGGTCGGGCCTCCTGGGGGGCGGGGACCAGGCCTTTTTCCGCCTCATAGCTCATCCTTTTCTTGAGGATGCATCCCCCTTTGCGAATTCCGCCCAGTGGATTTCTGGGAGTTCCCATGGAGTTCATGCAGCGGGCCATAACCGCTGCTCCCCTGGCCAGGCCATCATCCACGAAGACCACATTCCTGTCCGTTTGGTCATACAGCCCGAGCTTGTCTATCTCCTCCAAGATCAGGCGGGGTTTGTTGCCGGTGATGCCCGCTCTTCCTGTAACACCGATGGCAGTGTGGCCGGTGACTATGCCCTCATCGATCCCGACCTGGACCAGCCGGCGGGCCACCCGGGCCATGACCAGGTCCAAAGCGCCAAAGAGGACCCGCAGGTCACGGGTTTTGGCGCTATTGATATCCGCGCCGATCTCGGAGAGCTTCTCCAGGTCGCTGCCGTTAACCCCCACATCGCAGCCGATGAGAACCACATTGTTCTTGGCTGCAGCCTCCGGGTTAACCGGCACCAGGCCGTATTTATTGCGGTTCTGCGGAACCTTCTCGATTATCACCAGCTCTTCGATCCGGCCGGCATAATCCTGAGCCCTCTTTCCATAGTCGGGCTTCAGGCCGGCATCGAATATGTCCAGGGTAGCACCTATCTTCCTGTCCACCAGCCCCGTTCCCTGGACTACGGCGTCCGGTATGGCCCCTGCCAGGCCCAGAAGGTTGCCTATGGTATGGGCATAGGGCAGCTCTTCACTGGTCACCCTGCCATCGAGGGTGGTGCCGAAGTCCATAGAGAGGCAGGGGTTTCTGAAGTCCACATCTGTCCAGCGGCTCCCTTCCTTTATTCCGGCAGTGGCAAGCTCACCTTCCATCTCATTGGCCACCACCTCCACTCCAGTGGACCCCTGGGGAGGGAAGCATGAGGCAACTGCTCCCATGAAGATGACCTTCTCGATCATGGTATATCTCTTGAACTTATCCAGGATGTTATGGATGCTCATCGCCGGAGTCATGAGCCGGGGGGGGACACCGGCATCGAGGCAGCCCTGGGCCAGGGCCTGAATGAATATCCCCACCTGCTCAGGGGAGTCAAGCTCAGCTACAACACCAGTTGAGCGCACCACGAAGTCCAGATCGGTCTTGATGTCCAGCCGGGCTCTCTCGTGGCTCTCAATCAGAGTGTCTTTCACCAGCTCGGCAACGGACTCCTTGGTGAGGGGCGTGCCGCTGATGGTATGGGCGAAGATCTCCTCTCCAGCCTTTGGCGACCTCACATCTCTGGTCATCTTCACCGTCTTATCCACGATGTAGGTCTTGCCGGTATTCAGATCAGTAGCAGTGAGGATGCACTTGGTGGTGGTATTGCCCACCTCCACTGAGGCCACAATGTAGAAGGGTTTGCTCCTCAGTTCCAGATAATTAAATGGCGGGCTTTCCGCTATGCGTGGTTTGAATTTCGGTTTGAAGAGGCGACCTAGGTTCATGGCAGAAGAAGAGCGCTGGAGACGTTAAAGCTTTGGGTTGAGTTGGCCATCATCCCCCTGAATCCGTACCCGGATCAGCTTAATTTGCAGTTGGTCGCAGGCGGATCAGAGCTAAGCATATGATGATCAATAAGGTGGCCCTGATCAGAGGAGTCTGGCCGGGTGGATATGGCTGGTATCCCCCGGTTTTTGAGGCATGTTTTTATGGAAAAGACGCCATGACGGGACAGGCAGCGATCCCAGGATTGCCCATGGGAAGCTACAGGGGACCTTCCCTGTCTTCAGTCCCTCAATCCCTCTGTTGTCACTGAGAAGACAGCCTCCCCATCGGGCATGCTGGGCGAATCCACCAGACGGGCGATCCGCTTCTCTCCTTTTGACTTTCTTAGATATATCCGGAAGGTGGAGGTATGACCCAGGACATGTCCTCCCACGGGCTTGGTCGGATCTCCGAAGAAGGTGTCCGGCTTGGACATTACCTGGTTGGTCACCAGGATCAGGGCATTGTTCAGATCTCCGAAACGCATCAGGTCGTGCAGATGCTTGTTGAGCTTCTGCTGGCGTTCTGCCAATGTGCCCCGCCCTATATACTCTGCCCGGAAGTGAGAGGTCACTGAGTCCACAATGAGCAGCCGCACTGGCCTCTCAGACTCCTTAGCCTTCTCCGCCAGGTCCATGGCGCTCTCCGCCAGGAGGATCTGATGATTGGAGTTAAAGGCCCGGGCTACATTGATATTCTCTAAGAAGTCCTTCGTCTCCCAGATCCGGCCATCGGGTGCGGGGGGCAGCCCCTTGACCATCTGGTCGATGCGCTCTGGACGGAAGGTATTCTCAGTGTCAATTATGATGACGGAGCCGTTCAGTCCTCCCATCTCCACTGGCAACTGGACATTTACTGCCATCTGGTGGGCGACCTGGGTCTTGCCGCATCCGAACTCTCCATAAAGCTCCACTATGGCCTGAGTCTCCATGCCACCGCCCAACAGCTCATCGAAGTTCTTGCTGCTGGTAGTGACCTTACCCACCTGTTTTCTCCGCTCTAAGATGCGGTCTCCGGTCTCAAAGCCCCCTACGTCTGCTGCCTCTCTGGCGCCGGCTATGATCTTGGCGGCAGTGGCCTCCCCGACCTCAGCCGCAGCAACCAGTTCACCAGGGGAGGCAACGGCAATGGCCTCAATTGAGCTGTACCCCGCATCGCGCAGCTTTCTGCAGTGGCCGGACCAACGCCCGGCAGGTCTTCCAGTAGTTTTATTGCCATCTTCACAGTTCCTCTGTTAGATGATCTCATGATTCACTTAACTCCCTTACTCAGGCGGGGCGAAAGTAATCTTGGTGCGCCATCCGCAGGAGAGCTCCAGGCCCTCGTTCCAGCCGCTCTTTACCTGTGCATCGATGATCTCCGCCCTGTATCCAAGATCCACCTCCATCAGTCGATCGACATGCTCACCCCATAGAGCAGCCCGGATCCGGCCGGTCTCATCAGAGATGTAGATATTCGCCACCCTCCCAGTCCTACCATCATCCCTTTGAAACTCCCGCACCTCTCCTAAGCCGGAGACGAAGCCGGATACGCTGCAGAGCATTCCCTCTTTCAGCTCATCGATGGGGGTTATCTTCTCACAGAAATCGAGATTTTTGCTGCTCTTGCGCACCGCCGTGCTCCCTGTCGTCTGGATCTCCAGCAGGCCATATCTCTCCCGCACAGAGCCCCCCACGATCTCCAGAGTCTCCCCCTTGAGAAGGGGCATCTGAGCCTGTTCATCCCATAAGGTCAGCCGGATCTTGCCGCTCTCATCCCCCAGCGTCACCCCTCGAACCAGCCCCTTGCCACCATCTCGGCGCTCGAACTCCCTTATCTCACCCGGATCTACAACCACCGCCAGAAGGCTGACATCGCTCATGTCCTTCTTCAGCTCACCGATCATGTACGGCTCGATTCGGGGACGAATATCCTGATCTATCTCCTCGAATCCGCCGCTGCGGCCCAGGCTCACCTCAGTTCCGGCATACCCCTCTTTGGCCACCCCTTTCACCTTGAGGCATTGATCGACGGCAATGTCTCCCGACCTGACCAGCTCCGCCTCCTCATCCCAGAGGGCGACACGGATTGAGCCGGTCTCATCTCCCAGGGTGATGTTGGCCACTCTGCCCAAAGATCCGTCTGATCGCTGAAACTCACGCAGCGGAGAGACGGCGATCACCTTGCCGCTGAAGGTGACATTTCCCATCTCCGGCCTGATGCTACCGATCTTAGTCAGAACCTCAGGGCTGCCCAGATCTCTGGCCACCAGCATGGCCGCAGTCCGTTGGTCGCACAGACCGGCCATCAGGGCTACCTTCTCCTTCACCCGCTCCTCGAACTCCTCAGGCGATATGCTCTCTGCCACCTGGCAGTAGATCTCCTCTATATCCGAATCCATCAGCGATCATCCATGAACAGCATAGCGCTCCTGCATATTTATCAGATAGGGGGCATTGCAGCGAGAGATGAAAGCATTGCAGACCTCATTGGGATCGCCGTCCGCAATCAGAGCCCCGTTCTCCATGAGAATAGCCCGGTGGGAGACCTCCTCCACGAAGTCGACATGATGGCTCACCAGGATGATGGTTGTGCCGAGCTCAGAGTTGATCTTCTTTATGGCATTGGAGACCTCCCGCAAGGTGATGGGATCGATATCTCCAAATGGCTCGTCCAGGATCATAACCTCTGGCCTGGCAGCGAGAAGAATGGCCAGTGAGGCCCTAACCAGCTCCCCGCCGGACAGATGTCCGGGGAGCTTCCACATCACACTCTTATCCAAAGAGAGCAATTCGAAGATCGGCTCGGCAAACCTCTGCGCCTCGCTGCTCGGGAAACGGGGGAATAGGTCATTGAATATATCTCTGGTAAGCCCCAAAGACTCGAGTGCGGCCTTGGCGTCCTCCTCTGACATATCCGTCATGGCATAGATGATATCGAGCACCTTGTCGCTTATGCCCATCTCCTCAGCCACAGAACGAGCATATCCGATCACATCAGTGCTCTTTATGCCCATATGATAAGCGATCTGATCGATGATGGTCTCACCGGCATAAAGGGCGAACTCCTGATACATAATTCCCAAAGTTCGGCGAACATTCATCCTCTGGGGTGAGTAGGTGAGTATATCCACCCAGTCATCACCATAGCGATAATAGACTGCCCCCTCATCGGGCAGCCTGATACCCTGCATTATCTGGAGGAGGGTGGTCTTCCCCCCGCCGCTGTTGCCTATGAATGAGGTTATCTCTCCCTTGTTTATGTCTAGGTTGAGCTTCTCCATCCTGAGGACCTCAAGAACCTCTCCCGTGCAGACCTGGCAGATCCTCTTGGATAGATCTCTCACCTTGATCGCCGGACCGAGATTCCTTCTTGGCGCCAGAGGCTCGGGCTTTCCAATTCCTGCCAGGAACCTATTCAGTATCTCTCTTGGCTTACCATCAGCAACGATCTTCCCCTTCTCCAGCCAGATCAGCCTGTCTGCCAGATATTCATGGATCTCAGGCAGATGGGAGACGACGATGATGGTCAGGCCTAGCTTATCCCGGACATTTTTTATGGAATCCAAGACCTCCTGTTTTGTCGCCGGGCAGGCCATAGTGGCCGGCTCATCCAGCAATAGGACCTTGGGCTTCTTGGCCAGTTGCCTGGCAATGACAAGCCTCTGCTTCTCCCCGCCGCTGAGGATGGTGGCCAGGTGGTTGGCCTTCTTCTCCAGGCCCACCAGGCTGAGGTAGAAGAGCCCCTCTCTGTACATCTCTTCGTAATCAGCATCCTCAGGTATTGGCAGAACCTCATAGCCGGTCTTGCGTGAATGGATTCTTCTTACTATGTTGTTGAGGGCGGACTCCGTCCAGAGGGCGAAGTCTCTTTGCAGGTGTATGGCTGTGGCTGCCATCTGCGCCCTTATCTCCTCCTCGCTGGAGGTGGGAGTGATGGTGATGTCATCCAGGAGGATCCTGCCGGAATCGAAGCTCTCCATGCCTCGCAGTATCTTCATCAGGGTGCTCTTTCCGCCACCGCTCTTGCCCACTATCCCCAGAATCTCGCCCGGCTGGGCGATGAAGTTTATCTCTTTTAAGGCCTCAACATCTCTGTCATTTAACCTGTAAGTCTTGGAAAGATTCTCTATCTGGAGCAAAATAATAACCTCCTAACGCACCTTAGTTCCCGTCTCCACAGCCTCTCTCGGCCTGAGCAGCACTGCTCTGCCTGCCACATCCGCTGCTAAGAGCATAGCCTGTGACTCTATTCCAAAGAGCTTGGCAGGCTGCAGATTGACCAGAACCACCACCTGTGTTCCTACCAGATCATCCATTGAATAAGATTGGGCAATGCCTGCCACCACCTGGCGGACCTCTCCCCCTATATCCACCTTGAGCTTGAGAAGCTTGTTTGAGCCTTTGATGGCCTCTGCACTCTTGATCTCCCCGATCCTTATATCCATGGACTGGAAGTCCTCAAAGGAGATCTCTTCCTTCTTCGCCTCTCCCTCCTTCGCTTCTCCCTCCTTCGCTTCTCCCCTCTTCGCCTCTTCCTTTTTCGCTTCTTCCTTTTTCACCTCTTCCTTTTCCACCTCTTCCTTCTTATCTGTTTTTTCTCTCTCCCTGGACTCGGCCTCTTTAATCCTCTCCCTGAAGATGCTCTCCAGGTCCTTGACGAACTTCTCTTCCAGGCGATCGAAGAGTATCTCGGGGGTGCCCAGGCTCTGGCCGGAGGCCAGGGGTGCTATGGCATCACTGAAGGCCCTCTCTTTGACCTCCCCGGGCATGCCCAGCTGCCTCCAGGCCTCCTGCATCTTTGCCGGCATGACCGGCTCCATCAGAATGATCATTGCTTTGGCGATCTGCAGGCAGCTCTTAAGAACCGATCCTGCCTCCTCTTTGTTGCTCCGGATCAGCTTCCAGGGCTCATGGCTCTGGAAGTAGGTGTTACCGTAATCGGCCAGGGCCATCACACTGTCTGCAGCCTTCTTGAACTCATACTCCTCCAGGCTTGATGTAACCTCGGCCAGGGTCTTTTCTATCCTGGCCAGGACATCGGCATCGATCTTGCCCTCCGGCACCTCTCCTTCAAAGTTCTTCACACTGAAGGTCAGAGCACGGTTGAGGAAGTTGCCGAAGGCCCCCACCAGCTCGGAGTTGACCTTATCGGCAAATATATTCCAGGCGAAGTTGACCTCCTTGTTATGAGCAGTGTAACTGGCCAGATAATAGCGGAGGAGGTCGGGATGCAATCTCTGGTCCAGGTAGTCGTCCTTCACCCAGATGACATTGCCCCGGGATTTGGAGAACTTCTTGTCATCGATCTTGAGCATGCCGCTGGCGACCACTGCTGAGGGGAGGGTGTATCCCGCTCCTTCGAGCATCGCCGGCCAGAAGATGCAGTGATGGTAGACGATATCTCCGCCGATGAAGTGAATGATCTGGGAAGGCTTCTTCCAGTAATCCTCCCAGTCCCGGCCCGATCTGGTGCACCACTCCTCAGTGAAGGCGATATAGCCTATAGGAGCGTCCACCCAAACATATACCACCAGGTCATCGTTGCCTGGAAATCTGACCCCCCAGGTCATATTGCGGGTTATGCACCAGTCTTTGAGCTCTGAGCGCACCCACTCAATGGCATAATTTCTGGCCGAGGCTGTTCCTCCCAGGGTCTGCAGGTACTCAAGCAGGAAATTCTGAAATCCGGAGAGGCGGAAGAAGTAGTGAGTCTGTTTGCGGTACTCCGCCTTGCCGGCACAGACCTTGCAGATGGCATTCTTGATCTCTCCTGGCTCCAGGTGGCGGCCACAGCCCAGGTCGCACTCATCGCCCCGGGCGGGCTTGCCGCAGTAGGGGCACTCCCCCTCCACATATCTATCTGGCAGGAAGCGCTCGCACTCTGAGCAGTAGGCCAGATCTATCTCCCTGGGATAGACGTAGCCATTCTCCATGAGGGCTTCCACCACCTCTCTGGTGCGGTTGTGGCTGACAGGGCCATCGGTATCGCCGAAGAAATCGAAATCGACCTCCATTCCCTGGAAGATCTCATCGAAGTGCTGATGATATTTGGTGACCAGAGCCTTGGGAGTCATTCCCTGGGCCTCGGCGTTGACCACTATCGGGGTCCCATGGGCATCTGAGCCGCAGACGAAGAGTACCTCTCTGCCCATCTTTCTCAATCCCCGGACGAAGATATCCGCTGGTACATAGGTTCTTAGGTGGCCCAGGTGGCAGGGCCCATTGGCATAAGGGAGGCCGCAGGTTACAAGGATAGGCATTGACAATTGAGAACACCGCCGATCGATATGATAGAACAGGGAGATATAGATTTCCCAATAGAGTCCTGGATGCAGAGTCCTGGATAAAATGTATATAACGGGTGATGGAATGCAGACAATGGCAAAATGTAGATAAGGCAGAGAGCATTAAATCTGCCCTATTAAAGAGATGATGACAATAGTGGGGATATTCAATGAATAAGATGTGCATAATTACTCTGACCTTCTTACTGGCTCTGGCCATGGGCACGGCTGGAGCCCGACCTCTGCAGGCCAGTGATGGAAATGCTACAGTCATCCTGTTTGGAGCAATCAGGATGCCCTATGATCTGAATTACAGCGAGGAGATCTTGAAGGTGGACACCGGGCTTTTGAATGCCCCCAATGCCACCTATCAGATGATGGATCAGAATGGCTCGGTTTACGATCCAGCGATGTACAAACCCCTGAACGAGGGAAGGCAGTTGGTCTACTTCGTGGTCCCAAAGAACAGCCTCTTCAAGCTGATCACTGCAACTCCTGAAGGGGGAAGGCCGATCGATATCAACTGGTGGGCCACACCCAAAGCGAGCAATCAGGATCTGTTGATAAGGTATTATGGGATCGTAGACTGGCTGATCAATCCCGATGAGCAGGGAATAGTGGTACAGCTCCGTGGCCAGAACAATGGCACCCAGGATGTGGTATTCAGCCCGGAGGATTTCGTCCTTCTTGATCAGTGGGGCTGGCCCTACAGTGCTACAGCAGGATTCGATGCTGAGGTCATAGCTCAAGGAGGAGCAAGCAGGGAACGGGTGCTGGTGGGCTTCAGCGGCATCTCTCTGCAGAGCAGGCCTGCGGCTCTGGTATATGGCTACTATACCAGCAATCCCATTGTCATCGATTTTGATATCGATTACATCCCGCTCACAGATGAGCAGGTCTATGGGGCGGCTGGAGCGAAGAATGCGAGCGTATCTCAGCCCGCCGGGCGAGCTGTCCAGCCGTTGCCTGCGGTGGCTGCAACGACAAACGAGAGTGCAACAGCAGAGGCCCCTGACAACAATACCACCAGCCTGAATGCCACTGTGGCCACTAACATCAATACCAGCGTCAGCAAGAGCAAGGAGAGGCTTGCCGCTATGAGAGAGAGATTGAATCAGAAGACCAAGGAGGGTAAGGAGACTGGCAATGCCTCGCCGGATACTCTTGAGCCCACTGTGACCTCGCTTGCCACAAACGATATTATGTGAGGCGGGATGGAATTTTGAGGAGGCCGGCTTTCCTGAGATCGGGAGGCTGGCTTTCCTGAGGCCAGGATGCCGGCCTCCAGGAATCGATATGCAACCAGAAAGGCCATCTCTCTTTGTCCTCAATGAGGCTGCATATCATTTCTGAAATAATGTATCGTTGACCTTGTCTATACATTCCAGGAGATCCTCCCCCTTTCTTGTGGTTTTGTACAACACCAGCTCTCCCTGACCGGTCTCTATTAGATGTTGATTCTTGATGAGTATTTCCAGATACGAATTTACTGTTCTGAAATTCAGATTAGCTTGATATACGATTTTGGTCTTATTTGCTCCATCCAGGCATATTTTCAGGATTTGGGAGAAGATCTCTTGTCTGCTTCTTTTCATTGTCTCTCTCCTTGCGAACTCATGGTGCAATCCAGCCGAAGTAGCTTTCTTGCCATCAGTATATCTCCATGCATATCATCAGAGTCTCAGCATAGCTTGCAGATCAAAAAGCAGATTGATATTAAGCAGGCATGATCCCCTGAATAGATATACAGATAAATAATCTTTCATCTGCTAACGCATATGCTACATACATATCCATTTGGTTCCATATTTATATAGACGATTACGTCAAGCGCTGAGGTGAAAATGGACACATAAAGATGGCCTTAATATCCTTATTATCTATTAGAACTAATAATTAAGTGATGAGACCTCTATTGAGAGATTTATCCGAACTCTCCTTTGAGTAGGGAATAATTCTCTTCTGGAGAATGGAGAATCCATCAGCAAAAGAGGGATCAAATCCAAGAACAATGGGCGAGATGACCGATCGGGCAAAACCAAAAATCCAAATAATAAAAAATTAAGAGGCATTTGAATAGCAGAGTCATCTTCCCAGCGCTGATATCCCCCTGAACCTCTCCACCGCCTCGACTATGCTCTCCGCCACATACTCCACCTCATCTGGGGTGTTGGATGCCCCTAGGGTGATTCTCAGGGAGCCGTGGCACTCCTCAGGCTTAAGGCCCAGGGAGAGGAGGACATGGCTTGGCTCAAGCTTATGAGATGAGCAGGCGGAACCGGTGGAGACGCAGATGCCCTTGGTGTCCAAAAAGAGTAGCAGCGACTCTCCTTCCACATATTTGAATCCGAAGTTCAGGTTTCCGGGAAGCCTCCGCTCCATGCTGCCATTTATCCAGGCCTCCTTGACCCTGTCCAGGACCTGCTCAGCCAGGCGGTCGCGCAGGCCGGTCAACCTCTCCCCCTCGGCAGCCATCCTCTCTCCTGCCAGCTCCGCCGCCTTTGCAAGGCCCACAATGCCGGAGATGTTCTCAGTTCCGGAGCGCAGGCGGCGCTCATGCCCTCCGCCCTGGATGATGCTCTCGATCTTTGTCCCTTTGCGGATGTACAGAGCGCCTGCCCCCTTGGGCCCGTAGAGCTTGTGGGCGGAAAGGGATAGCAGATCGAGTTTTAGATCGTCGACATTCACCGGGATCTTGCCCACGCTCTGCACGGCATCGGTATGAAAATAGATCTCCTTTTCTGCTGCCAGCCGGCCGATCTCCTCCAGAGGCTGGATGGTTCCCACCTCGTTGTTGGCGTGCATCACAGAGATGAGAATGGTCTCCGGGCGGATGGCCCCCTCCAGGGCGGAGGGATCGACCAGCCCCTCCCTGCTTACTGGCAGGTAGGTCACAATAAAGCCCTCCTTCTCCAGGCTGCGGCAGGTCTCCAGGATTGCCGGATGCTCGATTTGGGTGGTGATGATATGCCTTCCCCTCTTTCGGTTTTTGCGGGCTATGCCCTTCAATGCCAGGTTGTCTGACTCTGTGCCCCCAGAGGTGAAGATGATCTCTTCCGGCTTTGCCCCCAGCAGGCCTGCTACCTCCTCCCTTGATTCCTCCAAAGCCAGCCTGGCCTCGCGGCCTGATTGGTGCAGGCTGGAGGCATTGCCGAACTTCTCACTGAAATAGGGCAGCATGGCCGCCAGCACCTCGGGCGCCACAGGGGTGGTGGCGGAATGGTCCATGTAAATGCGCTTCATCCGTCTTTCTTATGAGAGCTGAGGGTAAATAGATGGCGAACTCAGATTAGAGGTTCATTCACTGCCCTGCGGGCAAAGGGGATTGGCTCTTGGCTGAATCATCATACATCTTGGCGAGGTAGCTGTGGAGAAACTATAAGTAGCCAGCCGGAGACTGCAGGCTATGGACATATCCATCCCTCTATTTTCGGCCCCGCTCTTGTTAGCTGCTGCCTTTATAGCCCTTGGATTTCTGACCTATCCCCTCACTGCCAGGGTTGGGGTGATGAGCATGGGGGCAGGATCTGTGATCATGGGGATGGTGGTGCTCGTCGGCTTGCCCAATGGATTGGCAATCGAGAGCCTGGTGCTATTCGGCTTCACTGTGGTGGTCGGCCTGTGGATGGTCTACGTGGGTGTGAAGAATGGCTGATATCGAATAAGAACCCGCTTATATTCTGGAGGGCTTCTCTCCGGGGGAGGGGGAGCAGTCCAAGCCATAGAGCTTTCTCCTGCCTCTGGCGCATAAAGGCGGCAGCAGATATCTCTTGAGGCGGAAGCAGATCTCATCCAATGGGAAACACTTATATGCCACTTCTGCATCCTAAGGAGAGCTACGCGGGGCCATAGGGTAGCCTGGTATCCTACAGGACTGGGGGTCCTGTGACCGGCGTTCAAATCGCCGTGGCCCCACTCCGCCAATCGCCGATGTCGATTTGCTCAGGCTAGGCCTTTGGATTATAAAAAAATTAATATTTTGAGGGGGGATTGCCTGTGGTAATCATGCTAATAAAAATGTCATTGAGAAGCCTCCCTCTGAGATTTACTACAATGGTATTCCGCTCATTAGCAATTTTGTTAAATTCAGCTTGATTGATTTTTCCTTCATCCTGTGGAGCATAGATTATCAATCCAACATGATCCTCTTTCAACTCCAAGATTTTTTCTATTTGTGATTCAAAACTATCCCAATGAACTAAGAATAGAGTCATGCCCATTGCTTTCTTGATGGAATTTTTTTCAATCTGCACGACGTTTGACTTCAAGAATAACCCAGAATCCACAAGCATGCTCCTTAAGCTGTTAAACTCCCTATCTGCAAATACAGCTATTTTTCTTTTTGCTAAACCCCTTTCGATTCTAATCCATACCTGAATAATGCTCTATAAGTAGAGATAACCTGTTAAAATCACCAGAATACAACTGAAAAGAGCAAATAGAGTTGTTACAGCGCCAACAGTTGAAAGAATTGGATGATTTAAAAGTTCGGTAATGATATGCATAGTATATTCTCCGCATTATTGTATATTTTTGTATTTTTCGTAGATCTGAGTATTGCTTTTGCCCTCAAACCCCCCCATCCCAAAATGCCCCCCATACCCCACCGCCACCGGCCCCTGCACTGCCTCTGCAAACTCGATCCGGAATCCATATCCGGCCCCATTGGCTGCCGGCCTCCTCTCATCTGTCGCTCTCCTGCGGACGAACTCCTGCCAGGGAACCGCTCTGCCCCCCAGAAGCCTGCTTGAGACCGGCTCTATTGCCACCACCTCCGGAAACCCCGCCAGCTCCAGCAGCCGCAGTATATCGTGCTCCGGGCTGCCGATCTGCCGCCCATTAGAATCGAGCTTGGGCACCCCCGCCCTCGTGGCCTTAGGATGGCGGGTGGGCAGAAAGGGCGTATGCGAGACCCAGCATTTCGATCTGGTGAACAGAGGGCTCCCGCCTGTGCGGCAATAGTCTGCGAGGCTGCCCGATCCCAGATAGAGCAGGTCTAAGATGCCTCCGTGATCATCATAGATCTCCTTCAGCCTCTGCAGAGCATTCTGCTCCCCAGAGCCGAAGCCCATGGGAACATAGATGCTGATCTCTGTGATCTCGCCCCTGCCCTCCGAATCAGAGCCCGGATTAGACTCACAGAGGATATGAGCATGCCTGTGGCCCTGCAAAGGGCGGTGCAGCTTGTCGCAGCCCGTGAACACCGCTGAACCATCGGATAGCTCCACCAGGGCCCGGTGAACCCTCTCCGCCAGGGGGAGGGCCTCAGTGAGGAGAGGCCTTTGGCCCCGATCGGTCAGAGCATAGCGGGCCACTGTGGGCTTCAGCACCATCCCCTCGCTCTGCCCATAATGGAGGTTGGAATTGAGAATGATGCTGAAAGTGATGCTGAGAAAGGTGTTGAGAAAGGTGTTGAGAATGATGCTGAGAATGAGGCATGGCCAGCATCATCTAATGGATAATCAGAATAAAGTCTGCATCTGGCCGGCAGAGATCTCATTTTATCCTCCTCTCTTGGGGATATATGCGCCTGTAGATAAAGCTTTTTGCCGGATGTTGCTTATATTTCTATGCATATATCGGCTCTGATGAGGGGGATGGCATCCCCGCGTTTGCTCAAAAAAAACAGCGAAGAGCCGGAAAATGATGGCCAGCTGGATGCCAGCCTCAATCCACCTGAACCCTCTGGGCGCTAACCACTACCAATTTGGGAAGATGCACCTCCAGGATGCCGTCCTTGAACGCTGCCTTCGTCTGCTCCGGCTTGACCTCCACGGGAAGCTTTATCTCCCTTTTCAGGCTTATGGAGCCAAGCTCCCGGCGCAGATATCTGCCCTCCCTGGGAGTGGCCTTGGCATCGATATGCAGGCTGTCCTCGGTCACCCTCAGGTCGATCTCATCCTTGCTCGCACCGGGCAGGGCCACCCGGGCTATCAGCTCAGAATCGGCATCTATGAGGTCAAGCGGTGCCTGGTCAGGGCTCTTGGCCTCCCCTATCTCAGCCGTAACATCGCCCAGGATCTTCTTTGCCGCCTGGCTCGCCTGGCTGGACATCCGCGCCGCTTCCACTGCTGCTTTGCCGATCATGCGTTCCAGATCGCTGGTGCCTGAAGAATCGGATCTCATAAGAGAAAATACTGCTCTGTTCTCATAAAGCCTTTTGCATTCATTGCAGCTGCATCCCCTGGAAGCGTCCGTATCCCGGTTCAACCTCCAGGCCATCATCCCAGACCACAGAGCCCCTGATGATCGTCATCCGGGGGAAGATGGCCTTCATCCCCTCATAAGGGGTCCACTCCGCCCGGCTGTGCAGCCGGTCAGCTCTGATCTCAGTTACCCTCTTGGAGTCCACCAGCACCAGATCGGCATCCATTCCGGCTCCAATTGAGCCCTTATGGGCAAGGGAGAAGATCCTCGCCGGCCTGGTGGCCAGGGCATCCACCAGCCTCTCCAGGGATAAAAAGTTTCTCCGCACAGCAAATAGCATCAGCGGCAGCATTGTCTCCACCCCGGGAACGCCAGATGGCGCCTCCCAGATCTCCTCTGCCTTCTCCTCCGGGAGGTGGGGGGCGTGGTCTGATGCCAGAATATCGATGCTCCCCGTCCTCAGCCCATCCCAGAGCCGTTCGTTGTCCGCCTGGCTGCGCAGGGGGGGGTTCATCTTCAGATATGAGCCCTGCCTCCTGTAGTCATCGACATTGAGAAGAAGGTGGTGGGTGGTGACCTCGCAGCTGAGCCCCGCCGGGCTGCTATGCCCTCCAGTCGTCTCCGCTCCCTCTCCCATCCCCTCCAACGCCCGCTTCTGCCTCGCCCTCTCGATCAGCCTGAGGCCCGGGCCGCTGCTCAGGTGGCAGATATGCAGGCGATCCGACCAGGCCAAGACCTTCTCTATCGCTCGAAGCTCAGCCTCCACCGGCCGGGCGAGGGAGTGGACTGAAGGATCATGCTGCTCAGATAGCTCATCTCTCCTCTCCCTGATTATTGAGCCGTCCTCGGCATGAACAGTGGCCAATAGCCCCAGACCTCTCGTCCGGGCGAGAATCCCAGCCAGATCGGTGTCGCTGTGCTCATAAGAGAATATCTCCCCGATGGCCTGAACCCCGGCCTTCTTCAGCTCCTCGATCCTTCCCGGCCCGCCGTTGATGCAGTAGTCCACCACCGAACGGGCCCGCGCCGACTGGAGCTTCAGCTCGAATGACCGGCGGTCCAGGGTTCTGGGATCGGTGTTCGGCTGATCGATGACTGTGCTCACCCCTCCTGCAGCGGCAGAGACAGACCCGGTAAGCCAGTCCTCCTTGTATGTCTGTCCCGGATCACGGAAGTGGACATGAGCATCTATGCATCCCGGAAGGACCAGCATTCCGCGGGCGTCAATCCTCTCTGCTGCCCGATGTGAGCCGCCCAGAGCAGCAATCCTTCCCTCTCTGATCCAGATCTCAATGCTCTTCAACCCCTGGGGGGTGAAGACCCGGCCGTTTGATACCGCCAGATCAAAGTTTATATCCAAACCTCCTGAGCAGGTGGCGCCTCTCCTCGACCTGCTGGTCGCTCTCAGCCCCCTTGGGCACGAATCCGTCGATCACCCCCATGATCCCCCTTCCCAGATTGGTCTGGGCCACAACCACCTCCAGGGGGTTGGCGGTGGCGCAGAATATCCCGCATACCTCCTGGATGGACTTGATGGCATTGAGAACGTTTATCGGAAAGGCCCCCTTCATCAGCAGCACAAAGCTATGGCCGCAGGCGAGCTGAAGTGAGTTTCTCCTTGCTGCCTCGACCAGCTCCCGATCATTGCCCTCGGTTCGCACCAGGCACTCGCCACTGGCCTCGGAGAATGCTATGCCGAACTTCGCCCCGGGGACAGTGCCGGCCATGGCCTCATAGAGGTCCTCTGCCGTCTTTATGAAATGGCTCTGCCCCAAAACAAGATTTGATCCCTCAGGGATCTCCATCTTCACAACCATAAGTTCCATCTTCAACCCTTCGGGATCATTATTTGCCGGTGGCAGGACTTATACTTTCGGCTGGCCGGCTGCCCCGGTTGGCCGGCGGCCTATTTTCTCAACCCTTTCTTCGGCCCGTGGGATTGAATGGCCGCCTTTCTGACCCTCTTCAAGATGAATGTGGAGGTGAGATAGTATACAGCCATGAAGAGCACAGAGGAATATAGCGCCATAGCTATCGATTCTATGAAGCTCAATCTCAGCAGAAAATAGGAGTACGGAATGTAGATCAAAAGGACAAAGACAGCGGCAATCACAGATTGCCAGAGCAGATTGTACTGCCTGAAGCGCAGTATGATCTCCGAATAGCTCAAACCGGGAAAATCTACCAAGGATCCTTCACCTCTTCCTCATTGAGCATCCTCATTCTGATCATATAAAGCCTTGTCCACCAGAGATTGGCCAGAGGTGCTAAGACCAGGAGATTCGCCAGGGTGATGATCAATGATAGAGGTTGGTATGTGACTTCATCCCCCATCGTGAAGGAGCTGCCTATCATCTGCAGGACAAGAGATAGGGCTGCTACCACCAGCCATAGAATCAGTACATCGAACTTGTTGTTGAGGAAAACTCTATGCCCGCCTTGACTGCCGCCACCGGACCCAGTCCCTCAAGCACCAGGGCATAGGGGGCAGGCGAGAATATAATCGACAGGAGCAGAGCATAGATGATGAATATCGCCCCTCCGGCCAGGATCAGGCCCATCCCTTCAGTATATTGCTGGTAATCGGGCGGGTTCACAACAATCTGCTCGATTCCCGGGAGGAGGAAGATCACGCCTGCCATCACGATCAGTCCAATGAGGAGGTTCAGGAGGAACATATTCCAAAAATGCCTCCTTCCCGCAGACCAGAGGGAAGAGATGGCAGATCTTCCCTCTTCCAGAGCCTGCCTGGCCATGCCAATGGCCCCGGCATTGAAGTACGATCCAGCGAGAGAGAGGAGCAGTATCATTCCCAGGATGAGAATAAATATCGGCATATAGGACTGCCAATCAAGATCCATCAAAGAGGCCACCATCTGGGCATAGATCTCATCTGCCGCCCCGACCTCTCCCAGCCCCTCAAGACTCAGGAATAATTTCCAATACCTTTCCATCTGGGGAAATGCGAATACAAGCATTGCCATGGCGAAGGCCATGAAGATCAGCATCGCTGCCAAAGAGCTGAAGATATAGGGTATGCACAGGTTGAGGTTTCTCTGCCAGACGGCAAATCCCTTTCCAATGAGCTCTCCAATCTCCTCCATCTTATCCCTCCAGTCCCCTCCAGATCTGGTCGCCGACATGGTGCAGCGACTTCACTGCTTTGCCCTCTCCACGCATCTCCGTACCGGCGACCAGGGCCCGCCCTATGGCCAGGGGCTTCTTATGCCTCTCCTCGATGATCACCACCAGATCCCCCGGTGAGATCTCCGGATCGGCCTGGACTATCCCCGGCTTCATGATATCCGCCCCATTCACCACAAACCGCACTGCACCCGAATCCACCATCACCAGCCTCCTTCTGGGCGACAGATCGATGGCCCCGAGGACAGTAAAGAATGGCTCACCATCAACGACCATCATCAGAGGTCTGCCATTCATGAATATGAGATCGATGCCCTCATCGCTGACCGCCCTCTCCAGGGAGGCCTTGTGCAGGACAGATGAGTCATCCAGGAACGGCTCAATACTTGCCACAACCTTCCTGGCATCGCTCCCTTTGAGGTGGTGCCTGGATTTAATCTTCATGCTCTTCAGATATCCCGATAGGTTTAAATATGCAACGAGCAAGTCAGAAAACCGTAGCCTTTTGCGGTTATCAATGCTGGAGAGAGGATTAATGGGTCAGAGACCGCTTGATATTCTGAATGAATCACTGAACGGGCCCGTCATAGTCAAGCTCAAGGACGGAAGGGTCTTCCGGGGAGAACTTCAGGGTTATGATATTCATATGAATCTGGTGATGGATAAGACGGAAGAGGTAGCAGAAGGTGCGGTTGCCCGCAATATCGGAACGGTAATCGTGCGCGGAGACAATGTAGTATACATATCGCCTTGAGGTGTTTTAGATGGCCAAGGGTACTCCTTCAATGGGAAAGCGCCATAAGAGATCGCATATCAGATGCCGGCGCTGTGGCAGCATCTCGTTTAATTTCAAGAGAAAGATCTGCGTTCAATGCGGCTTTGGCAGATCAGCAAAACTCAGAAGCCATAAGTGGATGAGAAAAGCGGATTACTAGAACGGATCACCGGAAGAGCGGACTAATAGAGAGAGGCATACTGCCTGAAAAGCCGACCACCGGAGAAGCAGACTACCAGAGAGGCCAGATTTGCACGATGCCTGCGGCGTTGTAGGGATCTCATTAAATGAGACGGCCAATGGCGCAGCCAAATTCATCTATTACTCCCTTTACGCCCTTCAGCATAGAGGGCAGGAGGCTGCCGGCATCTCAGTGCATGATGGCAAGTCCATTCGCACCCATCGGGGCATGGGCCTGGTCTCTGAGGTCTTCGATGAAGCCCAGATCGCCCTTCTGCGCGGGCAGGTTGGCATTGGCCATGTCCGCTATCCAACCGGCGGCCGCTCCACTATAGAGAACAGCCAGCCTCTTTTAGTGAAATACAAGGATGGCGCCATAGCCACCGCCCATAACGGTAACCTGGTCAATGCCACTCAACTCAGAGAGAAGCTGGAAGAGGCAGGTGACATATTCCACACCACGGCAGATACTGAGGTGATAGCCCACCTCTTTGTCAAGGAGCTTCTCCACTATGACCTCCTGGAAGCTGTCCGCGCTCTGATAAGAAAGATCGTCGGCTCTTACTCTCTGATCTTCCTTTGGGGAGATACAGTACTTGCCCTGCGCGATCCTCTGGGAATAAAGCCTCTGTGCATAGGAGAGATCGATTCAGGGTTAATGGTGGCCTCAGAGAGCGTGGCCATAGATACCTTAAATGGCCGCCTGATAAGGGATGTAAATCCAGGCGAGCTCATAGTATTAAGGAACGGAGAGATGAAGTCCTATCAGCTTGTCCGTTCCCCCCAGCCGGCTCACTGCATCTTCGAGTACATCTACTTCGCCCGGCCGGATAGCATCATGGATGGCCGCTTGATATATGATGTGCGGCTGAACACCGGATTCAACCTGGCACGGGAGCATCCTGCCTGTGCCGATATCGTCACCCCCATCCCGGACTCGGGGATAACCTTGGCCGTGGGCTACCACCAGCATTCCGGCATAAGCTACCGCGAGTGCCTGATGAAGAACCGCTACATAGGCCGGACCTTCATCATGCCTGATCAGAACATGAGAGAGACGGCAGTGCGCCTGAAGATGAACACCATCCGCCCGAACATCGAGGGGCATAAGATCATCCTGGTGGATGACTCAATTGTGCGCGGCACCACCAGCCGCAGGGTGGTGAACATGGTCCGCCGGGCCGGGGCCCGAGAGGTGCACGTCCGCATAGGCAGCCCTCCCATCCTCGCCCCCTGTTATCTGGGGATCGACATGGCCAGCCGGGAGGAGCTGATCGCTGCCCATAAGACTGTCGCCGGGGTGGAGGCGGTGATAGAGGCCGACTCCCTGGGCTATGTGAGCCACGATGGCCTGGTGGATGCAGTGGGATTGCCAAAGGAGAGCCTGTGCATGGGATGCCTGACCGGCCTGTACCCGGTGGAGATACCGGGGGAGAAGTGCCTGGTCGAGCAGACGAAGCTCTCTGAGTACCTGGACTAAATCCATCAGCACTTCTCAAACCGTTCCCGTTGGATTCGGCACTTGGCAACAGATTTATAATGCTTCTTAACTAATATATCTGTATGTTTGAGAGTATATTGATCGCAACCGATGGATCCAGACATGCTGAGAATGCAGCCAAGGCGGGAATTGAGATCGCCAAGCTTTCAAAGGCCAAGGTCACTGCTATGTATGTCGCCGATATTGGCAAGGAATATTCTGCTGCAGGCGAATTCAGCTTCAATATAGCAGATGAGGTTATATCTGAACTCAAAAGCTCGCTACTAAAGCAGGGAGCAGAGGCTACAGGGCGGATAAAGGCCATGGCCAACGATGCAGGCATTCCATTCGAGTCGAAGGTGATCGAGGGCCATCCTGCAGATGAGATCTTGAAGTTTGCTGCAGAAAACAAGGTCAATCTCATCGTCATGGGCAGCATCGGAGCCAGAGGCCTGGCCAGATTCCTTCTTGGAAGCGTCACCGAAAAGGTGGTTCGCAACTCAAAGGTGCCCGTTCTGGTGGTCCATGGGGAGTGATCTGAGCTCCCGCCGGCCCAACCGGCAATCAGCATATGAGGGTTATATTGCAGGGCCCACCCTGGGATGTCTTCTATCACTGCCTCTTACGAATGCCTGTTGTCATAAAAATATTTTCATCACATATTAATATCATAGCAGTATTGGAGTTTGGCCGGGGCGAGACATGATACGTCAGGATGAGGGAGAGGTGGTATCAGTCCGGGGGAGCGTGGTTGATGTCAGGTTTCCAGGATCGCTTCCCCAGATCCACAATCTACTTGACGCAGAAGGGACGGCAATTGAGGTCTTGCTGCACCTTGACCTCGATCTGGTGCGCGGTATCGCCCTCACGCCAACAGGAGGACTGGCACGGGGCGCAAAGGCGATAGATACCGGCCGGCCGATAATGGTTCCTGTGGGAGATAAGCTGCTGGGCAGAGTCTTCAACGTCTTCGGAAAGCCCATAGATCATGGAGAGAAGATCGATTCCCAGGATCTGCGCTCCATACATCAGAACCCCGTTCCTCTATCCCGCCAGACCACCGCCTCGGAGATCTTTGAGACCGGGATCAAAGCGATTGATATTCTCTCCCCGCTGGAGAGGGGAGGCAAAGCCGGCCTGCTGGGTGGAGCGGGCGTCGGCAAGACAGTCCTGATTATGGAGCTGATCCAGAACATGGCCAGCAAGTACCAGGGGATCAGCACCTTCTGTGGAGTGGGTGAACGCTGCCGGGAGGGCGAGGAGCTATACCGGGAGATAAAGGAGGTGGGCGTCCTGGATAAATCCGTCATGGTCTTCGGCCAGATGAACGAGCCGCCTGGCGCCAGGTTTCGAGTTGGCCATGCTGCTTTGACCATGGCCGAGTACTTCAGGGATGATGCCCATCAGGATGTTCTCTTGCTGATCGATAATATCTTTCGTTTTATCCAGGCCGGATCAGAGGTCTCAGGTCTCCTGGGGCAGCTTCCTTCCAGGGTTGGATACCAGCCCACCTTGAGCACAGAGCTGGCTGAGCTTGAGGAGAGGATCTGCAGCACCGAGAGCGGAGCCATAACCTCTGTTCAGGCGGTATATGTGCCTGCAGACGACTTCACCGATCCTGCTGTGGTCCATGCCTTTGGCCATCTATCAGCATCTATCGTCCTCTCCCGGAGGATGTCCAGCCAGGGGCTGTATCCCTCCATTGATCCATTGCAGTCCCGCTCCAAGATGCTCAGCGAGGCAGTGGTCGGGAGGGAGCATTACCGCATAGCGCAGAAGATCAGAAAGACCCTGGCGGATTATGAGGAGCTCAAGGATATAATTGCCATGCTGGGTCTGGAAGAGCTCTCTGCAGAGGACCGGAGGATCGTCAATCGGGCCCGCCGTCTGGAGAGGTTCCTGACCCAGCCCTTCTTTGTGACTGAGCAGTTCACCGGCCATAAGGGCAGAATGGTCAAGCTTGAGGATGCCTTGGACGGGTGCGAGCGCATCCTGAAAGACGAGTTCCAGGACTATCCCGAGGGGTCGCTTTACATGATAGGCAATATCGATGAGGCCAAAAAATGAGGCTGAAGGTCATTCTTCCTGACCAGATCCTCGTGGACGAGGAGGTGAAGGGGGTGGTGGCCGAGGCCGAGGATGGCTCTCTTGGGCTTCTTCCCAAGCACATCGATTTTGTGACCGCCCTGGTCCCGGGCATCATCGCCTTCCAGTCGGCGGAGGGCGAGGAATTCCTGGCTGTGGACGGAGGAATACTGGTCAAATGCGCCGCCGATGTGCTGATCTCCACCAGGAAAGCAGTGCGCAGCAGGGATCTGGGCGGGCTGTCCAGGACGGTACAGGAGGAGTTCGAGGCCCTGGATGAAGGGGAGAGAAAGACCCGTTCCATTCTGGCCAAGCTGGAGGCAGATTTCACCAGACATTTCCTGGAGATGAGGTTGTCGGGCTGATGGCTGAGCAGAGAGAAGAAGAGGGAAGCGAATTTGCCGCCAGGGTGGGCAGAAAAGAGGAGCGCATGCTGAGGGCCAGGCGGGAGAGAAGGAGTGGCGTCTGGTTCGGCCTGGGGATGATGGGCATGGTTGGCTGGTCAGTGGCCATCCCCACTCTGATCGGCGTGGGCATCGGCATCTGGCTGGATCTATCATATCCGGGGAAGATCTCCTGGACGCTCACATTCCTATCCATAGGATTGGCAGCAGGCTGCGCCAATGCCTGGTACTGGGTAAAGAAAGAGCAAGGGAAGATAAGGGGCACTGATGATGAATGATTCTGATGGCTGATCTCGCTGTGCTGGTGCTGGCAATGTCATTGGGAATCGGCCTGGGATTGTTCTACTTCGGCGGGCTATGGCTGACGCTTAAGCATCTTCCCGCCCGGGGCCAGCCAGCGATCCTTGCCCTGGGCAGCTTCTTTGTCCGGTCAGCAATCTGCATTCTTGGCTTCTACCTCATCTCCGGTAGCGGTCTGGGTGCTCTGATCTGTGGCCTGGTGGGCTTCATGATCTCAAAGGTTGCTCTCATTGGCCATCTGGGCCTTGGCGGGGTGAGGAATCGATGGTGGAGTTGAGCCCGGATGAGGTTGTCTTCTGGCAAATGGGTTTTGTCAGCATCAATGAGACCATACTCTTCACCTGGGTGGTGATGGCCATCCTGCTCCTCTTGGGCTGGCTCTCGACACGCCATCTCTCCCCAGAGCCGCCATTCTCCCGCTCACAGAATCTGCTGGAGATCCTGCTCGGGTACATGCAAAGCCAGATAAAGGAGATCGCCCAGATGGATCCGGATCGATATCTGCCCTTCTCCGGCACCTTATTCCTGTTCATCTCTCTTGCCAATCTGCTGGATGTTGTGCCGGGCTACAGGACGCCGACCAGCTCCATCTCCACCACTGCCGCACTGGCCATCTGCGTCTTCTTCGCCGTCCCGATCTATGGTGTGGCCCAATCAGGCATCAGAGGCTATCTCAAGCATTATGCCCAGCCCACAATCCTGATGCTGCCCTTCCACATCATCGGTGAGCTCTCCCGTACTCTGGCCCTGGCGGTCAGGCTCTTTGGGAATATGATGAGCGAGAGCATGCTCATGGCCATACTCCTCACCATCGCCCCTCTGTTCCTGCCGGTGCTGCTGGATTTGCTGGGGCTGCTCATCGGCCAGGTGCAGGCCTACATCTTCGCCGTTCTGGCCACGGTGTACATAGTCTCAGCGAGCTCAGCCCAGGAGAGCACTGCCATGAGGTTGAAGATAAAATCCTAAAAGGAGTTTTATATGACTGTCGATATTGCGAGCATTGATACCATAGGCATGGCATCCATAGTTGTGAGCGGGCTGACCATGGCCATAGGCTCGATTGGCCCTTCCATTGGAGAGGGCTGGGCGCTATCAAAGGCTCTGCTGGCCATAGCTCAGCAGCCGGACGAGGCCAATAACATAACCCGAACCCTCTTCGTCGGCCTGGCCATGGTGGAGTCCATCGCTATCTACTGCTTTGTGATCTCCATTATCCTCATCTTTGCCAATCCCTTCTGGGGATATGTAGCAAAATAGGAGGGCTTAGTGCAGATCGATTACTTCACCTTTGCCGCCCAGATCATCAACTTTCTGGTTCTGGTCTTTCTGCTGAGGCACTTTCTCTACCGGCCGGTCATCAGATCCATGAAGGAGAGAGAGCAGAAGATAAGCGATCAGCTCAAGGATGCTGAAGAGAAGAGGATCCAGGCCGACCAGCTGGCCGAGGCCTCCGCCCGGGCCAGGCAGGAGATCTCTGATCAGCGGCAGGAACTCTTGGCCCGGGCTGCAGAGGATGCCAAGAACCTGAAGAACGATCTGATGAAGAGTGCCAGATCTGAGGTGGAGGCGGCTAAGGAGGACTGGCTCAGGTCATTGCAGGAGCAGAAGGAGGTGCTGCTTGCTGACCTGAGCCTGAGGGCGGGAGAGGAGGTTTATGCTGTTGCCCGCCATGTGCTCAGCGATCTGGCTGATGCAGACCTGGAGGGCAAGGTGATAGATCGTTATCTACAGCATCTGCAGAATCTGGAGGAGAGGGAATGGGAGGCTCTCAAGGAATTCTTTGAGAACTCAAGAGAGCCCGTCAAGGTGAAAAGCAGCTTTGAGATCCCCGCTGACCAAAAACAGAAGATACGGGAACTGCTGAGGGATAAGACCGGTCTTGAACCCGGCCTGGAGTTCGTGGCTGCGCCGGAGCTGATCTGCGGGGTGGAGATAGCTTCTCGTGAGCTGAGGGTTGCCTGGTCCATCGCCGATTATCTGGACTCATTGCGAGAGGATCTATCCCGGATCATGGATCAGAAGACGGAACAGGCTGCTGCCTCGGGTGGGATTGAGGATGAAGAAAGCCGGACCCGATGACCTTGATCGGGCTGTTGGCCGGGCTATTGATGCCGTCGATCAGACTCTTCATGAACAGCGGCCAATTCTGCAGCTCGAGGAGCTGGGGACCATAACCTTTGTGGGCAATGGCATCGCCCGCATCAGAGGCTTGAGGCATGCGAGGTCAGAGGAACTGCTCATCCTTCCAGACAATAAATTGGCCATCGCCTTCAATCTGGATCCGGACGAGGTAGCGGCAATCATGCTGGATAAGAGCGATAACATCAAGGCTGGGGAGGAGGTGCGAAAAACAGGAAGGGTCATGGATGTGCCCGTGGGTGAGGAGCTGCTGGGCAGGGTGGTGGATGCTATGGGCCGGCCGCTGGATGAGGGGCAGCCCATTCATGGCAAAGAGCGGCGGCCCATCGAGAGGGAGGCTCCGGCCATAATGGACCGGGCTGCAGTCAATACCCCCCTTCAGACCGGAATCCTGGCGGTGGATGCCATGATCCCCATCGGCAGAGGTCAAAGGGAGCTGATCCTGGGCGACAGGCAGATCGGAAAGACGGCCATCGCCCTGGACACCATGATCAACCAGATCGATAAAGGGATCCTGTGCGTCTATTGTGCCATTGGCCAGCAGAGGTCTGCTCTGTCCAGGGTTATCTCCGATCTGCGAGATAATGGGGCCATGGATCACTGCATCATCGTTGTGGCCACCGGCGAGGATCCGCCGGGCCACAATTTCATTGCTCCCTATGCCGCCACCAGCATGGCTGAGTACTTCATGGAGAAGGGGCGGGACGTCTTGATCGTCTACGATGATCTGACCCGTCACGCCCGCTCCTATCGTGAGCTCTCGCTGCTGCTGCGCCGGCCCCCGGGCAGGGAGGCCTTTCCCGGGGACATATTCTACATCCACTCTCGCCTATTGGAGCGGTCCACCCATCTGCAGACCGGTGGCTCTTTGACTGCTCTGCCCATAGTGGAGACTGAGGCTCAGGACATCTCCGCCTATATACCCACCAACCTCATCTCCATCACCGACGGCCAGATCTATCTATCTCCAGAGCTTTTTGCAGAGGGCATCTTGCCAGCCATCGATATAGGGAGATCGGTATCCCGGGTGGGTGGAAAGAGCCAGCTCCCCGCTTACCATGAGGTGGCAGGAGACCTCCGCCTCTCCTATTCCCAGTTCGAGGAGCTGGAGGCCTTTGCCAGGTTCGGAGCGAGGAGCGATGAGGTGACCAGAAAGACCCTGGAGCATGGAAGACGGATCCGGGAGACCCTCAAGCAGCCTCAGTATGAGCCCATGCCGGCTGCAGAGCAGGTGGCTGTGCTCCTGGCCGCCACCTCCGGCATTCTGGACAGCGTGCCGCTGGAAGAGATAGCAGAGAGCAAGAGGGCGATTCAGAAGGCTTTTTCAGAACGGCTACCTGAGCTGGGACGGCGCATCTTGGCAGCAGAGAGGCTCAATCCCGGGGATCGAGAGGCGATTCTTGAAGTGTGCAAAGATGTCCTGAAGAAATAGCCATCGTAAGGGGACAAGAGGAGAGAAATGGAAGGGCTGGAAAGGCTGAGAAGGAAGGCCAAGAACGCCGCCGATCTGCATGCAGTGGTTGGGATAATGAAGAGCATCTCATCCTCCAATATCCATCACTACGAGCAGGCGGTTCAATCTCTCCAGGAGTACAGCCGGACCATAGAGATGGGGCTCTAAATCATGGTAATGCATCGACCGGTCGAGCCCCTGGCCGCCAGAGAGCCTGAAAGGCTGCGCCTGGGGGCGGTGATATTCGGCTCCGATCAGGGTCTATGCGGCAGCTTCAACGATCAGATCGCCTCTTTTGCCATGGCCAGACTGAAGGAGATCGATCCTGAGGAGCTGGCAGTGCTGGCCGTGGGCGGGCGGGTGGTCTCCCGCCTCCTGGAGGCAGGGCTTGCCATAGAGTCCCAGTTCTCATTCTCTGGCAGCCATCCCGGCATCACCCGCATCATGCTGGAGGTGTTGATAGGGATTGAGGAATGGAGGGCTGAGAGAGGCTTCGATCGGGTGCTCCTGTTCTACAACCGGCCTGCATCAGGGGCAGTATTCGCCCCGCATATGGATCAGCTCTTTCCTCTGGATGTCAAATGGCTTGAGGAGCTTGCCGGGAGAAAGTGGCCGTCTCGAACCCTGCCCACCTTCTCCATGGATTTTGACCGGTTATTCGCGGCCTTGGTGAGGAATTATCTCTTCTTCTCCCTCTATCGTGCTTTCGTCGATTCCCTGGCCAGCGAGAACGCCAGCAGACTGTCGTCAATGCAGGCAGCAGAGAGGAACATCGAGGATTATCAGCATCGTCTGAATGTTCAATATCACCGGCAGCGCCAGGAGGCTATCACATCGGAGTTGCTGGATGTGGTGACAGGCTATGAGGCTTTGGCAAAGCGGGAAGAAGGCAGAAATTAAGATATAAATTCAATACGATAAAAATAAAGGCAAGACAAAAAAATTCCAGGGTAAAGCCCATCTGCCCGCCCCGTATCACTCTTTAACCGTAACTGTTTTTATTGCCGCCTTCACCTTCTCCATGGTGCTTGGCTTGATCTCCTTCAGGCCGTGACTGCTCTCAGCATGGACCTGAATATGCTCCATCAATTCCTTCTCCGTCTTTGCCTTCACCTCAAAGCCGCAGGTGGGCACAACATCTTTGCAGCAGAACATCTTATATTCAACATCGGACATAATTTCACCTCAGAATATCTGTTATGACAATGGTATTGATGTTCATAACAAATAAAGGTTATGTACGATAAGTGCTCTTATTGGAAAAAAAGTTAATTTATAAAAAAATTGAAATTAAAGGATGAACTATCCCTTAACCGGTGGCTTCATCAGCACAAAGGCGACTATTATGCCCAACACCGCCAGCCCTGCCACAATCAAGAAGAATGGCTGATACCCTCCCATGATATCCTTGGCCTGGGCCGAGACTATGCCACCTATCACTGCTCCAATACCATAAGCAGTGAATACCAGTCCATAGTTTTTGGCGTAATCCTTCATCCCGAAGTAGCTCGCCGTAGCCGTAGGAGCGATGGCCAGCCAGCCGCCGAGGCATCCCCAGAGGAGGGCAAAGGCGATGGTATACATCAAGACTGAGGTATAATTTGTATAGAGCAACAGGCATGCAATGATGATGAGCACATAGGTTACCATCGCTGTATTTCTGGGCGTCAGCTTGTCGGTGAGTGTGCCGAAGATGGGCCTGCCCAGGCCGTTGCATAGAGCGAAGGGAAGGGTCAGGCTGGTCATCAGGGCTCCTGCCGCTACAGCTGCCATGCCCGCACCCGCCGCCACCTCAAGCCCCACTGGCTTGGCGATTCCTATGGCGGTGAGGCCGGCAAGGGAGCCGATGGTGTAACACAACCACAGGCCATAGAAGGATGGGTTCCTCTGCATCTCGCTGCGCATGAAGTCAACTGTTGCTGTCGCCCCAGGCTTTGGCGCGGGGGCTGTCCAGCCAGCCGGGCACCATCCCGCCGGAGGGACCTTCAGCATCTGGGAGAGCACCACAGTGATTATGAAGAATGCTATGCCGAAGATCTTCAAGGCGCTCATAACCCCACCATAATCTGCGACCAAGAGATCGCTTATCGGTGCGATCAGGGCAGCAGAGAATCCAAAGCCCAATACCGTCAATCCCACCGCCAATCCACGCTTATCAGGGAACCACTGCGCTGAGACGGCAATGGGACAGCCGTAGGCGATCCCGACTCCAACACCACCAATGATACCATACAAAACAGCCAATATCAGCGGTGAGGAGGAGAATGAGGCGGCGATCCAGCCTATCCCCACAAGTGCTCCACCAACTGTGCAGACCTTCTTAGGGCCCATCTTCTGAATGTAGGGGCCTGCTAAAGGCATAGTCAGCGCGAATAATAATAAGAAGACGATGAATGGCCAGGTCATATCCATTGCTGTGACCTGCAATCCAAGGACATCGGTGAAATGATTCTGCAATGGGACTCTTATAACACCATACGCATAAATGGCACCCAGACAGAGCTGGATCAATATGCCCACAACAACCAGGATCCATCTTCCTGATTCAGGCGGCATTCCAAATATCTTCACATCATTTGCCATAAGTTTAACACCTTCCGGTCGGTATGCTCGTTCTCATCTCTACATCAAAAAAATAAAAATTAATATAATGATAATATACAGATATGAAATCTGATTTGTAAATCTTTTTCATCCTCTCCCTCGTCATTCCTGGATAATTCAATGACTTTGTACTAATTTCGACTCCCATATATTTAAATTTGGCGGCAAATTATCGCTATTATCGATTATAATATTCCAAGGATTTCTACACATGTCTATTCACTGCTCTGCCAATCTCCTTATGATGCAGTTTTTCATTCGGCAATCATCGTTAATGGCAATCATCGTTAATGGCAATCTCTTTAAGCTGAATGGATAATACTGTGGATGGTGGTACTAATATGCTCAAGGCCAACTGTAAGACCTCATGGAACTGCACTGAGATCATGCCCCAGATCCATTCCTCATCCTATGTGGACGAATCGGCCACAATCATAGGCGATGTGCGCATTGGCAAGGATGTCTATGTAGCCCCCTCTGTCTCCCTGCGGGCGGATGAGGCCAGTCCCATTATCATCGGCGATGAGTGCAACATCCAGGATAGCGCCGTCTTTCACGGCCTCAAGGGAAGCTCCATCGAGCTGGGTGATAGTGTCTCCATCGCCCATGGAGCAGTCGTTCACGGCCCCATAAAGATGGGGGACGAGTGCTTTGTGGGCTTCAACTCCGTGGTTCATGCCTCCACCCTGGGCAAGGGATGCTTCGTCGGCCATCTGGCAGCAGTCATAGGCGTCACTTTGGCAGAGGGAAGCTTCGTGCCCCATGGAAGAGTCATCGATACCCAGGAGAAGGCGGATGCTCTGGGCCCTGTGCCTGAGGGGCTCAAAGGCTTCAATGAGGAGGTGGTAGAGGTCAACTGCGAGTTTGCCAAGAGTTACGGCATTCAAAGGAAGGCCTGCGCAGGGCGGTGATCCTCTCTAAAAGAATCCAGAACCTTTTTTCCTCCGGACAAGAGATATATACATCCCCGGCTTTTGCTTCCCCAGTCAAAACTTAGGTGATTTATAATGGCCAAGATCAAAGCAGGCGTCTTAGGTGCCACCGGTGCTGTGGGACAGCGTTTCATTGAGAGACTGCAGGATCATCCCTGGTTTGAGCTCACCAGCCTTGCCGCATCGAAGAGGAGCGCGGGAAAGAGGTACAAGGATGCGGCCAGGTGGCGGCTGGAGAGCGAGCTTCCCGGTGACATCGGCGAGATGACAGTGGTCAATGTCGATCCCAGAGAGGTCGATGCCGATATAGTCTTCTCCGCCCTTCCTTCTGCTGATGCTATGTCAGTGGAGCCTGCCTTTGCTGCTGCCGGCTGTGCTGTGGCCAGCAATACCAGCTCTTATCGCATGATGGATGATGTCCCCCTGCTCATACCGGAGTGCAATCACGAGCACCTGGATCTGATCAAGGTGCAGAGGGAGAAGAGGGGCTGGGAGGGATACATCACCACCAATCCCAACTGCACAACCATAATGTTCACCCTGGCCCTGAAGCCCCTGATGAAGTTCGGAATAGAGATGGTGCACGTGGCCACTATGCAGGCGGTGAGCGGAGCAGGCTATGAGGGCGTGCCCTCCATGGCGATTCTGGGAAATATCATTCCCTATATCGGCGGGGAGGAGGAGAAGTGTGAGACTGAGCCCCAGAAGATCCTGGGCCACTTCAATGGGGAGAGGATCATCCATGCCGACTTTGCCATAAGTGCAAGCTGCCACCGGGTCCCTGTGATGGACGGCCACACTGAGGCCCTATGGGTGAGGATGAGGGACAATCCCACGCCAGAAGAGGTGAAAAAGGCCATGCTGGAATTCAATCCTGATCTAGGGGATCTGCCCACCCTGCCCAAGAAGGCGCTAATAGTCAATGACGAGCCAGATCGACCCCAGCCCAGGCTGGATCGTGGCAGGGGCAATGGGATGTCGGTCTCTGTAGGGAGGATCAGGCCGGGAATCAGGTTCATCTGCATGGGCCACAATACAGTGCGCGGAGCGGCGGGGGCGAGCATCCTCAATGCCGAGCTGCTGGTGAAGAAGGGACTGCTCTAGATTGGCCAGAGCAATCTGTGTTGACTGCAATGCTGATAATAGCATGGGAACTGACTGCTGCCTGCAACCTCTCCTGTCAGTACTGCCGCGCCTCTGCCTCCCCTGAGCCGGACAGAGGGGAGCTGGGGACAGACGAGGCTATGAGGTTTGTGGAGAGCATTGCGCCGCTTCAGCCGATGCTCATCCTCAGCGGCGGGGAGCCCTTGCTGCGCCCTGACCTCTTTGAGATCATCAGGCATGCCGTATCACTGGGCATTCGGGTCTCATTGGCCAGCAACGGGACACTGATCACCCCGGAGCTGGCCCAGATGATTGCTGCTTCTGGTGTATCGCGGGTGAGCATCAGCCTCGATGGGGCGGGGGCGGCAGAGCATGACCTCGTCCGCGGCCAGGGGAGCTTCGAGAGATCGATGAGGGGGATAGAGAACCTCCGCGGCCTGGTGGACTTCCAGATCAACTTCACTGTCAGCCGGAAGAGTCAGTCCGGGATCACAGAGATCTTCGATCTGGCGGAGAGCCTGGGGGCAGCAGCCCTTCACTTCTTCTTTCTGGTTCCGACCGGCCGGGGAAGGGAGGAGGAGGTGGTATCCCCAGAGCGGCAGGAGGAGATTCTCCATCAGATCGAAAGAGAGATCGATCGAAGGACTCTGGAGGTGCAGGTCACCTGCGCACCCCAGTATGCCCGCCTGAAAAAGCCAGGCCGTGGCCGGGGAAGCGGCGGCTGTCTGGCCGGGAGGAGGTTTGTCTTCCTCTCCCGCCAGGGTGATGTCTATCCCTGTGGCTATCTGCCCCTCAAGGTGGGGAGCATAAAGGAAAAGAATTTTATAGAGATATGGGAGAGTTCACCCCAGCTTCAAGCTCTGCGTGAGGGAAGGCTGAAGGGAAGATGCGGCCGGTGCGACTACTCCCGGAGCTGTGGCGGCTGCCGGGCACGGGCCTATGCCCTGACCGGGGATTACCTGCAGTCCGATCCCTCCTGCCGCCTGGAGGCTTAAGATGGAGATGGAGGAGGAGATGGAGGAGATAGACCTCCGGCTGCTCTCTTTGGTTCAGGAGGGATTTCCCCTGACCTCCAGGCCATTCCGGGATCTGGGCGAGGTTCTGGGCCTGGGGGAGAGGGAGGTCATAGAAAGGCTGGACGCTCTGCAAGAGAGGGGGCTGGTGAGGAGGATCGGCCCCATCCTCGACATGCGCCGGCTGGGGCGGAGCGGGATCCTGGCTGCCCTGAAGGTCTCCAGGGATGAGGCAGATGAACTGGCCGAGATCGTTAATCAGTATCAAGAGATCTCTCATAACTACCTGCGGCCAAATGAGAGCGGCTATAATATGTGGTTTACTGTCTCGGCCACAGAGGAGCGCATTCAAGAGGTGCTGGCTGAGATCCGAAGAAGCACTGGTCGAAGGATGCTCGTTCTCCCCACGGGCAGGATATTTAAGATCGGAGTCAAATTCGATATAATGGACGAGGAGGAAGAATAATGGCAAAGCCGATACTGATGGACTTTTATGCTGACTGGTGCGGGCCGTGCAGGCAGCAGGGCCCGATCTTTGAGGCACTGGCTGAGAAGATGAAGGATGTGGCTGAGTTCAAGAAGATCAATGTCGACCGGGAGGGAGATCTGGCCATGGAGAAGGGCATATTTGTGGTGCCCACATTGATACTGGAAAAGGACGGCGTGGAGATCAAGAGGTGGATGGGGCTCGCCTCTGAGAAGGAACTGGCTGATGCCATCAATGAGGCTCTTGGCTGAGCTGTGCCGGCATTTTCCTCCAGAGGAGCAAAAAGAGATTGTGAAGCTCAACAGCTGATGCCTCTGAAGAAAAAGGCCTGTTATATGCTCCGGATGTAGTTGCTGTATTGCCCGGATATCGTTTTGAGTCTGCAGGGTTCCGATTTGCATATTCTTGGGTTTGAGAGAAGGAGTTTGAGGGAGGGAGAGGAGAAGAATGGAGGAGGGAATGAAATCCGTGGGCGGCATTGAACCGCTGAGAAGGATCAACAGCCGTGGCAACTTTGCTCCTCATCTCTCCATTCGTTTCGACTCTCACCTCTTCTCCATTGATACCAGCCGTGCCCCCAAGGCCTGCACCCAGCCGGATGCTTATCTGATCACCCATGCCCATAGCGATCACCATGGCAAGTCGGCCATGAACTCCCCCCGGGCGGTGGCATCAGTCCAGACCGCCCGCGCCCTGGAGATCCGATATGAGCGGGAGTACATGGGCCGCACCTTTGAGGTGGGGGAGAGCATCATGGTGGGGGAGGTCAGGGTTGACACCCATCCCACCGGCCATACCATAGGCTCATCTGCCTTCTCCTGGCAGACGGAGAACGGGGAGAGGGTGCTGGTCACCGGGGATGTGAAGGACTACCAGCAGTTGCCCCGTTGCGATTATCTGGTCACAGAGGCCAATTATGGCGATCCTTATGATCCCTCCTGCATCTTCGAGGATGATCTGGCCGGATTCTATGAGGCTCTGGAGGAGGGGGCAAGCTTCGGGGCCTATGCCTTTGGCAAAGCGCAGAGGGCAGTGGCTCTGATGAGGGCGATGGGCTATAAGGATGAGATCGGCATGGATGAGAAGAGCCTGGTTCTGACCCAGGAGCTGATGGGGGATTTGGCCGGCCCCCTGACTCCAGTCAACGGCAGCGGCTTCAATGTGGTCACCCCCTGGAGCCTTCACCAGGTGCCGGGAAGAAAAAAATATTTCCTGACCGGGCGGCGTGATAGCTCATACCCCACCATCCAGCTGAGCGATCACCTGGACTTTCGGGGGCTGATGAGGATGATCGAGCACGTATCACCCCGAGAGGTTCTGGTCTACCATCCAGCCAGCGAGAGGGCAGGCCTCCTGGCCCATCACCTTCAGCAGTGCGGCCTGGAGACGACGTGCTTGGAGCTGATCGAGAGGTTTATGCAGTAAATATCAAGATGCGCAGTGCAGAAGGCCCGGCGGAGAGCATAGATGAGGCCGCATTGGATGAGAATACATTTATATCTTCAGAAATGTATTAGCAATAGAGGAAAGAATGAGCGACACCATCGAGGTCTCCAGGGATGTTTTCGAGCCCATAGCCGATCTGGTTAAAATTGGCCTCTTTAAAGACGAAAAGGAGGCTTTGAAGAATCTAGTCCTGGACCAGGCAAGAGCGAAGATCCATCACTTCGATTCCAAGATCCTGGAGATGAAGTCAAAATATAATATGAGCTTTGAGGATTTCAAACGCCGCATAGAGGTGCGGAAGGAAGATGAGGTCTTTGAAGAGTGGGATGACTTCATCATCTGGGATTCCTATGAGTCAGCTAAAAGCTATTGGCTGAGTGTGGAAGGCAAATTATCAGGAAGTCAGGGATGAAGATTCGGGATGTACTCGATATCTTGTCTTCCAGCGAGATCATCCTTGAGGTGGATGTTATCGTTCTGGTAGAGGAGCCGGGAAAGCAGGCGCTTCGTGCCAGGGCATCGCTGAAGAATGGTTTTTTGCTGCAAGTAAACGAGGCTCTCGGAAAGGGCTTTAGAAGCTACTCTTATCATCTCCAAAAGAACGACAAGCTGGTTAGACGATGCTGCCAATGCCGCGATGGTGCTCCTTTACTGGGACATTGGGCGGATGATCCTTGAGCGGCAGGAAAAGGAAGGCTGGGGAACAAAAGTGATTGACCGGCTGTCTGCCGACCTGCGAGAAGCCTTCCCGGATATGCAGGGGCTTTCGACTCGTAATCTGAAATACATGCGCGCCTTTGCGGCGGCCTGGCCTGACAGGGAGATTGTGCAAGGGACGCTTGCACAAATCACCTGGTATCACAACATCGCCCTGCTGGAAAAGGTCAGAGACCCGCACGTCCGCCTGTGGTATGCGAGGAGGGGGCTGGAAGAGGGCTGGAGCCGCAATGTGCTGGCCATGCAGATCGAGAGCCGACTGCACGATCGGCAGGGAAAAGCCATTAACAATTTTGCCCTCACCCTGCCGCCCGGTGATTCCGACATGGCGGCCCAGGTGTTCAAAGATCCCTATCTTTTCGATTTCCTGGGCACAGCCGACCCGCGCCGGGAGCGGGAGGTGGAGCTGGCTCTGACGGATCACATCCAGCGCTTCCTTTTAGAACTGGGGGCCGGTTTTGCTTTTGTGGGAAGGCAGGTTCACCTGGAATTTGCAGACAGTGATTACTATCTCGACCTGCTCTTTTATCATCTGAGGCTTCGCTGCTACATCGTGATTGAACTGAAATCTGTTCCCTTTGATCCCAGATTTGTGGGCACTCTGAACATGTACCTCTCAGCAGTGGACGACCAGCTCCGCCACTCTGATGATGAATCCAGCATCGGACTCTTGCTTTGCCGCAAAGGCAGCAAGATCGAGGTCGAATACGCCCTGCGCGGCTTTCAAAAGCCCATGGGCGTGGCAAGCTGGGAAACAAAGCTCGTGAAAGACCTGCCCGAAGAGCTGCAAAGGAGTCTGCCCAGCGTTGCCGAAATCGAGGCTGAGTTGAGCCGGGAAGAGGTAGGGAAATGAAGGGAGCCGATCGGCTGGAAGGGATAAAGATGGGCGACTTGAGGCGATCGTGAGTGACTTAGAGGTGCTGGCGGTATGATCTGGCGTGAAAAATGCACAGTGGCTCTCGATAGTTCCCCCCTTCAATATATTGACACTCTCGACTTTTCGATTTTCCATGCGAAACAGCCACTTCGTATGATCGACGAACATGCCGTGAACTTGAACAGCGTACAGGTCACAATTCTAAGGTTGTTGGGGCACGGATGCGAAAATTATTACGGGATGAACTGAAGGTGCGGAATGTAGGTTCAAACATCTCTTATGGGCATATCCCACATTGCCATCGCCTTATTACAGTGCATCGGTGGCATAAGGAGAGAAAGATCGCCAAGGTCGGCTCATATTCCCTCCTCCGATAGCCTTTAATTCATCCCTGCCTTTTTATCTATCATGATTCCTGATAGCTTCCCCTGTCAGCTCATAAGCTGGGATGAGTCCTATGAGCTGGGCCGAAGGCTGGCCTATGAGATCAAGCGATCCGGATTTCGTCCCGATCTGATCGTGGCCATCGGCAGGGGAGGATATGTTCCGGCGAGGGTGGTCTCGGACTTTCTTCTCTTCTCCCTCCTGGCCAGCATCAAGATAGAGCACTGGGATACTGCTGCCTGTGAGAGGCCCCAGGCATCTGTCCGCTTCCCGCTGGCGGTTGATGTACAGAGTCAGAAGGTGCTGATAATAGATGACGTCACAGACACTGGAAAGACCCTGAGGACGGCTGTAGACTATATGAAAGAACTGGGCGCAGCAGAGGTCAGAACAGGAGTCTTGCAGCACAAGACCGTCTCCCCCTTTGTGCCGGACTATTATGCGGAGAAGGTGGCTGAATGGAGGTGGATAATCTATCCCTGGGCGGCTCATGAGGATCTGGTGGGCCTGGCAGAGAGGATTCTCTCGGAGGAGGATCTGAGCACGGGAGAGATCGGTGAGCGGCTGAAGGGGCGGTATGGCCTGATTTTGGAGGAGAGCACTCTTTTAGAGGTGGTGGAGGAACTGGTAGCTATGGGAAAGGTAGAGATCCGGGACGAAAGGTATAGAAAGATCTGAAGGCAGGTCGTCGCAGCCCTTCCCTGGCAACCTTCATCTGCCCGTTCATAGTCCTCCTTTTAATTTCATATGATGCATTGATGCATTCCTATACCATATGATCTTCGATCAGAAAATTTGCCTGATGTGGACAAAGAAGCATAGGCCTCTAAATGTACATCACAATCAGCGGCAGCATCAATACTCCCATAGCGTGCGTGCGGTGGATGCCGGCCACAGGGGCGACCAGCCCCACGATAGTGGAAAGAAGTAAGATGAACAGGCCGAAGATGCCGGTGAAGGCATATGTCATGACCAGGAGGAAGACGAGCACAAAGACGCACAACTGGGTGTAGTTCAGGCGGGATATGGTCCGGGCGGCGATGTCCGCCGTGCCGACGGTGGCCAGATACGATGCCAGGACCACCATCATCACAATGACCATCATCATCGCCATCGTCCTTTCGTCCAGGGTCATAAGCTCCTGGATGGCCGCCGCCGCCCCGCTCCTGGGCCGGTCGATAACATAGAGGGCGACCAGGGAGAAGAGGGCATTGGCCGAGTTCACCCCCGCTATGGAGACCAGGAACTCCTCTGCTGTTCCCGGGGAGCCCAGGCGGGTGGCGATAGAGGCCACAGATGGTGAGATCCCCGGAATCCAGGCCACCAGCGAGCCTCCCAGGCCGCCGGATAAGACCGCCTTGATCAATGAGGGGGCGGGCATCTTGATCCTGCTCTCTGTCTGTTTTGGAATCTGAACCTTTGTCGAGAGGCTGAGGATCAGGGAGGAGGCGCCGAAGATCCCGGAGAGGAGGGGCAGGAGCACCTGGGGCTCCAGATTCAGGGGGGAGGAGAGCAGGCCATCATGCTCGAAGGCGAACAACCCCAGAAGGCCGCTGGTCAGGAAGAGCATTGCAGCGATCAGTCTGTACTTCCAGTGAACCAGACTTCCCTGCCCCTCGATCCACGGCCCCCTCTCGGACTTGATCATCATCAGGGCGATTCCCAGCAGGATGATGCCCACATATTTTGTGAAGTATTCGTAGTAGCTGGATACAATCCAGGAGAGGGGATAGACCAGGAAGAGGGAGAAGGCGATCGATCCCGCGCTGCCCAGAGCGGATAGGCGCACCGCCTCAATCCCCCTCCCCTCCAGCATCAGCCTCTGGCCGGGGAGGACGGAGAGGGCGGTCTCGGAGTCGGGAGCGCCCAGAAATATCGCCGGGATGGCATCGAAGAACGTCTGAGAGATGCTGGCGGCAAGGATTATGGATGCCATCTGAAAGGGGGTAAAGCCGAGGAGGATCAGTTGGGGGGATAGGGCTAAAAGCATGGAGGCGAAGTTGTTCAGATGCAGGCCGGGGGTCAGGCCGCTGATGATCCCCAGGACGAACCCCAAAATCACGCAGAATGCCAGGGTGGTGTCGATGAATTCGAGCATGAACCTCGCCCAGATTAACTTATACTTAATTTATAAGAAGTCTTCGGCGGAGCATACGGGAATATTAATATCACTAGCAATAATATCATCAGCTAATATTGCCTGCGGGTTGATATAGCCATCAATCAGTCCGGGCATCTCCTGGCAAACCCTTAAATACTGGTGAATTGTCGAGCTACATATTCCGCACAGGGATAAGATGCCCTGGGCGCATGAACCATATTGGTTCGAACGCGCGCTATGCGTGTGAGTCGGCCTATTCGGCCATGCGGAGGATTCGAATGAAGTTTGAGAAGACAAACCCAAGGATAGTCCGCCTTATCGGCGATCTCAAAGCAGCCACTCGCGAGACGGGCGCTCCCCTTTGGCGTGACATCGCCAAAAGGCTCGAGAAGCCCAGCCGCAACTATGCTGCTGTTAACCTGAGCAAGATCAACAGGCATACCCAGTCGAATGATACTGTTCTTGTGGCCGGAAAGGTCCTGGCCTCAGGCAACCTGGAGCATAATGTGACCGTGGCCGCCCTGAACTTCAGCAGCCAAGCCATGTCCAAGATCCGGCAGGCGGGCGGCAGGTGCATCCGAATAGAGAGTCTGATGCAAGAGCACCCCAAAGGATCGGGAATAAAGATTTTGAGGTGAGAGCAATGGTAGTAGTAGATGCAACTGGATTGGTCCTGGGGCGCTTAGCAAGTGTCACTGCCAAGAGCCTCCTGGCAGGAGAGGAGATCAATATCGTCAATGCCGAGAAAGCTCTCATCACCGGGGACAAGGAGCACATCTTCCGCGACTACGGCCAGACCAGAGCGCGGGGCAGCAGAGAGAGAGGCCCCTACTTCCCTCGCCGGCCGGATATGGTCCTCAAGAGGACAGTGCGGGGCATGCTCCCCTATAAGATGAGGCGGGGAAGAGATGCATTCTCCAGGCTGAAGGTCTATGTGGGCATCCCCCGGGAGTTCAAGGAGATGGAGTTTTTCCAGCCTGATGCTGCTAAGATGAGAACGGAGAGCAACAACAGATATATCGAGCTTGGCGCCTTGAGCAAGAGGCTCGGAGCAAACTTCTGAGAGGATCAAAATGAAGATCATCAATACCTCAGGCAAGAAGAAGACGGCAACTGCAAGGGCCACTCTGAAGGAGGGAAAGGGCATTGTACGCATCAATAAGGTGCCTTTGGATATCTTCGAGCCCGGGCTTGCCAGACTCAAGATCAAAGAGCCGATCGAGATCGCCGGAGAGCTGGTTAAAGGAATGAACATCGATGTCGTCGTCAGCGGCGGCGGGATCATGGGGCAGACGGATGCCGTTCGCACTGCAATCGCCAAGGGCATTGTGGAATGGACAGGCGACACAGCACTGAAAGAGGCCTACTCCGATTACGACAGAAACCTCCTTGTCAGCGATCACCGCCATAAAGAGAGGAAGAAGTTCGGCGGCCTTGGTGCCAGGTCCAGGTACCAGAAGTCCTACAGGTGAAACTGCTTGATACCAGTCAGGTGCTTTTCCTGCGGCAAAGTGATATCCCATGTATGGGAGGAATACCGGGAGCGCATCAAGACTGAGCCTCCCGGCAAAGTCATGGATGACCTGGGAATAGACAAATACTGCTGCAGGCGTATGCTTCTCTCCCATGTGGAGATAGTGGACACCCTGAGGCGGTACCAGTAGAAGGGGGTTGTAGGGTAGCCTGGTCCATCCTACAGCGTTCGGGACGCTGTGACCTGAGTTCGAATCTCAGCAACCCCATCATACTCTTCCTTTGAGGTGGCTATTTGAAGGGCGAGAAATATACCAGATATGAACGTGCGCGCATTGTAGGAGCAAGAGCTTTGCAGGTTTTCATGGGCGCTCCAGTACTGATCGATACCAATCATACCGACCCTCTAGAAATAGCGCTTGAAGAGATGAGACTGGGCGTAATTCCCATCACCGTAAAACGCAATCGCTATTAAGGTAGGTGAATTAGTTGGAAGAAGATGAGGTGATGACGGTAGCGGGAGAATATGAGACTCTCATACCGATAGATGAGTACCTTGCCGCCGGCGTTCACATCGGTACTCAACAGAAGACAAACGATATGATGCCTTACATTTATCGGATAAGATCTGATGGGCTCTATGTTCTGGATGTTCAATCCACAGACAAGCGCATCCGCATGGCCGCCAAGTTCCTGGCCAATTACGATCCCGAAAATATTCTGATCGTATCCGCCAGACAGTATGGCCAAAGGCCGGCTCAGATGTTTGCCAAGGCCACAGGGGCAATGGCAAATGTGGGCCGCTTTGTGCCCAATACCCTGACCAATCCCGCCTTTCGGGGATTTATCGAGCCGGATGTGATGATTGCCACTGACCCCAGCGGAGATGCACAGGCGGTCAATGAGGCAGTGGATGTGGGCATACCGGTGATCGCTCTGTGCGACACCAATAATATGACCTCCAATGTTGACCTGGTGATACCCACCAATAACAAGGGCAGAAAGGCCCTTACCCTCATCTACTGGCTGTTAGCCCGCCAGCTTCTGTATGAGAGGGGAGAAGGGGACCGGTTCAGATATACTATCTCGGACTTTGAGATGGAGTTCTGAGTCCATGCGGCCACCAGCCGTTGCCGGCCAGTTCTATCCGAGCAGCCCGGGGGAGCTTGGGCGGCAACTGGATGAGTTGATGCCTCCGGCCGAGGAGATGCCGGTAGTGGGCGGCGTTGTCCCCCATGCTGGATACATCTATTCCGGCCGGATTGCTGCTATGGTCCACTCCCGCCTGCCAAAGAGGGAGACCTATGTGATACTGGGGCCCAACCATCACGGCATAGGCTCTCCGGTAGCTCTATCCCGCGATTCATGGAGAACTCCTCTGGGGGTGGTGGCAGCAGACAATGAGCTGGCCGACCTCCTGGCAGGGAGCATCATCGATCACGATGAGAGCGCCCACCAGCATGAGCACTCCATTGAGGTGCAGATTCCATTTCTTCAGAGGCGCTTTGGAGATGATATCAAGATCCTGGCCGTCTCCATGGGGATGCAGGATGAGCAGACGGCATCAGAGGTTGGAGAGGAGATCGCCCGCGCTGCCTTGGAGCTTGATCGGCAGTGCATAGTGATTGCTAGCAGCGATTTCACTCATTATGAGCCCCGGGATGTGGCGAGGAAGGTGGACTCCCAGATCATTGAGGCCATCCTGAATATGGATATCCCCCAGATCTACTCCCGGGTCTACCGCTATAATGCCTCTTCATGTGGCATCGGACCGATTGCGGCAGCCATTACCGCCTCCCGGCTGCTGGGTGCCAACAGCGGCAAGCTTCTCAGTTACGGCACAAGCGGCGACGTAAGCGGTGACTATAGCCAGGTAGTAGGATACGGAGCGATTGTCTTCACCTGAAGGGGCTCTCTTATGACGATGGCATCGGCACCCGGCAAGATCATCCTCTTCGGGGAGCATGCTGTCGTCTCCGGCACGGCTGCATTGGGAGGAGCAGCAGATCTGCGAGCCCGGGCCACTGTAGAGGACCTGCCGGGAAGGCTTCTGATAGAGACGGACGATCTCTCCTTGCAGGGCTTCTCCTTTGATCCTGGAAGCGGACAGATCAGTTCCGCCAGTGCAGCATATGCCACCAGATATGTATCGGCAGCCGTAAGGGAGCTTGAGGCCAGGGATGTTAGGATCCGGATCGAGTCGGACATCCCGCCGGCAGCAGGCATGGGATCATCAGCCTCCATAGTGGTGGCCACTGTGGCTGCCCTTAACGGCCACCTGGGGCTGGGCCTATCGGAAAGAGAGATTGCTCAGCTCTCCTATCGCATTGAGAGAGGGGTTCAAAAGGGGCGCGGCAGCCCCATGGATACTGCTTTGGCCACATATGGAGGCTACCAAAGGATCTCCGATGGCAACCAGCCCCTCGATCTTCCCCCCCTGGAGGTAGTAGTGGGATACACCAGTGTGCCTCACGATACCTTCTCATTGGTAGAGAGGGTCCAGCTCTTGAAAGAGCGCTACCCGGACCTGGTGGAGCCCATATTCCAGGCGATAGGAGCGATCACTGAGAGGGCGCTTCCTCTGGTCAGAGAGATGAACCTCGATGAGCTGGGGGGGCTTATGGACATCAACCACGGCCTTCTGGAGGCCCTTGGGGGTGAGCTCCATGGAGCTGTCTGAGCTGGTCTATGCAGCGAGAGGTGCTGGAGGAGCCCTGGGAGCCAAGCTCACTGGAGCGGGAGGAGGAGGTTGTATGATTGCTCTTCCCGGAATCGAGGGAAAGGATGCCCTGATGGTGGCTTTGAGGCAGGCGCGGGGAGTGGCATTCCCGGTCATGATGGGCGGCGAGGGCGTGCGGCTGGAGGGAGATTGAGCCAGGAGGGCGAGCATTGGTTCGAGTCTTGAAGATCGGGGGAAGCATCCTGACTGATAAGAGCGGCGAGAGGGGGGCCATCCAGGAGGAGATCGAGCGGGTGGCAAGGGAGGTGGCTACCAGGCCTCAGGATCTGGTGCTGGTGCACGGAGCCGGATCCTTTGGGCATATCCCTGCCCGGCAATATGGCCTGCCTCAGAGGTTCAGCCCGGAGGGCTTGAGGGTGACCCATGAGTCGGTGGTCAGGCTCAACCACCTTCTGCTGGAGGCCCTGGCTGGAGCGGGGGTCGATTCCCTTCCTGTCCACCCCCTCTCCTGCCTCACCCTCTCCGGGGGAAGGATAGAGAGCTTTGCCATCGAGCCGATAACAAAGATGCTTGAATGCGGGATCATGCCCCTCCTGCACGGGGATGTGGCCATGGACTTGACAGGGGGAGCGGGAATAGTCTCCGGGGACCAGCTGGTGAGCTACCTGGCACGGGCTCTGCAGGCAGAGGTGGTGGCAGTGGGCTGCAATGTGGACGGGGTGCTCCTCTCAGGCCGGCCTCTGGCAGAGGTACAAAGATCTGATCTTCCCCGGATTGAGGGAGCAGTAGGAGGAAGCGCGGGGATCGATGTCACCGGCGGGATGAGAGGAAAGCTCGACGAGCTGCTGGAGCTGGCCGATGCGGGCATAGGCGCAATGATATTCAATGCCTCCCGGGAAGGGAACATCGTGCGGGTCCTGCAGGGCGAGGCCATAGGGACGAAGATCTGGAGGGCGGATTGAGCACCTCCAGCCGGAAGATCGACCATATCCGAATCTGTCTGGAGAGCCCGGTGGAGTCCAGGGAGACGGCCTCCAGGCCCTTTGATGATCTGGTGTTTGTCCACAGAGCCCTCCCGGAGATCGATGAGGAGGATATCGATACCTCCTGCCGGTTCCTGGGAAAGAGGCTGTCTGCACCGCTCATGATCAGCGCCATGACCGGGGGCCATCCCAGCGTCAAGAGGATCAATGAGAATCTGGCCAAAGCCGCCTCTGAGCTGGGGCTGGCCATGGGGGTGGGCTCGCAGAGGGCGGCTTTGGAGGACGGGAGGCTGAGGGATACCTTCTCAGTGGTGCGGGATGCTGCGCCCGATATACCTCTGGTGGGGAATATCGGGGCGGTACAACTGAAAAGGTCCGGCCCCGGGATCCTGGATCAGCTGGCAGAGATGATAGATGCCGATGCCATCGCCGTTCATCTGAACTTTCTGCAGGAGAGCATCCAGCCGGAGGGGGATAGAGATGCCTTCGGGGTGGCTGGGGCGCTGAGGGAGGCAGCAAAAGGGCCGGTTCCCATAATCGTCAAGGAGACGGGGGCGGGCATATCGAGGGAGACGGCGGCCAGCCTGGCGGATGCGGGCGTTAAGATGATAGATGTCTCCGGCCAGGGAGGTCTCTCCTGGGCCGGGGTTGAGACCTACAGGGCGGCAGAGATAGGTGACAGTGAGCTGGAGGAGATGGGAAGGCTCTTTTGGAGCTGGGGAATTCCCACCCCCGTTAGCATAGTCGAGTGCCGGTCAGCGGGCCTGGATGTCATCTCCTCGGGAGGGATAAGGAGCGGACTGGATGTGGCCAAGAGCCTCTCCCTGGGGGCAGGCCTGGCCGGGATTGCCCTTCCCATGCTCAAGCCGGCGACAAAGGATGCTGAATCGGTGATCAAAGCCCTGAGCCCCTATCTGCGTGCTCTGAGGATCTGTATGTTCCTTACCGGTTGCAGAAGGGTTGGGGAGCTGGAAGGGGTCCCTCTCGTGGTTCTAGGAAGGACCAGAGAGTGGCTGGAGGCCCGGGGTTATGATTTGAGAGAGTTTTCTGCTTATAGAGAGTTGACAAAATGAAAGATATTGCGATAATCGCCGTCGGTGGCTATAATGAGATCGGCCGCAATATGACGGCAATAAGGATAGGAAAAGATATCATTGTAATGGATATGGGGATCAGACTGGACCGGGTGCAGATTCATGAGGATACCGATGTGGAATCCCTGCATGCCGAGGATCTGATCAGCATAGGCGCCATTCCCGATGACAGCATAATGCAGAGCGTTGACGGAAAGGTCAGAGCTATTGCCTGCACTCATGGCCACCTTGATCATATCGGGGCCATCTCCAAGCTGGCTCACAAGTACCATGCTCCGATCATCGCATCGCCCTTCACTGCAGATCTGATAAGCCAGGAGATCAGGTCGGAGAAGATCTTCGGGGTGAACAATCCCCTGAAGACTATGGATGCCGGAGAGAGGTTTCAGGTCACGCCCGATATCGAGCTGGAGTTCGTGCGGGTGCAGCACAGCATTGTGGACTGCGTCTTTGCCGCCATTCATACTCCCAAAGGGATCATAGTCTATGCCAATGACTTCAAGATCGATCGCACGCCGACACTGGGCGAGGCGCCGGATTTCGCCCGGCTGAGGGCTCTGGGAAGGGAGGGGGTGTTGGCTCTGATCACTGAGACCACCAATGCCTCCATCTCCGGAAAGACGCCCTCTGAGCAGATAGCCAAGGATCTGGTGATGGACGTTCTCATAGGCACTGAGGAGACCAGGTCCGGGGTATTGGTCACCACCTTCTCCTCCCATATCGCCCGGATCAGAGCGATAATCGAGGCTGCCCATAGGATGGGGAGAAAGCCTATTCTCCTGGGCCGGTCCATGGAGAAGTACTGGGGGACGGCGGTGCGGACTGGATATGCCCATCAGGGTGAGGTCTCTGTCTTCGGGAGGAGAAAGTCGGTGGACAAAGCCTTAAAGAGGATCATGAATGAGGGCAAGGACAAGTATCTGCCCATCATGACCGGCCATCAGGGTGAGCCGGGGGCGATACTGAGCCGGGTGGCCAATGGAGAGACCGATCTTCAGGTGGAGTCGGGGGATAAGGTGGTCTTCTCTGCGGGCATCATACCCCAGCCCCTGAATGAATCCAACCGCCATACCGTTGTGACCAAGCTGAAGATGAGGGGAGGCAGGATCTATGACAATGTTCATGTCTCCGGGCATGCCTGCCGGGAGGATCACTGGGAGTTGCTGCGGATGATCAATCCAGAGCATGTCATACCAAGCCACGGGACTCTGGCCAGCCATGGCAGCTATCTCATGATTGCCGAGGAGACAGGCTACTCCCTGGGGTCCAATATCCATCTGGTCAGGAACGGCCAGGAGCTGCTCATCGACTGAAGAGAGGGTTAGGGAGGTTGTGAGAAGGATGATGGATAAAGAGCTGGAGGAGCGCGCTGCCCTGGTGACGGCTGCTATTGAAGAGCTGCTGCCGGTGAAGCATCCGCGCGGCCTGTATGAAGCGAGCCGGCACCTGGTGGACTCCGGCGGAAAGAGATTGAGGCCATCGATGCTGCTCTTGGCGGCACAGGCCGCCGGGGGAGAGGCTCAGGCCCTGGCGCCGGCGGCGGTATCCATTGAATTGGTTCATAACTTCACCCTCATTCATGATGACATCATGGACAATGCCGATGTGCGGCGGGGCAGGCCTGCAGTGCATAAGATCTGGGGACAGTCGGGGGCCATTCTGGCTGGCGATACCCTATACTCGAAGGCCTTTCAGGTCCTGGGGATGACTGCCGCCAGCCCGGAGCGAATTCTGGCTGCTATGAATATGCTCTCCCGCACCTGCACAGCGATATGCGAGGGCCAGTGGCTGGATATGGAGTTCGAGTCCCGGGAGCGGGTGACTGAGCAGGAGTACATGGAGATGATCGAGAAGAAGACGGGAGTTCTCTATGGCGCTTCTGCCGGTATGGGGGCGATCCTGGTTGGTGCGTCCCCCGAGGTGGTAGGGGCGATGGATGAGTTCGGCCGGCTGACGGGCATGGGGTTTCAGCTCCAGGATGATGTCATCGATCTCATGACCCCGGAACGGGTCTCGGGGAAGAGGCAGGGGGGGGATCTGATCGAGGGGAAGAAGACACTGATCATGATCCATGCCTTTGCCAATGATGTTGTGGTGCCGGTCTTCGGCAGGAAGGATGCCTCGGAGGAGGAGATCTCCCGGTCGATCTCCATTCTCCAGGAGAGCGGCTCGATTGATTATGCCCGGTCCAGGGCAGAGGAGATGGTGGTCAGGGGCAAGAGGGCACTGGACGTCCTGCCCTCCTCACCGGCCAAGGAGACGATGCTGGAGCTGGCCGATTATATGATCAGGAGAAGGTATTAGAGGTAAAAGATTTTGTTGATGTTGTGCTCATAGATTTAATGCTTACAGATGCAGTGCCTTTAGATGCAGTACTTTGGATGTAGTGCCTGCAGATGGGTGATCATATGTCAACGCTGGGAATAGATGGGGATTACCTTTATGGCCTGGATATGCCGGGGGCAGATGGATATTTCCTGGCCATCAAGGTCATCATTGTGCTGATTGTTCTCCTGATTGCAGTGTGGATGCTCTATCCACGATGCCGGTCCTGCAGATAGGATTGCTGGTGAGGGTGGACTGGCATTTTTATGCCCCTGGAGGGAGGCCGTCCCAGGGGAGTCTAAGAGCCCCGCCGGAATAATGCCGATGCTCGATGAAGTATAGATCTTATGCGGGATCTGTGGGGATAATCCAGGCTCGAAGGCGGAAGTGCCAGATCTGATCCCGGCGAGGATGCTGGCGGAGTTTGCCTACTGTCCCAGGCTCTGCTACATCGAATGGATCGATGGGGAGTTTGCGGACAATGAGGATACCGTTGATGGCAGGTTCCAACACCGTCGGGTGGATGAAGATACAGAGAACGACCCGATGGACGATGATTTGGAGGCCATCCACCTCCGCTCAGTATCCCTGGCCGGTCCGGAGGTGGGAGTCACCTGCAGGATAGACCTCCTGGAGAAGGAAGGCAAGAGAGCAACTCCGGTGGAGTACAAGAGGGGAAAGGCTCCTGATATTCCGGAGGGGGCATATGAGCCGGAGCGGGTGCAGCTCTGTGCTCAGGGGCTGGTCCTGCGGGAGAACGGCTTTCAATGCGAGCAGGGGATCGTCTATTTCGTCCGTTCCAGGAAGAGGGTGCCGGTCACCTTCGACAAAGCCCTGGTTAAGAGGACCCGAGGGCTGATATCCGAATTGAGAAGAGCTGCTATTGAAAAAAAGATCCCTCCACCCCTAAAGGAGAGCCCTAAGTGCAATCGCTGCTCGTTGGCTGGCATCTGCCTTCCGGATGAGGTGAACCTGCTCAGAGAGATGGAGGAGAAGAGGGGATCAGAAAAAGGGATAATGGTGCGGGTCAGGAAGCTTATTCCAGCGCGGGACGACTACCAGCCAGTTTATGTCGTAGGACATGGCAATTCTCTGCGAAAGAAGGGCGATGTCCTGGAGATCTGGTCCAGGGATGAGGGCAGGATAAAGGAGGTGAGGCTGAGGGAGATCTCGCAGGTCAATTTATATGGAGCAGTGGATGTATCGACTCCGGCCCTGGTGGACCTGATGCAGCGGGGAATTCCGGTTCTGCATTTCACCCGGGGAGGATGGTTTCAGGGGGTGAGCCTGGGCCACACACACAAGAATGTGGAGCTTAGGATGAAGCAGTTCGAGTGGGCTGCAGACCGGAAGAGATCGCTGGCCATTGCCCGGTCCATGATATCGGGGAAGATCAAAAACTGCAGGACTCAGTTGCGCAGAAATGATCCAGAGCCTTCGGCGGCAGTGTTGGAGAGCCTGGACAGACTCTCTCGTGATGCGAAGAAGGCATCAAGCGCGGAAAAGCTCCTTGGAATCGAGGGAGCGGCGGCGGAGCTTTACTTTGGCCGGCTGGACCGACTGTTGAAAGGGAATGAGGACTTCTCTCTCCAGAGCAGGAACAGGCGTCCGCCAAAGGATCCGGTCAATGCTGTTCTCTCATACCTTTATGCCGTCCTGGCGAAGGAGATGTTTGTTACCCTGCTGGCGGTGGGCTTTGATCCGTACCTTGGATTCTACCACCGGCCGAGGTATGGCCGGCCGGCACTGGCACTGGATATGATGGAGGAGTTCAGGCCGATGATTGCAGACTCGACGGCAATAACACTCTTCAATAAAAGAGAGCTTGGTGATAAGGATTTTATCCGAACAGGTCTAGGCATCGCTCTTACCTCGAAGGGCAAGAAGACGGTCATTGGAGGCTATGAAAGGCAAATGGAAGCTGAGATCACTCACCCTCTATTTGGCTACACCGTCAGCTACAGGCGTATATTTGAGGTTCAAGTCAGGCTTCTCTCCAGAGTTCTCTTTGGTGAAATAAAGGAGTATCCTGCATTCAGCAGGAGGTGATGCATTTGTCCGGACGAAATTGTTTCGTGGTGAGCTATGATATCATGGATCCTAGACGGCTGCAAAGGGTGCATAAGAGCATGAAAGGTTTTGGTGAGCCTATCCACTATTCCGTTTTTCGCTGCAATCTAACGCCCAAAGGCCGGGTGGAATTGATCGCCGCCCTTACTGGCCTCATCAAGCACGACCAGGACAGGATCATGATCATTGATCTGGGACCGGCGGATGGCGGAGCGGATGATAGAATTGAGTTCATCGGGGTTAGAGCGGTGGATTCCTCGCCCAAAGCAGTCATAGTCTGAGGTCATAAAACATATAATCGTCATCTATCACTGCTATAACCGGTTGATTGAGCTAAATCGCATCTGCAATCAGTCCGATCTGCAGCTACATTGGTCGTGGCACAATCAATATATAGCCCCAGGGAGAACTAATAGAATGCAGGTATCTGGAGAGCAGGCACCCTATTTGTGCAGGGCCATTCGACCAGACGGATGGGTAAAATTATAACCGTTTTTCTAACGAATTTCGCACATCGAGGTGGTTTCTAAAACCCCGGGAGATGCGCGAAAGGCCAGCACATAACGATAATGGTCTTGAACAGAGACCTACTTTCTAAAAGTATTCATAAAAGTTGACGGTATGTGCGAAAATCGGCTTTTTTCCGATAGCAGCAAAGGCCGAAAAATGGCGGCTGTATCCATGTCTGAAAGGACGTGGCCCGGTCCACCTTATGAATTTAATACCAATTGTAAAATGTGATGGCATTATATCTTATCATCAATTTTCACATTGCTCGTTCATTTCACATGCAATTAATGTTTGTATTGTTTCATCTCCAACCTATCAACAGCCAGCCTCGATTGTATCCAAGCCTCCCCGGCGTTGAGGGGGCCCAGGGCATTAGCGCGGGAGGCCCGAAGGGCCGACTCGCGGCGCCCAGAAAAAACAGTCTGTATGGTTTCGAATCAGCCTTGATAACAGCCCGGATCTCTTAAATATTATTCCAACCTTCAGCCGGGCCCGCCTGGAGAATTTTTGCATCAATATATCGCATCCCAAAACCATCGACATCCTCATTCCGATCTGTCTGGCTTCGTGGGGCCCCTTCACCAGCATCCCGGAGGGCCGACTCGCGGCGCCCAGAAAAAACAGCCTTCATGGTTTCGAATCAGCCTCGATAGAGGCCGGGTTGAATTGATCGCTGCCCTTACTGGCCTCATCAAGCACGACCAGGACAGGATCATGATCATTGATCTGGGACCGGCGGATGGCGGAGCGGATGATAGAATTTAGTTCATCGGGGTTAGAGCGGAGGATTCCTCGCCCAAAGCAGTCATAGTCTGAGTTCATAAAACATATAATCGTCATCTATCACTGCGATAACCGGCTGATTGAGCTAAATCGCATCTGCAATCTGTCCAGTCTGCAGCTACATTGGCAGTGGCACAATCAATATATAGCCCCAGGGAGAACTAATAGAATGCAGATATCTGGAGAGCAGGCACCCTATTTGTGCAGGGCCATTCGACCAGACGGATGGGTAAAATTATAACCGTTTTTCTAACGAATTTCGCACATCGAGGTGGTATCCAAAACCCCGGGAGATGCGCGAAAGGCCAGCACATATCGATAAAGGTCTTGAACAGAGACCTACTCTCCGAAAGTATTCATAAAAGTTGACGGTATGTGCGAAAATCGGCTTTTTTCCGATAGCAGTAAAGGCCGAAAAATGGCGGCTGTATCCATGGCTGAAAAGTCGTGGCCCAATTGAAACCTAGCAGGGGGCGAGTCTCCCCTCTCGAGCTGGTACTGTATCCATGTCTGAAAGGACGTGGCCCAATTGAGGCCTACAGTTCCAAGTGCGTTTCAGATACCTTTAGCAGCATTTCCACCGCTGAAGAGTGGCTCTTCTCTGAATCGTGCGGATTTCGTCCTCCAGATGATTTTTCTTTGTGCATTTGCGCCCTGGAGACAGGCCCCAAGTACTCCGATCTCAACACAAAGGAACAGAGGCGAAAAGAGGAGATGAATATGAATAACATCCCCCGGATCTGCCCACAAAAAGAGCAAAGAACCCGAAAAATCATGGCCCCCGGCATTGAGGGGGCGGGAGGGGACAATTTTGGCCGTAGCCCGCTGAAGATTGCCTGCAACTGGGACGACACTAGCCGGAGGCTATTTCAGTACTGCACCAGCCCCCCCTCTGCCTTGACCCTCAAGACCGCCCTCTCGAATACGAACAGGCTCACCGGGAGGAGCACAATTGAGAACAGAGCCAGAGTGAGTAGCTCCGGGGCCAGCTCGCTGACGCTGTACCCCTGCAGCAGAGCATGCCTCATGCCATTCACTGAGTAGGTGATGGGCAGGATATGGGAGATGTTCTGCAGCCAGGACGGGAATACCTCAATTGGGAATAGGACCCCTCCAAAGAGCTCAGAGCTGCTCATTAAGAGCATATTGATCGGATCTCCCCGTTTGAAGACCATGATGAAGCTGGCCGATAGTATTCCTATGCTGCTGAAGCATATTATGGTGAGGATCAGAATCAATATGGCGCCCCCAACATTGGCCCGGCTCATATCCACCCCCAGCATGATCCCTATGATCAGATACATCAGCACCCGGAAGGAGGCGAATATGAAGTTCCAGAGGGAGGACAGGGCGATGATGCTCGATGTGCTGGTGGGGGTCACCAGCATGGCCTCCAAAGTCCCCATCATCTGCTCATCCCGCACACTCTCAGAGAAGCTTCTCAGGGAGATCATGAGATAGCCGGAGAAGGCCATGCCAATGAGGACAAAGGAGAAGTAATCCCCGCCATACGGCTCCAGATACTTGGCCGCCCCATCCCCGATCAATTTGGCGATGAAGTAATAGGTCAGGATGTTGAAGAGCATGAAAAACAGCCTCAAGAAGAAGTCGAACTTATAGCTCAACTGCAGCATATAGCCCTTCTTGATGAACCAGAATGCCTTCTCGAAGATGATCACCACCCCCTCTTCCCGACCATTCCCCGCCCCCTGCCCCTCTGCCTGGGAATGTGCACCGGAAGTGAGCCTGAACCTGAGCCCGAGCCCGAATGCCCCTCGAGGGATGCTTTGCCGGTATAATGGCAGAAGACATCCCCCAGAGTGCTGCCCTCAGGAAGGCCGGACTTAAGCTCATCAGGCCTCCCACTGGCCTTGATCCTTCCCTCGTCCAGCACTGCCAACCTATCGCACAGCTCCTCCGCCTCATCCAGCTGATGAGTGGAGATGAAGATGGTCTTGCCCTTCTCCTTCACAATCTCCTCCTTGATGAACCTCCTCAGATCATTTGCCGCCCCCGGGTCCAGGCTCCGGGTGGGCTCGTCCATGAAGAGGACTGCAGGATCGTTCAAAAGCCCCCGCGCTATGGCCATCTGCTGCTTCATCCCGGCAGAGTAGCTGTAGAAGGGCTCATCCGCCCGGTGTTTTAGCCGGACCACCTCTAAAAGCTCCTCTGTTCTTGCCCGGACGGCACTCTGAGGCAGATTGTAGAGGGTGGCAAAGAACCGCAGGTTCTCCCTGCCCGAGAGCCTCCAGTAAAAGCTCCTCTCATCGGTGGTCACAAACCCCAGCGACTCCCTGACCCTCTGACCCTCTGCCACCACATCATAGCCGTTGATATAAGCCTCACCCTCCGATGGAAGGATCAGGGTGCACAGTATCTTGATCAGAGTGGACTTGCCAGCTCCATTGGGGCCGAGAAGGCCGAAGACCTCTCCCTCTTGAACCTTGATGTTGATCTTATTCAGGGTGGTCAGAGTCTCTCTGTCTTCTGATCTTCTTATGGCATCCAGGAATCCTCTATACAGCACAAACCTCTTGGTTAAATCCCGTGTCTCAATTGAATACATTCCCATGGTCTCTTGACTGTTTATCGATCCGTAAAGAATCGCGCAAATCATATCATTTTTTCGGCTATATTTAAGATTGATTCTCAGAGAGCTCGGATATTCATTGCAGAGATTTAAAATCGAAATTAATATTACAAAGCAAAGGAAAAGTCTTAAATAAGGTGTTATGAGCAGATTATGGTCGGAGGAATAAGATGCAAAAGAGATCTATGTTAATCCCCCTGGCCATCCTTCTGGCACTGATTCCAGGAATGGCCCTGGCGGATAACGCTATGATGGAAGAGCTGGGCTCAAAGGCGGCCCGGATAGCTATGCAGGAGCTGGATGTCCAGAAAGGAGATGCCAACCTGTTGATTCTGACCGATGCTGGGCATGCCATCATCGATGGCCAGACAACCCAGGCCGCTATCAAGGGCCTATCGGCAGAGAGCGGGAACAGCGTAGGAGATGGCAATCTCTTCCAGGTTCTGAGGGCCCATTTCAAGCCCCTGTGGTTCTACTTCTTTGATAAATCCGATGGCGAAGCAGTCTACTTGGAAGTGAATAGTGAGGCCTTGGCGAGCAGCCCGGAGGCATTCTCTGCCCTGGAGAATGATAAGGTCTTCAGCAAGATCTCAAAGGCCTTTGTGGACATCGATTATCTGGAGAGCCATACCGATGAGGGCAATGCCACCTTTAACGAAAAGGCCTTCAACGGCAATGAAGGATCTCTGATTCCCATCTCCAATGTCTGGGCAAGAGGCGGCTCCTTTGATTTCGTCCAGGCCACCTGCTTCCACGATCACCTCTGCCCCGGCGTTACCAGTGGCTTATTCCTGGCCAAGTATGTCGAGGAGAAGCTGCCCATAACCAATAGCAGCGAGAGCTACAAGGTCATATCCTGCCCCAACTGGTGCAAAGAGGATCTCTTACAGATGCGCTGGGATGCCACTCCCGGAAAGAGCGGCATGTTCGTGATGGCCCTCAGCGATAAAGAGAGAAAGGCGGTGCCGGGAATTGCAGGGATATTCATCCGCTGGAATTCCACCTCCAATGATGGCGATGCTCTGGTTCTGGCCTATAACACCAGCTCTATGGAGAGCGACTGGACTGGACCTGCCTGGGGAAGCAAGATCGCCAGCGCTGTGGCCCTCCTGAACCATACTGACAGCCCGGACAGCTTTGTCTCCACCATCAAGGAGTTCAAGGTCGACCAGGAGAAGCTATCTCTGATGCAGAACGCCGGCATGCATCCTTTGAAGGTTGCTGGCGTTTTGTGAGCTTAGACGGATAAGAGAGGACGGATAGGAGAGAACGGATAAGAGAAAACGAATAAGAGAAGTTGAGAAACAGCATTTGAGGGCAGCGGTGGCGCACCTGATGGCAGGTGCCAAGGGAGAGAGCGCCGCCTGCCATCACCCTTTTAGGTTGAATATTAAGTTAGTTATTTATACTCAAAGGACCTACGTTCATTGATACCCGACTGACCAATCTGACTGGCAGTCTTCAGCCAAGAACGTGAGGGTTCTAATGCCGATTTCATCTCTGGGATTCATGTGCATAGGTCTGGTGTGGGGCTGGTGGATCGGAGGCATCGGGAGAGGGGCCCGCCGTACACTTCTGGATGCACTGGCAGCGGGCGCAGCAACTCTGATATTTTCTTTGGGGATAGCTGCATATGCCGGCCTGCGCCCCATCCTGTTCTTTCTATGTGCAGGCGGATTGACCCTTTATCTTCATCTCGCCTGGATTCAGGGGCTGAAGGATAGATTTGGGCCGTCGGGGGGGCTGGCCGGAGAGGAGGTCGGAAGATGATAGATGAATCGATAATTCAGATGATCCAGTTGATAGGCGCGCTGCTGTTTGGCACCATTATAGGATGGTATGTGTATATGATAAACCGCTATCGCAAGGGCGATGTTCAATTAGGCGACCTGGCGGCATTGATAGGAGTCATAGGCGGAAGTGCTATTCTGGCTCTATTCGACAGGGAAGGTGGCCTCTTTGGAGCTTATGGCATCGGGCTTGCCATTGGCTTTTTCTCTTACTTCCTATTCCTGGTCCTGATGGTCTACATATCGGACAACTTCGATATTGACTGGTTCCTAGACGGAAGGCGAAAAAAGCCCTCAGGCGACTACGTCATTCCTCCGGGTACTGCCGAGACCATAAGGCCAATGGGAGCTGATGGCGGCAGCGGAGCCCCGGGCCCAAAGGATTAGGCAGAGGGCAGCTTGAACCTGCTGATAGATTCTTGATTGAGCCATCAGGATGGTGAACAGAGGATAGGCATATGACCGGCCGGTCGATAAGGGATATGAAAGAGGCGGTCTTCGGCGAGAAGGGGCCCGATCCGGAGATTCTGGTACATCTGGCCCCCTTCCTCTCTGAGCCTCTTCTCTTTAGAGCGATAGCAATTGCCAATGCCGTCTCTGATCCTTTCCAGCGTGCTATGATACTCATAGCCCTGGCAGGATCAGCTCAGCTCTCTGAGGAGAAGAGAGAGCTGCTGGTCAAGGCTGCCCGGAATGCAGCAAATGAGATCTCATCCAAGCCTGAAAGGATGCAGGTGCTTGCAAAGATTCTGCCACTGGCATTTGGCAAGGATCATCTCTTGCTGAGGTATGAGCAGCAGAGAATGGAGCGCCTCTCAAGAGGAGAGAAGAAGTGGCGGGCACAACCCCCATTGGAGGCATCGACAGATAAAGAGCGGCCAGGCGGGAGCAAACCAGAAAAGAGGCCTCTGATCGAACGGATTGCGGACAGGGACGATGATGAGATGAGCACTCTGGCCAGAGAGGCTCTGGCCCGCCTCCAGACCCGCACTGTCAATACCGGCTTTGCATCTTTGTCGCAGGCCTCTGTTCCCCTGCATCCAAGCTCTCCCCTGGATCCAGGCCAGAATTATTACTTCTGGCTGGATATTGGCCGGCCGACTCTGTGCTCTATTGAGGCCACCCCCACAGCGATTCCCGATTACATACCGCCCAAGGCCAGGCTGGTGGTAGCCATCTTCCCCTTCGATGAGGAGATCGAGATCGTCCCCGGGGCCGATATCGGGGAGCTGGAGCTAGAAGAGGATGGTACTGCAATTGTATTGCGCCAGCCCCAGCAGGCGCTGGAGGGCATAGAAGTACCGTTGGGGGATCTTCTCAATCGACGCCTGCTCTTTCCGGTAAAGGCTCCGCAGAAGGAGGGAGCATTCCGCCTGCGCTGCAATATCTACTATCAGCAGATCCTCATCCAATCCAGGCTGGTGAGAGCTGTGGTGGCAAGAGATGGCTTGCCCAGAGAAGGAGCCTTGCAGTCGGTGATCGATTATGCCCTCAGCCATACTCTGTGGGCAGAGCATCTGCAGAGCCTTTCTCCCCACCGCCTCAGCATCCTTCTGAACAGCAATGGCGATGGCACCCATACCCTCAGCTTTCTGGGAGCGGAGGGGAATGATCTCTTCAAGGACAGCGCTGTGATACCGGCGACAGAGTTGAAGATCCCAGCTGAGAACGGCAGAAAAGGGCTGTGGAAGGTTTCCTGGGGCGAGGAAAAGCCATGGAGAGATGATGGGAGACTGACCTACCGCTATGCGAATCGCTTTCCCGAAAGGGCTTCGGATCTCAAGAGGCTGGAAGAGGACCTGATATTCCTGGCCAGAAGGGGGTACATACTCTATAATGCCATCATCGACAAGTTCACCCGCAGCCGGGGCAAGAGCTCAGAGCTGGCCCGGCTGATGCTCAATCCCGGCATGGTGCAGATCGCTATCAGAGACTCGCCCACCCAGATCCTTCCTGCCTCTTTATTCTACGATTATCCTCTTGATACTCAGGCGGATGGCTATAAGATCTGTGAGGCTTTTCTAGCTGCACTCCAAAGCAGCATGCCTCTGCATCAGGCAGCCTGCTTTACCGGCCAGTGCCCCCACTCCAGGAGAGATGCCAATGGCAATCCAGATGGCTATATCTGTCCAAGCGGATTTTGGGGCTACAGGCATAGCCTGGGGTTTCCCCCATCCCTGGCCGATGGAATGGATGTGCCCGCAGAAATCCCTATGGATGAAGGTCCGCGGATGGTGGTGGGTGCAGCAACAAACCTCGACCGCCTCGATGATCATATGAGGGCTCTGAGAGAGATCAGGAGAGATGCAGTCTGGAATTATTCAGAGAAACGCATGGAGATCATCCATAATCTTCAGAAAGAGAAGGGAAGAACACATCTGATCTATTTCTACTGCCATGGCGGAATCACAGCCAACAACCTTCCATACCTGCAGGTGGGAGACGGGACGGGCAGCGACTTTATAGATGGCTCGAATCTGCGTGCTTATGAGATCAACTGGGACGGACCTCAGCCCCTGGTCTTCATCAATGGCTGCCATACCACCGCCCTGGATCCGGAAAAGGCCATCAACATGGTTGCCGATTTCGTCAGCGCGGGCAGCGCGGGGGTGGTTGGAACGGAGACGACCATCTTTGAGCCCCTGGCATGCAGCTTCGCCGAGGCCTGCCTGAGCTATTTCCTCAAAGAGAAGTGCAGCATAGGAGATGCTATAAGAATGGCCAGGCTGAAGCTGCTCGGAGAATACAACCCTCTGGGCCTGGTTTATACCCCATTTGTCCTTCCCAGCCTTCATGTAAGGGAAGGCGTCTCGAATCCACCCCAAAGGGACAGAGGGAGAGAGAAGAGAGATGGAATCCCAGGCTCACCCATAGAATAGAGAATAGAGAATAGAGAATAGAAAATAGAGGATAGAAAATAGCCAGGAATCAAGAATACAGATTTGGGTCTTCGAAGGCCCGCCCCGGCATCGGTTATTCCGCCGGTACCCATTGTTTTATTGCTCTATGCAGAGAGCTGGCCCCCACAATGGGCTCCAGGCTCAGGGGCAGGTCTGCAGGATAGATGAGAATCCCTTTGGTCTGGCTGCCGCCTAATCCTCCATGAGATCCCACCAGCTCCTCGAAGGCCGCCACCTCATCCGTCTCCTGGCTGTAGAAGCTGTTGACCAGGATATCTGGGCAGTTATCGAAGCTGTCCTCGTAGATCAACTGTCTTGGAGCCAGCCTTCCATAGCTCTCCAGAGGATCTTCTCCCTGCGCCCACCCCTCCCAGAGGTGGTAGATGCCCTTTGCCCCGATGACTAAAGGCCCCTGGGCGGCGGAACGAACCATGAGAAAGCCGATCTCAGGATATCTCAAAAGGCCTGAGATCAGATGGGGATACCGGCGGTTGATCTCCTCCAAGCTCAGGCGCTCCTTTGAGGCAGTGAAATAGATCAGCCCCAGATTTCCCGATGCCAGGACGATGGCTTTGTCAATGGGTTTATCGATAGATCTGTTGATGGTTTTTTCGATGGATTCTTCGATGGATTCTTCGATGGATTCTTCGATGGATTCTTCGATGGACTCTTCGATGGACTCTTCGATGGATTCTTCGGTGGATCTGTCGGTGCCCCTTCTCGTTCTCCTGCTCTTATCATCTCCATCTTCCTCCCCCAGATCCTTCACCTTTGGCCCCAGGACCACCCCTCCTTCCTTCATCCTTCCTCTTACCGCCCTGCCCACCAGCCGTCCGCTGCGGCTATCCTGGCGGGAGATGTCAGTTAACAGGGAATTGACCCTCAGCCAGGTCTCATCCTCTGAGGGTGGTGAGAAGGTCTCCAGCTCTACCAGCTCCTCTACCACCTCTTCCAGGGTTTTTCCAGTCCTTTGGCGAAAGGTGGCGCCATTGCTCTGGCCGTGATCGGAGAGCACAACGAATCTATATGGCCGGTCTGTAGCCTCTGCCAGCTCCTCCAGCCACCCGAACATCTTATCCAGGCCTCTTAGGACGCGCAGGGCATCCTTGCGGGCTACACCAGAGTGGTGGGCGACCTCATCATAGCCGACGAAGGTTGCATACATGACCGGGAGGGAGCGGATCATATCTCCGGCCAAAGCGAAGATGGCCAGCTCCCGCAGGACGGCTGTGGCAAGGGCACGGATGAATGGATAATATCCAAAGCGGTTGATGCGGGGCCTCTCTCTTCTGGCCCATTGAAGAGAGCCCTCGATCATCTCCTCCACCAGATGGGATACGAATATCCCCGCTGTCCTGGCCAGCATAAAGGGGTTGGCAAAGAAGAGGAAGTACTCCAGAGTAATGCCCTTCTTTCCCGCCCCGATGGTGCTGACTGTCAGCAGGCTTTCAGGCGCATCCCCTGAATACATATTCGTCCTGCTGCTACCATTGTCGGCCAGCAGTCCCCTGCTATCTGAGACCCTATCCTCGATCTCTGAGACATTGCCGGGCCGGTCGGAGGAGTAGAGCTTCTGCGAGCTTTTTTCAAACCAGCGAAATCCAGGGATGTTGAAGTTGTTGCCATGGAGTATTCCCGGCTGGGATCCGCCTGTCTGGCAGGATAGATCCGTATCCCAGCCTGCGAGTCTGTGGCTGCCGCTCTCCAGCCATCTCTTCATCGTGGGCATATAGCCTTCAAAGACAGCCTTATGCAGCATTTCTTCAGAGAGTCCGTCTATCTCCAGGAATACCACTCCCGGCACCTCGATCCTCTTTCCGCTGCCATACCTCTCCATCAACGGTCTGATCACAAAGCGCTGATAGCTATGGGAGTCATCCACGGCAAAGGCTCCGCCGACGACCATTCCCGTGGTGGAGATCACAAATGAGACCAGAATTGCCGTCCAGATGGAAGATATGGAGACATCAGGAAAGATGGATCCCGCAAGCAGCACCAGTATGCCGTTCATGCTGAACAGCATAAGGGGAAAGAGCAGGGGATGGAGGCGAATGGAGAGGCTGATCAGGGGAAAAATGAGAAAGCTGTTTGCCAGTCCGAGCACCAGGACGAAGAGCGCTGCCCCTTCCAGGCTCAGAACAGCAAGTCCAGGAAGATAGATGCTCAATACGACCAGGACGCCCGCCTGCAGTATCAGGGATATGAGAGCTATGGCCAGATCATCGATCTGGTCTCTCTTTTTTTCCTGGCGGGACCGGGCTCTGGTCATCTCTCTTATCCTTTAGTCTATCATTTAATGATGCACATCCGATGATGCACATGTTTAATAAATATTTCTCATTTCCCAATCCCGATTGCTGGGGCCAATTCAGAGTATGAATGCAAGGGTCAACCCAAGGCTTGAAATCACAGAAGAGCTAAATGATAATTGATCGCTGTTGAGAGGTCGAAGAACGAGGAAAGGAGAAGAAGAGCTGAGGATGGCATTGAGGAGGAGCTATGCCAAGCAACCCGCTCCGGATAAGAGGCCGGCTCTTCAGGAGGCCTTTCAGGCCCTCCAGGATAAAGAGCCGACTATATCGGATATCATCCATGATAGAAGTCTGCCTGACTCCCTCCTCAAGCCCATCGAGGCCCATGCAGGGAGCATGGCTGGGGCATCAGGAGAGATCAAGAGGCCGAAGGTCTCGATCAGACCAGAAATCCAAAGATGTCGATCAGATCAGAAGATATCGATCAGATCAGAAGATATCGATCAGATCAGAAGATATCGATCAGATCAGAAGATATCGATCAGATCAGAAGATATCGATCAGATCAGAAGATGTCGATCAGATCAGAAGATGTCGATCAGATCAGAAGATGTCGATCAGATCAGAAGATGTCGATCAGCAGAGCTGTCAATGCCCCCAAGCGGGCAGGCCCTCTCAAGCCCCGCCGGGCTCTTAAGCCAACAGGGAAATGATTGAATGATAAACCACCGAAGTGAGCTGGATTTACCTCCCGGGCTGGAGGGATTGGTGGACCTAGCACTGGACCTGCGCTGGACTGTGCGGCAGACAACAGACAGGGTATGGGAACTGCTGGACCCAGAGGCCTGGGAGAAGACGAAAAACCCCTATCTGATCCTGCAAAACATCTCCAAGAGCCGTTTAAAGGAGCTGGCGAGGGATGAGGTGCTGGGAAAGGAGATAAGGGAATGGCAGGAGAAAAACGCCCAGTTCCTGGCCCAGCCCGGCTGGTGCGAGAAGCACTCTGACCTGGGCCAGATCGCCTACTTCAGCATGGAGTTCGGCCTCTCTGAGGCCCTTCCCATCTACTCCGGCGGCCTGGGAATTCTGGCTGGAGATCACCTGAAGACGGCCAGCGACCTGGGCGTTCCCCTGGTGGGGGTGGGCCTTCTCTACCAGCAGGGCTACTTCCGCCAGGTTCTGGACAGGGATGGCTCTCAGATCGAGGCCTTCCCCTACAATGATCCGGACAGCCTTCCCATTGAGCCGGCCTGGAATAAGGAGGGAGGCAGGCTCAAAATCAGGATCAACCTTCCCGGAAGGCATCTTTATTTGAGGGTCTGGAGGGCTCAGGTGGGTAGAGTGAGCCTTTATCTCCTGGACTCCAACGACCCCTTAAACAGCCCCTGGGACCGGGCGATCACTGCCAGCCTTTATGCCCCCGGGCAGGAGCTGCGCCTGATCCAGGAGATAATCCTCGGGGTGGGCGGCTGGCTGGCACTGAAGAAGATGGGGATAAAGCCCGATGTCTGCCATATGAACGAGGGTCATGCGGCCTTTGTGGTCCTGGCCAGGGCCTACAGCTTTATGGAGGAGGTGGGCTGCTCATTTCCGGTCGCTCTCTGGGCCACGCGGGCGGGAAATGTCTTCACCACCCATACCCCTGTGGAGGCAGGATTCGATCGATTCGAGAGGTCCCTCTTGAGAAAGTATGCAGAGCATTATACAGATTCCAGCCGCCTATCCCACAATGCTCTGGCCTCCATGGGAGCGAGAACGGCAGGAGATGATGCTGATGATACCAGCCTCTTTAATATCGCCTTTCTCGCCCTGAGCGGGAGCTGTTTTATCAATGGAGTGAGCCGGCTTCATGGGCGGGTGAGCAAGGGGATCTTTCAGCCCCGGTATCCCAACTGGCCGGCGATTGAGGTGCCCGTCAATTATGTGACCAATGGAGTCCATATACCGACCTGGGATTCTCCCGCTGCCCAGAGCCTGTGGTCGCAGAGCTGTGATGGAGGCTGCGATCCTGACTGGATTGATTATGATGCCGGGAGGATCTCCGAGCAGAGCGATCAGGATATCTGGGGGTTTCGGGCTGTTGCCCGCAAGGATCTGGTTGAATATGCCCGCAGGCGCCATGCCCGGCAGATGGGGAGCACGGGGCCTCTCCAGAGGAGATCGAGGCGGCCAGGCACGTGCTGGACCCCAATACCTTCACCATGGGATTTGCCAGAAGGGCCACTGCCTACAAGCGCACCAATCTTCTCCTCAGGGACGAGGAGAGGCTGGTGAGGATCCTGACCAATAGGGATAGGCCAGTTCAGCTCTTGATGGCGGCCAAGGCCCATCCTGCCGATCTTGCCGGAAAGGAGATGGTCAAGCAGATGGCCCGGTTCGCCTCCCGGAGGGATGTATCGGATAGAGTGATCTTCCTGGAGGACTATGATATCGATTTAGCCCAGCACCTGCAGGCGGGGGTGGATTTATGGATCAACACCCCGCTGCGGCCCAATGAAGCCTGTGGGACGAGCGGCATGAAGGTGCTGGCCAATGGCGGCCTGAATATATCCACCCTTGATGGATGGTGGGATGAGGCCTACAGCCCTGAGGTCGGTTGGCTGATTGGGGACGGGAGAGAGAGCGAGAGTGAGAGTGAGCCGGGGGCAGGATACAGCGCAGAGAGGGATGATGAGGATGCCCGGAACCTATACCGCCTGCTGGAGGAGGTGGTGATACCTCTCTTCTACCAGCGGAACGACCAGGGGATCCCATCTTCCTGGGTGGCGAAGATCAAGGCCAGCATGGCTGAGCTCACACCACGCTACAGCAGCATGAGAATGATGAAAGAGTATGTGGAGAAGATCTACCATCCAGCTCAGGAGGCCTACAGGCGAAGGGCTGCAGATGGAGCAAAGCTCGCCCAGCAGCTTGTGAGCTGGCAGGAGAGGATCTCCCAGAGCTGGAGCGGCATTCATTTTGGCCGCTTGAAGGTAAGCCGTGAGGAGGCGAGGTGGCACTTCCAGGTGGAGGTCTACCTGGGTGATGTCAGCCCGGAGGATGTCCAGGTGGAGCTTTATGCCGATGCCCTGCCCCGCTCGGGCCGGGAAGAGGAGCACAGCTCGGCGAGAATCTTAATGGAGCAAGGGGAGCTGCTCGCAGGCTCGGTAAATGGGTTCATCTACTCCGCCGATGTGCCGGGAGAGAGAAAGGCAGAGGACTATACCCCTCGCATTGTGCCCTATCACCCGGATGCTTTTATCCCCCAGGAGGATGCACATATCCTCTGGATGCGTTAGATCTACGGGCATAGAGGGATGTGGCAGACTGATGAACCATGTTTTTTTTTCGAGGCCCGGAGGGCGGAGGAGCTTATCCTGACCAACATTCTCCCCCTCACCGAATCCCATTGCCGCTAGATCATACTGGAGTTATACATCGCCCCATCCTGGGAATAGGCGCTGTCGCTCCTTGAGACCTGACAGAGCCGCTCCACCCCGCCGATTTCCCGGATGAACTCCGCCACTGAATGAGGCACCAGCCTCTCCCAATCCCCTCCCTCCCGCATGAGAGCGCGAATGGCCGATCCTGAGTACACATCTCTCTGATACAGGGGGGGCTTTTTCACCTCAACCCCGGCCTCAACGAAGAGCCGGATGACCAGGGGATTGTTGGAGTAGACCAGGTCGAAGCAGGGCACCATGGACTGAAGGTGAGAGACCCATAACGAATTGCGGTTGATATCCTGCAGTGTGGTGACGATACATTTCTTGCGCAGCTCTCCCTTCCCCAGAGCGGCATAGATCATCTCCATCCTCTCCCCGCTGGTGAAGGGATCCTCAGGATCATGGCTCTCCTGGGCGCTTCCGATCACTATCACAATCTCATCAACCTCCCGGGAGATCTCCTCTAAGACAGCCTGATGGCCGAGATGATAGGGCTGAAAGCGCCCGATGTACAGTCCGCGCATAAGTGAAATTCCGTTGAGAGTATTAGCCCATTGAGCCTATAGCTATTGAGCCTATTAGCCAATTGAGCTTATTGCTATTGAGCCTATTAGCCAATTGAGCTTATTGCTATTGAGCTCATCTGCCTATGACCTGCTTTCCTATTAGCTTTATGGCGCTCTCCTTATTGGGGCCTATGGGCGAGCCGACCACAATCTGGGTGACTCCCGTCTTCAGCAGCTCATCCACCCGCGCCCTGCAGTCCGCCGGCGATCCGGATATGGAGAAGGCCTCAGTCATCCCCGGAGTCACAGCATCCATGGCCGCCTTGAAGTCGAAGCGGGAGATGGCATCTGATATAGCCCGCGCCTCGTCCATGCCAATTCCATGCCTCTCCAGTACATTCTCCGGCGAGCCGGCGACGATGAAGGCTACGACGATCTTGGAGGCGCCCACTGCTCTGGCCTGATCCTTGTCTGCGCTGAAGCTGGCATAAGCACATACCTGGACATCCTCCGGGCTCCGGCCAGCCCTCTCTGCCCCCTGGCGGATCATGGGCAGGGCGAACTTGAAGTCATCGGGATGAGAGGCATTGATCAGGACCCCATCGCTGATCGCCCCTGCCAGCTCCAGCATCTTTGGCCCCTGAGCACCGATATAGATCGGTATCTTGGGGGTGGTAAAGGAGATCTGTGCCCCCCTGAACCCCGCCTGGTTGACCTGCTCCCTGGCCAGAAAGGCCCTGATCGCCAGCACTGAGTCCCTCACCCTCGATAGGGGCTTGTCCCATTCTATCCCCATCTTATCGAATGTGGCCTTGTCCCCCGGGCCTATGCCCAGGATAGCCCGCCCGCCGGAGAGCTCATTTATGGAGGCGATGCTGGAGGCGGTGATGGCAGCATTCCTGGTGTAGGGGTTAGTGACGCCGGTTCCCAATTGAATCCTGTTGGTCAATAAAGAGAGCACGGCAAGGGTAGTCCAGACATCTCTATTATTGTAGTGATCTGTGATCCAGATATTTTTAAATCCGGCATCTTCTGCCAGTTTCGCCATATGGCCGATCTTCAGTACCGGTTCATCAGGGACGAACTCAATTCCGAACACTTAAATCTCCTCCAGCTCGATGCGATCGCCGACCTTCAGGCGAAACGCCTCTGAGGCATTCCCCTGGTTGATCGCAATTTCTGCAAAGCCATGACTCCCCAGGGTTATAAGCGGTTCGATCCTCCGTCCCTCGGCATAGGTCCTCACCCTCTTCAGCCTGATACCCATCAGCATCACATCCCCGCCGGGAAGCTTCTGCAGGTTTAAGATGAGGTTGCCGAAGCGGTCGATATAGATCACTGCAGCCTCAAGGCCGCGGGCAGTCCTCTTCGCCTCGCCAAAATCCAGATCCTTCGGTCTCACCCTGGGGCCGAGGCTCTCCGGCTGTTGCCCGGAGGCGATGAGGGCGGCGGCAGGGGCGAAGACGTCCCGCCCGTGAAAGGTGCAGGAAGCCTCCGGATGAGGGGTGATCTCATAGGCTGCCGGCCTTCCCAGGGAGCGGGCAGCGGGCAGGAGCAGGCCGTTATCAGGCCCTATGAATATCTGCCCTCCACTCTCCAACACCAGCCCCCGCCTGGCCGTCCCCACCCCGGGGTCGACCACTGCAATGTGAATGCTGCCCGGAGGAAAGAACCTGGCTGTGGAGAGGAGGGCAAAAGCCCCTGCCCTCACATTCTGGGCAGGGATGTCGTGGGCGATATCCACGAAGGTGATCTTGCTGGCCTCGTCTCCTGATCCGCCCTGCAGCCGGGATAAAATCACCCCCTTCATCTGGGCAGGATAAAAGGAGCCAAAGTCGGAAAGAAGGGTTATGATCAAGGTCTACCGCCCGGTGATTATGCATCAAGCGAGGCTTTCGACTCGACTGGCTTTATCACTTCTACTATGTTGATGCCCCTTCTCTTTAGCTCCTGTAGGAGGTCGCCATAGAGCTCACCATAAAGCTCGCCGCAGAAGGCCTCCTCCGGTGCCACAATGCCCTTCTCCCCGATCCTTCCCTGGGCCAGAAACCTCGCTGCAATGGCAGCAGCGGAGCCTGTCACCCTGGCCATGGCAGTTATCCCGTTCTTGCTGTCTGCTTCCGCCCACATGAAGCAGTCCGCCTGTTCTTCACTGCCCTGGGCGCTGTTCCACATCACACAGACATCCTCATCGCCGGGCAGTGGCTTGAGCCTCGGCTCTATGAGCCTTAAGAAAAAATCCCGCGGCGAGATGTCCTGGCCGGCATAGCTTATGGGGGCTATATCCAAAAGGCCGCACTCTTTCAGGGTATCGATGGCCTGCCAGTGGCCCGGCCAGCGAATGGTCTTCTCACAGAAGCTCTCCAGATGGCTGTGGGTGTACAGGAAGCTGGGCATCCCCGGGGTGATGGCACACTCCAGCTCCTCATCGATGCCGCATTCCTTGAACCGGAAGCTCTCCCGGCCTGAGGTCGCCTCCACCTCTGAGACCCGGCCATCCTCCAGCACCCTGACCCCAACCATATACTCGCGCAGGACATGATCGAATGACCAGGTGATCATATACTGCAGAGGGTGGCGAGCGGCCGCCTCCCGGCTGGGAATCCCTCCCACCCGCGCCACTGCTCTCTTTGCCCCCACCCTTCTGATGCCCTCGCCCAGGGTGACATTGGAGAGGCCAGGGGCAAAGCCCATGCCATCCAGGAGGGTGACACCGCATTCAATAGCCTTCTTATGCAGTGACTCTCCATACTCGTCCAGGCTCATGCCCGCTGGTGCCGCCATACCCTCCTTCTCATAGGGGTCGGGCCGGCGGTGATACTCCTCCAGTATGTCCACAGCGTCCAGGCCGGCTCCTATTGCCGTCTCCACTGCCTTATAGCTGCTCTTTCTCTCCGGAAGGGCGATGATTCCTATATCATATTTCTGCATCAGCCTCCTGGATTCTCTGGAGTCAGAGATATCGATAGAGTGAGCTACAACCCTCTCGCCCCCTATCCACTCAAGGGCCTTTTGCAGTGAACTGCGGCTTCTACCTACGATTCCTACCTCATCGACACCGCCATATCTGGCCAGATCCCAGGCCACCGCAGAGCCGATCCTCCCCGTCCCTCCCAGGACGAGCGCCTTCAAATCCTCTCCTCCCTGTGAAATATCAGATCAACCATCTCATCGATATGTCTCATTGATCATCTCATAGATGCGCTCATTGATCATCTCATAGATGCGTCTCATTGATCATCTCATCGATATGTCTTTATTGACCGCCCCGTTGATCGTCTCCCAGTGAGGTCATCCTTCTAAAAGCAAGATATCTGCCTTGCGGGAGACCTTGAGCTCATCCTCACCCTGGTAGCTGGTAATTGTTCCTGTGACCCTTACCCTCCCACCTGTCCGAAGCCGGGCAGATAGCTCCTTTGCCCCGGCGCTGGCAGGAATGAATACCGGCATTGCCGTCGAGTCCAGCTTCAGGATCAGATTGCCACCAGTCCTGGTATTCTCCGCCCTGATGATCCGCCCTTCCAGGGTGATCAGAGAAGATCGGGAGCCATCCTGGGAGGCTGACCCTCCAGGGATGTTGCCCTCTTCCGGACTGAAGGCCCAGAAGGCAGCGGCCAGAGAGCCGAGTGCCATGAATAGCAGTATCACCACTATCTTCTCCTCTTTTTGCATTCTCATAGCCATCATCATCCGGTATAGCCAGGGCTAACAGAATCTCCAGATAATTATGCTAAAAATAAATTTATATTATCAGGAACTTGGATATAACAGATCTACTCCTTGTTCTCCGGCTTGGTCCCGAAACGCTCCTGCCATCCCTTCTCCAGATGCTCTAGACAGATATCGCATACTCCCTTATAAGCCCCCTCAGGATAGGTCAGGTTGTGCACAGGGGCCTTTATGGGATAGAGTGTTGGTCGAGCGCGGGTGCATAGATCACAGTCAGCCATATCAGATTCATCTCCTACGTACGGATGTAGGATGTTCTCATTGTTGAACTTTTCTATTGCGATCGAAGCTCCACTGGAGGAGAATGCCCTCATCCATCCTCTGAGCAGACAGGAGGCTGATCCTGGGAAAAGAGCTGCGAAATCCAGAGCCATCCACCAGGCTGGGTGCCCTCTCCCCCCCGATGATCAAGCCTCCAATAAAAACGTAGATCTCATCGACCAGGCCTAGCTCTATAAGTGACCAGTTGAGTCGAGCCCCCCCCTCCACCATAAGACGGTTAATACCCCGATCATACAGCACTCCCATGAGCTCTGAGAGGTCCACCATCTCAGCGCCGCACTCGATCATCTCACAGCGAGATCTAAGCCCCACTCTCCTCTCCTCAGGGGCAGAACGAGAGATGGCGATCACGCACCTCGCTCCGAGGACCTTTGCATTGGCCGGGGTGCGGGCATTGCTGTCCGCCACAATTCGCAGTGGCTCCTCATCCAGCCCCATATCCTTTCTCCTCTCCTGCAGGAGCCTGGACTTGATCCTCAACCCGGGATCGTCCGCCAGGACTGTCCCCACTCCCACCATGATGGCATCGCTTGAAGCCCGCAGCTCGTCCACCCTCGTCAGGTCATCTCTTCCTGAGATCCTTATCTGTTTGTGATCTATCGAGCTGATCTTTCCATCAGCGCTCATGGCGCTATTTATGAATACAAAGGGCCGCCTCAAATGATCTCCGCCGTTATACTATCCACCGTTATACTATCTACCGTTATACTCTCCTCATCCTTATTCCGATCTAACCATTCGCTCACTAGAGGCTATCAAGAGAAGCTAAATAGATTGCCTCTTCATATACCCATAGCCATGTCAAGGGTCATAATACCCAGATCACCCAGGTCCGCCGGAGGCAGGCCAGGTGGAGATGGGCCGGGCAGAGATATGTCTGGTGAGGTCAGGCCTGGCGGAGATAAGCCCGATGGAGATATGCCTGATGGAGCCTGGCCCGGACGGGATGAGCTCCTTCTCCAGGGGACCATAATCTATGGCGATGATCTCCAGCTCCTGGAGGGCTACATCAGCATCCGGGACGGAATGATTAAAGAGGTGGACACCGGGCGGGTAGACGCCGATTTTGAGGGGATAATCTGTCCCCGTTTCGTCAACTCCCACCTTCATCTGGGCGACTCGGCCTTCAAGGATCCTCCCTTCCAGCCCCTTCCGCAGCTCGTCGGTCCAGGAGGGCTGAAGATGCATCTGCTGGGCAGCACGCCACGCGAGCATCTCATCGAGGGCATGAGAAGAAGCCTGCTCCAGATGATGGCCTCGGGCACCTGTGCCTTTGCCGACTTCCGCGAGGGGGGAGAGGAGGGGATCAGGATGCTCGAGGAGGCAGCAAGGGACATACCCCTTCTGATGCGCATCTTTGGCCGGCCCCTGCCGGGAGATACAGTGACCCCAGAGGGCTGCTATGGCCTGGGGATGAGCAGCACCAGGGATCATGATACTGGAGCAGTCCAGAGGATGGTCGGAGAGGCCCGGCGGGCGGGAAAGAAAGTGGCTATCCATGCAGGCGAGGCATCAAGAGACGATATACAAGATGCTCTCTCCCTGCTGCCTGATCATCTGGTGCATATGAGCAGAGCAGAGGAGTCTGATCTAAGATCTGTGGCCCGGGCAGGCATCCCCCTGGTGATCTGCCCCCGATCCAACCTCATCACCGGATCTGGCGTTCCCAATGTAAAAAAGATGATGGAGCTGGGGATAGTTCTGGGGGTTGGGACGGACAATGTGATGCTCAACTCTCCGAATATGTTCGCGGAGATGCATCTGATAAGCAGGGCTTTGCTACATGATGACAGACAGGTATTTAAGATGTGCACTCTAAATGGCGCTAAAATAATGGGACTTGATCAGAAGCTCGGGTCCATCCAGGAGGGAAAAGAGGCTAAGGTGATGGTAATCAACGAAGACTCGGACAACCTCTGGGGATCGCTCCATCCTCTTCATAGCATTGTGCGAAGAGCCGAGCCGACTGATATATTAGCAATATTCTAGACTTAGTTCTGAGGTGGATCATGTTCGAGAAGATTCTAGCGGCAACCGATGGATCGGAGCATGGATTAAGAGCGGCAAAAGTTGCAGTGGAGCTGGCCAAGCTCTCTGGTGGAAGGGTCTACGCCATCTATGTAGCAGATACACAGAGAACGGCTCACCTTCCCGATGATATGCTGCTGTTCAGCATCAAAGAGCTCCTGCTAAAAGAGGGAAAAGAGGCAATAGATCAGGTGCAAGAGATTGCGGAGAAGAAGGGGGTGGACTTCAAGGGTGAGGTGGTAGAGGGCAATCCCAGCGATGAGATCATACGTTATGCCAAGAAGGGTGATATGAATATGATCGTCGTCGGTGCCGTGGGCCGCACAGGCCTGGATAAGTTCCTCCTGGGGAGCGTGGCTGAGAAGGTGGTACGCAACTCCAAGATCCCCGTCCTGACCGTTCCAAGGGAGGAGTCTTGAGCATTCTCGTCAGGGATGTGATGGTCCGGGATGTGGCCTATGCCCAGATCCCTGGAAACAGGGATGACGTCCTGAAGACCCTGCAGGATAGGAAGGTATCAGGCCTGCCGGTGGTGAAGAAGGGCGAGGTGGTGGGAATCATCACCCGCTCCGATCTGCTCCGCAACCGGGAGGAGGATCAGACTGCTCTGCTCATGACCCGCGATCCAGTGGTGATCAGCCCGGATAAGAGCGCTGTTCAGGCCGCAAGGCTTCTGGTACAGCACAAGATAAGAAGGCTGCCGGTGGTGGAGGACAAAAAGCTGGTGGGAATGGTCACTGTAGCGGACATCATCCAGGTGGCTGTGGATATGGAGATAACAGAGAGCATAGAGCCCTACCTGCAGAAGGAGACAGTCGTCCTCTGGAGTGAGATGCCCCTTCCAGTGGCAGGATCGATTATGGAGTTTGCCGCCGTCGAGGCCTGTCCGGTTATTGATACCGATCTGAAGCTGGTGGGCATCATCTCTGACCGGGACCTGATCAAGGCCAGTGTAATCGAGGAGTCTGTGGAGAAGACGGATATGTCCGCAGATGGGGGAGAGGACGTCTGGATGTGGGACCGGGTGATGCAGATCATCAATAAGTATTACACCGTCTCCAGAATAAAACTGCGCGATATCCCGGTCAGCGAGGCAATGGTTCCTCCAAAGACGGCCTTCAAGACGGATAAGGTGAGCGACTGCGCTGCTGTGATGCGCAAGAACCGGATCGATCAGATGCCTGTGGTCAGGGCCAGCCGCAAGCTGATGGGAATGCTCAAGGACACCGATATCCTGCTGGCTTTAGTGGACTATTGCGAAAGATCGGGAGCCTGATGCCTTGATCAAGTTCTTCAGCACCAATGGCCACCAGGAAAGGGTGGACTTCAAAGGGGCCCTTCTGGCCGGCCAGGCCCCGGATAAGGGGCTATACATGCCAGAGAGCCTCCCCATCCTCTCCCAGGAGATCATCCAGGGCTTCCCCCAGATGAGCTATCATCAGATCGCCTACCAGGTCATCAAACCCTATATCGGAGAGCTGGTTGCTGAGCAGGCCCTTCTGGATATGCTAAAAGATGCCTACAGCTTTGATGTCCCCCTGGAGAGGGTCTATGACGGCAAGTATCTTCTCCGGCTGGATCGTGGCCCTACCTGCTCATTCAAGGACTTTGCCGCCCGCCTGATGGCAAGGCTGATGCAGTACTTCCTCAAAGAGGAGGGCAAGAGCATAATCATCTTGACTGCCACCTCCGGAGATACTGGCTCTGCAGTAGCACATGCATTCTACGGTCTGGAGAATATCAGGGTGATAGTGCTCTTCCCGGAAAAAGAGGTCACAGAGAGGCAGCGCCGGCAGATGACAACTTTGGGCAAGAACATCTATCCCCTGGCAGTGGCTGGAAAGTTCGATGACTGTCAGGCCCAGGTCAAGCAGGCATTTGCCGATCCTGATCTGGCCGGGCTGGCGCTCTCCTCTGCCAACTCCATAAATATTGGCCGGCTCCTGCCCCAGGCGGTTTATTACTTCTATGCCCATTCCCGGGTGGCACCAGGTGGGGAGAAGGTGGTATTCTCCGTTCCCAGCGGCAACTTCGGTGACCTGATGGGCGGGCTGATCGCCTTGAAGATGGGCCTTCCCGTGAAGCAGTTCGTGGCGGCCACCAATGAGAATGATGAGTTTCCCCTCTTTATGCAGACGGGCAGATATGAGCCCATCCAGCCGAGCAAGAACTGCATCTCCAATGCCATGAACGTCGGCCATCCCAGCAACCTGGCCCGGCTGTTCGCTCTTTATGGTGGCCAGATGGATGAGAGCGGCCGGGTGATCCGGCATCCAGAACTCTCTGCCATGCGCGAGGAGATCTATGCTGTATCCATCAGCGATGAAGAGACCCGACAGACAATAAAAGATGCCTACACCCAGCATATGGTCCTCCTGGAGCCTCACGGGGCGGTGGGATGGGCCGGTCTTCAGAGATATCTGAGAGAGTTCGGGGACTGGAGTCCGGCGGTCTCCCTGGAGACAGCAGATCCTGCCAAGTTCCCGGATGAGATCGTGCGCCTCACAGGGATCAATCCCCCGCTGCCTCCCGCTATGGCCAGCCTGGATGAGAAGGAAGAGAACTACCTGAGGATGGCCGGGGGTTATGCCTCTCTCAAAGAATATTTAATGGAATTTTTCTGATCGAGCGGAGAGGAGAGGGGCAAAGGGGAGGATGAGGGATGCAGAAAGGCAGAGGGAATGACGGGATAAAGGGAATAATATTCGATGATATCGGAAGCTATCCTCTGCCCAGAGGGGTCCGGCTGGATGGCCTCTCCCGCGAGCAGTATCTGCAGGTGGCAGGCCAGGTTCTGACGGAGAAGATCAGTGCTGGAGTGGAGATTCCCACCTACCCTCAACTGAGGGATATGATTCGCATGTTCATGGATCCCATCCAGGATCCGGATATTACTGAGAGCCCCTTCTTGATCAAGAGGGATGAGGCGAGGATCCTGGAGATGGAGGCTGTCCCTGCCGGCCAGAAGGTGAGGGTCTGCGTCACCGGGCCGATTGAGCTCTACATATCCGCCTTTGGAGCCACCGCCTACAACGATATCCTCTACACTCTGGCCGAGAGCGTCTCCAGGTTTCTGGAGGGGGCGAAGGAGGGAGGAAAGATGGCCCTCGCCTCCCTGGATGAGCCGAGCCTCGGTTTGAACTCCAGCATAATCTTCACTGAAGAGGAGATCCAGGAGGCTTTAGAGATCGCCAGCCGCCCCTGCCGGGAAATGGACTGCGAGGTGCATCTGCACTCTCCCCTCTATGCCGGCCTTTGCGCGCGTGTATCGGGGATCAACATCCTGGGCGTCGAGTCCGCTGCTCATCCGGATTATCTGAGGCTGATCGATAGAGATCTACTGGAGGAGACGGAGACCTATCTGAGGGCGGGAATCGCCCGCACTGACATCCTCGCCCTTTCCGCCCAGCTTAATGATATACATGGGACCAATCTCTGGGAGGATCTGCCCCGCCTGGAAAGAGAGATCCTGAAGATGGAATCGCCTCAGGTTATGAAGGGCAGACTGGACCAGGCTTACTCCATGTTCGGGGAGAGGCTGATTGCCACCGGCCCGGACTGTGGATTGGGGTCCTGGCCCAGCCAGGAGCTGGCGGGAGATCTGCTCAGGAACTGCTCTGCAGCCATTGCCTCTTTTCGTTCTGAGCACCTCTGAGGCTCTGAGTCTCAAAGCCGGACCGCCTCAATCTGAATGGATTGGCTAATTGGCGCTTGCCGGGCAATTGCTATCCTAAAAAATATAAAAATTTTCTTATCGAAAAAACATGTTAAATTATTTAACAATTATTCGATCATATTTACGGTGTTATGATCCGATAAAGAAATATTTTCTAAATTCAAGTTCGGATTTCAGTATATCTAATTAAGGAGTACTATGATTACCATTATCTATAAATATTTTAAGAGCATTGATGAGTACCATGAAGCTGAGGGTTGTTAGTTCAAAAAAAGAGATCACCGACCTGAACAGAAATGAGCAACTGGTTCATCTGGCCTTCAGGGCCTCCAATATGGATGTTATGAACCTGGTGCAGTCATGCCCCCGCCTGCGAGCAGTACAGATTCCACCATCCTACCATGAGACTCTGTCCCGGGCTGCTCAGCAGTTCCTGGAGATTCAGGGGGTTCAGCTCTTGAAGGGAGATGTTTGGGGCCATCGCAAGGATATTGATGAGTATTTTGCCATCGGGGAACGGGTGGTGAACCGGATCTCCACTCTGATGTCTGAGGGAAACAGCATTGAGGAGACTGTGAAAAAGCTGCAGAGGGAGACAAAGCTCTCAGAGGATCTCATCCGTTATATCCTCAGGGAGCAGGTGATGGTCTGAATAGATCGGATGAGCATCTCAAGGTGGCACCGGCCAGTATATGAGCCATACAGGCTGCAGCAGTCCAGTGTGTAGTCCAGCGGCAAGTATTTATCTTTTGCAGACAATTGGGTCGTGAATCTACAATCGGCTGTTATTTATATAACCTATTCCTATATGCTACATGGGGTGTAGCAAAATGGGCAAAAGAGGTCCAAAGCCTCGATTCTTGGATGTAGCATGCCCGAATGAGCAGTGCAATCTATTTGGAATTGCTGGGAAAGGAAACGTCACTGTGTACGGAACTTACAAGATAAGCTCCGGCAAGGTCAGGAAATATATTTGCCACACATGTGGTACCAGATTCTGTGATAGAACTAACACTGCATTCTATGACACAAGAACAAACGAAGAAAAGATCAAGCTGGCTCTAAAAATGGCCATGCGTGGAATGAGTGTCTTAGGAATAGCTGAGATCCTTGAGTCAAAACCATCTACTGTAAGCACTTGGATCTCGAAAGCAGCAAAGCATAGTGAAAAAGTCAATGAAGTTGTCTTGAAGGATGTAGAGACCCCAAAGGTAGAGATGGACGAGGCATGGACTTTTGTGGGGAAAAACACTACCCAGAGAAGGTGAATACGAAGATAAAGGAACTTGGATCTGGATAAGCATGGCTGCAAATTGCAGGTTGGTGCTTTCACATGTTATCGGTGAGCGATCTCAGGAAAATGCAGATCAGCTCGTTTCAAATACTGCCAAAAGACTCAGATCAATGCCGCTCTTTGTGACAGATGGATTAAGACTATATGCAGCAGCTCTTCGAAAGCAATATGGAAAACTACAGCCGTTCGCACCAACAGGCAAGCGAGGGCGACCTCGAAGTCCTAAATTAATCGTAGATGAACTATTACAATATGCTCAAGTCATTAAAATGAGGGTCAACGGTAGACTAAAAAAAGTGGTCAAGAGAATCATATTTGGCAAAGATATAGACCACAAAATGATATCTACCAGCTACATTGAACGGCAAAACCTGACATGCAGACAAGATAATAACCGCATATCAAGGAAAACCATAGGTTTCTCTAAGGAGACTGCAGAATTGAATAACCAAATGACCCTATATTTCGCGCACTTCAACTACTGCCGAAAGCATCGTGCTCTAAAATATAGAAATGAGATGGGCATAACGAAGTTCAATAGTCCCGCGAAGCAAGCTGGCTTAATCGATCATGTCTGGAGCTTGCAGGAACTCTTGACTTTTCCATATTACAAAACTCAAACCCATTAGAGGCTCACGACCGACAATTGGCATTTGTCCTGAATTCGGGATAGTGTGGGGTAAAATGTCTGGTCTATCAGTGGGGCAGCCAACGGAATCAATAATATATAAAATTGAAAGTAAAAATAGATTGCAATCATCCTTGGATGGATCGGAATGGTCGGGATAGTTGGTTATATCGGCAAGGAGAAGGCTAAGCCCATCCTGCTTCAAGGCCTCAAGAATCTGGAGTCAATAGATTATGATTCTCTGGGCATCGCCACTGTATCTGATCAGTTGTGCATCTCAAAATCGGTAGGAAGAATGAATGGTGCATTTGATGATGACCGCCTGAAGGACTTTGAGGGAAACATCGGCATAGCCCATACCAGGAGGGCCACACATGGTCATATCTGCCTGGCCAATGCTCATCCGCACACCGATTGCAAAAAGAGGGTGGCCATCGTTCAAAATGGCATAATTGAGAATCACAGGGAGCTGAGGGAGGAGCTCATCTCCAGAGGGCATATCTTCGCCAGCAGCACTGACTCAGAGGTGATTGCACATCTGATAGAAGAGGGGCTGGAGGAGGGCAAGAGATTCATTCATGCCTGCATGGATGCATTCAGGAGGCTGGAAGGCCACTATGCATTACTGGCCATATCACTTGATGCTCGGAGAGTGGTGGCCTTCAGAAAGGACCTGCCCCTGATCGCTGGCCTGGCCGAGGGGGGAATAGTATTCTCATCCGATGCATCAGTCCTATTGCAGTGGACCCCCAAGATGGTCTATCTGCAGAACAATGATGTGGCTGTGGCCTGCAAAAAGGAGCTGATATTGCGCAATCTCATCGAGGGCGAAGAGGCAGATAGGGCATGATGCGACCTATTTCTGCATGAGATCAATTATCTATCGCATGATCATTTCTGTATAATTCCTCTATATAATTCCTCTATATAATCTCTTCCGTATTTTTCTTATCTTGCAGTTGGATTCATATCTATCCCCGCCAAAACAACCACAAAATTTTTTAACTATGGTGTTCGCATTTAACTAATGATAAACCTGGCTGAAAAGAATTATGATTTAAGAGACCTAATACGGAGGTTAAAATCATGAAGCTGTTTAGCATTTTGGCGTGTTTAACTCTGTTGGGCGGCGTTTGCACCGCTGAGGAGACGGAATACTTCGACTGGAAGGGCTCACAGCTCTATGCGACCAAGAATTATACTGATGCCCTCGCCTATTTCGATAAGGCGGTGGCCCAGGATCCCACATACATAGATGCCTGGATTCATAAGGGAGATGCAGAGAGGGCCCTTAAGAACTACAATGGATCTATCCAGTCCTATGGCGCTGCCCTGCAGCTGGACGGCGATAGAGCGGCTGCCTGGTCAGGAGCAGCAGAGTCGTATATGGCGGCAAAGGACTATTCCAATGCCTCCATAGCTGCTGCTAAAGCCACGGAGCTGGACAATAAGAGCAAATATTACTGGTACCGGGAGGGCAATCTACTTCAGCTGCAGGGGATGTATGAGGAATCATTAGCCAAATATGATGGTGCCCTGTCTCTGGATCCGAAATATAAGGAGGCACTGTACCGGATGGGGGTCTCTCAAATGACCCTGGGCAAATATGAGGATGCCAAAGCGCTCTTCGATCAGGCTTTGGAAGTTGATCCCAATTTCAAGCAGGCATATTTGTCCAGGGGATTGGCCCTCGAGGCTGATGGAAAGCATGTAGAGGCCCAGCAGGAGTATGATAAGGCCCTGGAGATCGATCCCGCCTATTCTCCTGCGCTGATTAGCCGGATACATGCCCTGCTGGCAATGAAAAAGCCTAAAGAGGCATTTGAGATGTACGCAAAGATATGAGGCACGGGGGGGCAGGGCGAATATATTTTTATTATTTTATGATATTTGCTTATTGGGTCATCGATTTCCATTCGCTCCTGGCTTTGCATCCGCTGCTCTTTGCACCGACCTTGGCCGGCCTCAGTCCATCATCTCATCAACCTCTGGCTCAACCTCTGGCTCAACCTCTGGCTCAACCTCTTCTGATGCTGATGACATGTGATGCTCCTCCAAAGCCCTATAAATATATGCGGTGGATAGCTTGGTGATGGGCACTATAATTAAGAGTTTGATGGTGAAAGAGATGAAATCTATGGCCGTTTTGAAGATGGCCGCTGCGAAGATCGCGAAGAGACTCTTGAATTCGGAAAAAGCAAGAATGCCGATTGGCAGGGCAAAAAGCACGCTAAGGACAATGTATATGATGATCATCAGGCCATAAAGCAGCAGCCAGAAAATAAGAAGGGGCTTAAGGGCGCATGCAGTCAGTCTGTCGCTCTGCAGCAGGGCTTCAATAGGCCCCATTTCCTTGTCCACTATCAGGTAACCATAGAACTGGTATTTCAAAGCCAGGTAAATGGCAAGCAAAAGCAACCCTAATGATAATATGATCTGCCCTACACCTCCCCCGCTTCCCAGGAAAAAATTACCTGCCGCTAATAATGCAAATCCACCCAAAACCATAAGTACGTAGATTATTGAGGCGGCGAGGTAGTTCAGAATCAACGGATAGCTCCTGAACAGATCCGTTACCTCGGGCATTATATTATCTCGAAAGCTGAGGGCGATCTTCAGCAGGCCCATTTCGACTGTGATATTTATCGCCACGGCTGCTATTGTGACCACTATAATAAGGATAATCGTAGGGCCGCTTATTGGAGCTTGTGAAAGATTATCGTAGAGGTGCGGGAAGATCATCCCTATCATATAGGGAAAGGCATATAGGGCAGCTACAATGACATTCACTAACATAGAGGAAAAGGCATATAGGACAGCTACAATGACCATCAGAACCAAAAAGAAGATGATGTTCTTTTTCAGGGTATACCACCCGAAGCGCAGGGCCTCTATCGGAGAAAATATGTCGTTCATGTATAATACTTATCATTTGAATGTACTTATGTTTTTTTATGGGGTGCTGGTCACAGGCGGGTCGATTCTCAAGCAGTAATCATCGGATCGGCTTTTGGATCTCTGCTGAGATTGGCCAGCCTCAGAGCAATCCTTTTGTCATCTCACCATATTTTCGTCCAGATTGGTCTCATATGTCTCAAGCCTGCCTCAGATCAGTCCAATATCAGGGCAATATGAAAAATAAAGCTTTATCTCCCTGAGGAGAAGGGGATTTGGCGGCAAAGAGAGTGGGGATATGATGCCGCATAGATCGGGTGGCGGGTGATATCCTCCTGCCCTCTGCCCGATCCGGATAGGCTGCTTTCCACATGATGCAGCCATCTGAATAAGCTGCTACTGGAATTGGTAGCCAGTATGTTTGAGTGGGGTAAGAGAAGATGAAAAAGCTAGTGGCAACTATAGCGGTGCTGCTATTGATGGTATCAGCAGCATCTGCAGGAAACACAGTAAAACAGGCAATAAGCATGACCTCCAGCGGCGGCCAGATCAGCCAGAGCGCAGCCAATGCTGCCGTGGTGAGGGGGAACAATAATCATATCAGCCAGGGAGTGATCCAGAGCGCATATGGCAGCCAGATCACTCAGAGCGGGGCCAATGCAGCTGTGGTGGTGGGGGACGATAATGCCGTCCGCCAGGGGGTAGCCCAGCAGGCCTGTGGCTCATCAATAACCCAGAGCGGGGCCAATGCCCTGGCTGTCTTGGGAGATAACAACACAGCCGGCCAGAAGGTCTCTCAGACCGCCATTGGACAGAACATATTTCAGAACGGCTGGAACACCGGATCAATTACCGGGGATGGCAATACCCTGATGCAAGGGCTGCTTTCATATGCTCAAAGCTGCGCTGATACCAATCAGACGATGAGCAATACCGCCTATATCTCCGGCTCTTACAACCAGGTCAACCAGCAGATGGCGGGAATGGTGCAAATGGGTTGGAGCAATGCCCCGGTGAACCAGATGGGAAGCAATGTCGGTCAGATCATGGATCCAAATGGCAACCTGTTTGACCAGAGCATGAATATGAAGGCCAAAGCGGGAAGGGGTGTAAAGGCCGTTCAGCACGGGATGAATGAGGTTAAAGTGGGACCGGTTTGAGATAGGTCCTTGATCTACTTTAATTTATTTAACTCGATCTAAACCGATCTAACTAGATCTAATCTCTTTTTAAATCTTTATGAGATAATGAGAACCATTCCTCAGGCCCTTCCGGGAGATGATTCTTCTTTCTCTTCTTTTTCTTCCTTCTCCCCCTTCTCTTCTTCCTCCCCCTTCTCTTCCTTCTCTTCTTTCTCTCTCTTCTCTCCTTTCTCTTCTTCTCTTCTGGCCTTGAGCTTTATCTCAATCTCAAGCCCATCCTTCTCACACTCCACCTCAACATCGATCGGGGGCTCGGGATTGATGGAGATATCAATGCTGCCATACCTCACAGAGACCTCTCCGCCCGCCTCGATCTCCTCGGCAAGTTCTTTAAAAAAGGCAGCCGCCTCGGTATTGGTGAGGGCGAATTTCTGCTCGAACTCCTCGATACCATTGCCTGAGTGAAATTTAAGCTCAATTTTTCCTGGTGTGCCAGTGAGTTCAGCCATGATGATCACCGGCCTGCTTTTGGCTCTGTGTATAAAGCGTTTTGGCTCGATGCTTTCGAGGTGACAGAATATGACACAATAATGATTAACAGAGGTTTGATGGATGGAGGGAGGACATGCCAGCCCCTCCACCCTTCCAGCCCAACGGCTCAGTAGTTCCTGGCCATCAGCTCGAAGTAGGCCTGCTCATGCTCGCATGCCGGACACTCATCTGGAGCCTCAGGCCCCTCATGAATGTATCCGCAATTGCGGCATCTCCAGACCACGCTCGTATCCTTTTTGAAGACCTTGCCCTCTTCCACATTCTTCAGCAGAGCCCGGTATCGGTCCTCATGGCCCTTCTCCACCTTGCAGATATTTCTGAACTTCTCAGCGATGTGGGGAAAGCCTTCCTTGTCTGCCACGGCCGCGAACTCGGGATACATCTCGGTATTCTCGTACTTCTCCCCCTCAGCTGCTTGCAGGAGGTTGGTTTTTGTATCCCCGATCACTCCTGCCGGAAAGGCGCCATTGATCTCCAGATCTCCTCCTTCCAGCAGCTTGAAGAAGACCTTGGCATGCTCCTTCTCGTTATCCGCTGTATCCAGGAATACAGCAGCTATCTGCTCGTAACCCTCTTTCTTGGCCTGGGAGCCAAAGTAGGAGTATCTGTTCCTGGCCTGCGATTCTCCAGCAAAGGAGAGCAACAGGTTCTTCTCAGTCTGTGTGCCTTTAATGCTCTTCAATCTCTCACTTCCTATTAATATCAAATCCAATTAGTGCTGTCTTGCTCGGAGATGTCTACTCGGAGACCTCGCTCATGGGTATTCCAAGGGCCTTGGCCACGCCCTCGCCATATGCTGGATCGGCCTTATAGCAGTTTCCTATATGGCGGATCTTGATCATCCTGGGTGCATCTCCCATTGAGCGAGCTGTGTTTTCAAACAGCGCCTGCTGCTGCTCCGGCTTCATCAGGCGGAAGAGCTTCCCGGGCTGGGTGTAGTAATCATCATCATCCTCCCGGAAATCATAGTGATAGGCTGCCCCTTCAAGCTTCAAAGGCGGCTCACGGTGCTCTGGCTGCTCCTGCCACTCGCCGAAGCTATTTGGCTCATATGCTATGATGCCTCCCTGATTGTCGTCCACCCTCATCAATCCATCCCGGTGATATACATTGGTGGGGCAGCGGGCCCGGTTGACTGGGATCAGATGATGGTTCACACCCAAGCGGTAGCGCTGGGCATCGCCATAGGAAAACAGCCTTCCATGCAGCATCCTGTCCGGAGAGAAGCCTATTCCTGGAACTATGTTTGCTGGATTGAATGCCGCCTGCTCCACCTCGGCGAAGAAATTCTCGGGGTTGCGGTTCAGCTCCATCACCCCCACCTCGATGAGGGGATAGTCGCCATGATACCAGACCTTTGTCAGGTCGAAGGGATGATAGGGAACTGTCTCCGCCTCCTTCTCAGTCATCACCTGGATGAACAGCTTCCAGCGGGGGTACTCGCCCCTCTCGATGCTCTCATACAGATCTCGTTGATGGCTCTCCCGATCCTTGGCTATCACAGCTTCTGCCTCCTCATCGGTCAGGTTCTTGATGCCCTGCTGGGTGATCCAGTGGAACTTAACCCAGACCCGCTCGTTCTTGGCATTGATCATGCTGAAGGTATGGCTGCCGAATCCATGCATATGGCGGAAGGAGTAGGGGATACCCCGGTCGCTCATGGTGATAGTCACCTGATGCAGGGCCTCGGGAAGGGAGCTCCAGAAGTCCCAATTGCTCGCGGCACTGCGCATGCCAGTCCTTGGATCGCGCTTTATAGCGTGGTTCAGATCGGGGAACTTAAGAGGATCTCTGAGGAAGAAAACAGGAGTGTTGTTTCCTACCAGGTCCCAGTTTCCCTCTTCAGTGTAGAACTTAACAGCAAATCCACGGATGTCCCTCTCAGCATCTGCAGCCCCCCTCTCGCCAGCCACTGTGGAGAAGCGGGCAAAAAGATCGGTCTTCTTTCCGATCTCTGAGAATACCCTGGCCTTGGTATACCTGGTTATGTCATGGGTGACAGTGAATGTGCCATAAGCGCCTGAGCCTTTGGCATGCATTCTCCTCTCCGGGATCACCTCCCGGTCGAAGTGAGCGAGCTTCTCCAGGAACCATACATCCTGGAGAAGCATCGGCCCGCGGATTCCTGCAGTCATTACATTCTGGTTGTCGGCCACTGGAGCGCCGACACTGGTAGTCAGCTTCTTATCTCTCTTTTCCGGCATCGCCTTTCTCCCCTGAGGTTCAATCACTTGCGTTTCTTCTTCCTTTTTTTTGAGAGCATGAAACGCAGGCCTGCGGCCAAGAAGTCTGTGATCGATCCGAACCGGCTATGGCTGATTCTTATGAAAATCATCTGGTTTTCTTCTATCCTGAACCAGTGAATCTGTTATCTTCTGTACTCAGTCTCATAGCGGTTATGAGATCTTCTTATCCGTTGCCGTCAATTATGTGCGGAGATTATATAAGAATTCCTATTACCTAATAAATCGCATGTAATTTGTCATCAATTCTGCCATCTACTCCGTCATCATTCTGCTATAATTCTGTCATCAATTCTGCTATAATTCCGTCATCATTCTGCTATAATTCTGTCATCAATTCTGCAATCTATTCTGCCATCTACTCAATGCCGGGACAATGAGAACAGGAACTTTGGAATGGCGCACCACCTTCTCCGCCACAGAACCAAGCATTATCTTCTCCAGACCACTGCGGCCAATTCTGCCCACAACCAGAAGATCCGAGCCGGATTCATAGGCTCCTTTCAGTATCTCATCACTTGGCTCTCCCTCAGCAACTATCCGTCTGAAAGGCACTCCTGCATCCCATGCCATTTCCCCCACCTCGGCAGTGGCCTGCTCGCTCTCTTTGAGCATGAGTTCCATCAGCCTGCCGCTTATGCTGGGAAATGAAGTATATCCAGGAAGGCTGGCCAGCCGGTGGATATCCACCACATAAATCACAGTGATGGAGCCTTCAGAGAGCCTGGCCAGCTCAACTGCCAGCTCAGCAGCCCTCATGCTCGTCTCCGATCCATCGGAAGCAATCATTATCTTCTTGAACATATCATGAACCTCCTGATTATATCTTTCTCCCGGCTTTAGAGCAGATCTCTTGCCTTGCCTCATCTGAGAGCAGGCAACCACATGATCCCGCGTTCGCCATGGCACAATTGCAGGGCTCAATATGGATGGTGACTGTAGTCCCCGGATAATGCTGCTTGATGGAGCATGCGATCATATCGGTAATGCGATGGGCCTCATCCACGGACATGGCGGCATCCACCCGGAGATGAAAATCGACGAACCTGTCTCCTCCCGCTTTTCTTGTGCGCAGCCTGTGGACCCCTCTCACTGTGGGCGCAAAAGCGGCTATGTGCCCTCTTATCTCCTCCACCTCATCATCAGGAAGGCCGAGGTCAATGAGGTCCTGGGCTGATTCAATGATCAGATGATATGAGGTACGGGCGATATGCAGTGCTACCAATATCGCCGCGACAGGATCTACCCATTGCAGATTCGTTCCGGGCGAGATATAACCTCCCAGAAGAATGATCAGGAGGCCTATCAGTACTCCCAATGAGGTATAAACATCTGCCCTCAGGTGCCAGGCATCGGCCTTCAGGGCAATGGAGTCCGTCTCTTCTCCCACCACGAAGAGCCTGTGAGATACGAGCATGTTGATTGCAACTGAGAACAGCATGACTGCCACTCCCCAAACCGGCTCAGATAAAGGCTGAGGGCTCCTCAGCTTTCCTGCTGCCTCATAGATTATCCAGCCGGCGGCAAGGAGGATCAGCAATGCCTCTATAATCCCGGAGATATTCTCTATCTTTCCGTGCCCAAAGGGATGATCCTCATCAGCCGGCTTGGCCGATGTCCTGATGGCAAAGAAAGCGATGACTGCGGCCATCAGATCCATCCCGGAGTGGATCGCCTCGGAGATGACGGAGACAGAGCCCATCATCGTCCCGATGGTGATCTTAAGAAAAACCAGGCTCGTATTGGAAAAAACAGAAAGAAGAGCTACATTCCTCTTGCGCTTGTCTCTTTTTTCAACACCGTCTTCCATGATCGCTTCCGTGAATTGTGAATAGCTACATGAATTCGATGATTATATGAATTTGATGCCTACATGAATTCGATGATTATATGAATTTGATGATTATATGAATTTGATGGCTACATGAATTCGATGGCTACAGGAACTATTAATGGCTGCCTGTTACATAATTGTCACCCATAGGGAGTCTTCCCGCTGCTCTCTCCGCCCCCCAGAGACAGGAAGCTAAGCCAGCCTGCTCAGAGGGTGCAGATTCCCAGCTTCTGGTATGCAGCAAAGCCGCCGGCCATATTGTAGACATTTGCAAACCCGTTCATCTTGAGAATGCTGGAAGCGATGCTCGCCCTTCGCCCCCCTTTGCACATCAAAATGTACTTTCCATCTCTGGATAGCTCCCTATGCCTGGTCCTGAGGTCATGCCAGGGGATCTGAATCGAGCCTCTGACGCAATCATCGGTCATCTCATCAAATGACCGGACATCGATGATCGCCGCATCTTCTGCTGCCACCATATCAACTGCCTTCTGAGGGGTTACTACTGGAACGCTATCTACTGGCAGGGCGTTTGCTCCCCAGGCCAGCAGGCCTCCTTCCAGGAATGCTGATACGTTGTCCAGACCTACGCGGCGCAACTGAACTACGGCCTCCTCCACCTGCTCATTCACTTCAACCACCAAGAAGATATCCCTCTCAGGAGGCATGACCCAGCCTGCATGGGTTGCGAAGCTGCCGGCAAGATCGATATTCCAGGATCCAGGGATGTGCAGGCCGGAGAATGCCGGATAGCTTCGAAGATCCAAAACGGCCGTTCTTTCAGATCTGGTGCTATCAAAGAAGGCCTTCGGGCCCATAGGCTGAGGAGATGATAGGCTTTTCATGAGCCTGGGGCCCACCCGGTTGATCTCAGAGCAGCGAGCGAAATGGTCCGGAGCAGCAGGCATATTCGAGGTTAAGGAGTGCACGAACTCCTGGATATCCTGCATCTGCAGGGCATAATTGTACCTTCTCTCATAGCCAATGGTACTGCTCCTCTTCGCGCTCATCGAGCGTCCGCAGAGCGATCCCATGCCATGAGCTGGATAGACCTCGCAGTGGTCGGGAAGGGTGAGGATCTTCTCCTGCAGACTATGATAAAGGGCCCTGGCAAGCTCATCTGCCCTCCCGGGAAAGAGGTCCGGCCTTCCCACGTCCCCCACGAAGAGGGTGTCACCACAAAAGAGAGAGACGGGAGCATCTGCCCTGCTCATGTCGGCGGCAATGTAGCAGATGTGCTCTGGGGTATGGCCTGGGGTCTCGATAACTGAGAAGGCTATATCCTCCAAACTGATAGAATCACCCTCCTTTAAAGGTTGGTGAGGAAAAGCACAATTGCCGGATGCGGGAACATATATCCTGGCACCAGTGGCCTCCGCCAGGTCGAGATGGCCTGATATGAAGTCTGCATGCAGGTGCGTCTCCAGGATATGGGTGATCTTAAGGCCCATCCTCCGGGCAGAATCAAGGTATGGGAGGATGTTGCGCTCCGGGTCGATGACTGCACAGGCATTATCTCCAGCGACAAGGTAGGAGCTATGGGCGATGCCAGGGACGAAGAACTGATGGATGATAATAATTCTCACCTCTCGTCAGATGAACAGATAAATGAGTATTGTCGCCATGCATATGAAAAGAACGGTCATCATTCCCCCTGCACAAAAACAGGATGAACTCGAAAGCTTTTTATTGCCCTGAGCCCTTCCAGTGCCAATGGGGTCAGTATGAGAACTGCATCTGCAGCTTCAATGGCATTACCAGCAATGCTTATAGCATGCCTCTTGGCCGGAAGCGCTCTTGCTGAGGAGAGAGACGGCTTTCAGAACGTTGGCGGAGACTACGGCAGAAATGTCCTGAGCAGTTTTAAAGCCTCGAATGCTCAGGAGATAGAGGAGACAGAGGAAAAAGAGGGCAATCAAAATATCTGGAGCTGGGGAGGCGCGCCCAAAGGCAGCCTGATTGTGGACGGCAATATCGTAGGCGATCCAAAGTACAGATTGAAGAACCTGAGCATTATCCGCGATTGGCTGGGCTATTCGCTTGTCGATCCATATGGAGATATACCAGCCTATTCCTATATCGATCCGGCTACGGGAGAGAAGGTCAAAACCTATATTGATCCGATCACCGGGCAGCATTACTATACATATATGGATACCAATACCGGAAAACTGGTATATGTTTACTTCAATCCGGAGACTGGCGAGCCGATATATGCTAGCTTCACTCCTTTCTCCGGGCATTATATCCAGGAAGAACAATATCGATTGCCTTCGATACTCAGATAAAATTAAAGAATTGCCTTGCGAAAGCCTTTTATCGTCGGGAGACAACCTTTAGTTGGTGGGTTCGGTATGAAGACTGCATCGGCAGTAATGGTCATAGCATTAGCTTGTCTATTGCTATGGGATTGCTCTGCCCAGAGTGCCAGCAGCTACCAGAGCCTGAGCGGAGAGTCCGGCAGGACTATACTGGCAAGCCTGAAGGCAGATGATTTCCAATCGAACAAAACGACAGAAAATAAGAGCGAGAAAGATACCCTTTGGAGCTGGGGAAAGGCGCCCAAAGGAAGCCTGCTTGTGGATGGGGAGCTTTTAACTGATCCATTTAACACCTGGAAAGGCTTTAATGCCACTGAGGGCGGGATAGCTCAGGTGGGAGTCGACCCCTTCAAGGGTTATCCGATCTATGCCTACAAGATTCCCGACACAGGGGAGATGAAGTACTTCTACCTGGATCCTTACACCAGTGAGCCATTCTACATAGATGGTTATGTGGCTGTTGAACCTCCAGTTGTGAGGGAGAGCAAGGGCTACATACTGCCCTCGGTGTTAAGATAGATGCTTACCGGAAAAAGGAGTGATTGAGTATGAAGAATAAAATGGTGTATATTTCGATACTTTTGTGTCTGGCAGGCCTGGCAGTGGCCGCAGAATATACTGATTGGCAGATTGGAGCCATGGAGGGCTTAAAGAGAGGCTTTGAGATGGGCCAGGCCTACCAGCTTGCCCTTGATGGAAAGGATATCAATGGCTTCAATGCCAAGGTTGACCTGTACAACGCCTGGGTGAGGGCCAACTTCGGAGAAGATCCAGCTATGCTGATGAACAAGATGGACGATAAGATGGACGCTCCAATAGACCTGAGCAAGCCAGTTCTTATTACCAACAAAACCGTCCCCTCAAAAGGCATTGTACACGAGATCGATGGATCATCGGGCATGAAAGTAAGCACCAATGATATGAACATGCTTTCAGATGCAGATATCGATAGATTGTACGAGAAATCCCAAAGTGGAAGGGAAGTCGGCGAGTATCTGAGTGGAAGGGCCGTCGGTGAATATCTGAGCGGAGTCTGAAGCTTTCGCCACAAACCCATTTTTTTGCAGGCCTTAATGCATTTGGATAGAGGTCATTTTTGCCCCTTCATATATGACAGAAGAGTTCGTGGGGCAACAGTCTTGATCGCTGCAAAGACCGATTTAAAAAAAAAATAAATTAAAAATCAGTATTTGCGCTTTGCTCTCTTCAGCACCTGATCTGTATCTTGGCAATCCCAGGATACCTGGAATCACAGAATCAATTGTTGGCATTGTACTTGAATGCCACATAGGTGCCAGAATAGATGCGACCAGTAGCTACAGTGGGATCATAGACAAAGGAGCCATCCTCGAAGACCTAAATGGTGCCGTACTTGGGATCGATAGTTATCGACTCGGGATAGAGCACCACTGAGCCAGCGGGATCATCGGCCAGTATTCCCTTGTCCGCCCTGACCTCTTTGACCTCTTTGCAGCTTGCAGTGTACAGATCGTTCTTGATGAAGAACGGGCACATGCAGGGGAGAGTGACCGGCTTATTCTCGAAGTCGTTGTCCTCAGAGTCTGCACAATCAAGTATCACCGGTATACTGGCCGGCCCGATCGGCTTCCAGCCAGCCTTGAGTTCTTCGCTGACTGTATATTCGCCTGATGCCAGCTTGCAGAATTCATAGTAGCCGCCTGTGCCGGTTTGTTTCCTGGTCTTTGCGCCATTTGCATCGCTGAGGGTGATCCACCAGCCAGGGATTCCAGCACCGGTATTGCTGTTGAACTTGTGGCCGCTGATGCAGAAGAGCGGTTCATTTTGGAAGTCGATCCCTCTATATCCTCATCCACAAGAGCTGCCTCTCTGCAGATAGGATCCTTGGGAATCCAGCCATCGCGGGTCTCCTCGCAGGCCTTATAGTCGCCTGGGGCAAGGCCTGAGAATGAGTAATCGCCATTTATATCGGTTTTGCTGCGAACCGTTTCGCCATCAGGCTTGATAAGAGTGATCTCCCAGTTAAGAATGCCTTCATGGCCCTGACTGTAAGCTTACAGCTAAGTATTAAGTAATTATAATGAAAATATTTATATGTTCTTACTCTTTAGCATATCAGAAGAAACCCATAAGATCGGCTGATAAGCGAGGATGGTCAATTTAAAAAAAAATAAAAAAATTAAAATTTTTGAGGTTTATCGTCTGGGGCAGCTGACCTGAATCTTGGCAATTCCAGGATACTTGGAATCGCAGTACCCGTTGTTGGCGTTGTACTTGAAGATCACATAGCTGCCAGAGCTGATGCGGCCAGTGGCTACAGTGGGATCGTAGACAAAGGATCCATCCTCATTGACCTCGATGGTGCCATACTTGGGATCAATGGTTATTGATTCCGGATTGAGCACCACTGAGCCAGCAGGATCATTGGCTAGGATTCCATTATCGGCATCAACGACTTTGACCTCATCGCAGGAAGCAGTGTACAGATCGTTCTTGATCAGGAACGGGCACACACATGGCGGAATATCCGGCTCATTCTCGAAGTCGTTGTCTGTAGAGTCCTGGCTGATCAGTGTCACATCTATGCAGATCGGTCCTACAGCCTTCCAGCCTGATTTCAATACCTCGCAGACCTCATAATCGCCTGCTTCAAGCCCACAGAACTCGTAGTAGCCGCCAGTGCCAGTTGTGGTAGTGGCTATGACAGCCCCAGTTGAATCCTTGAGCTGGATGCTCCAGCCAGAGAGACCATCTCCAGTCTCGCTGTTGAACTTGTGGCCGCTTATGCACAGAAGTGGGGCATTGCTAAAGTCCACGTCTGCCACATTCTCTAGTTCGAGGGTTACATCTCTGCAGGGCTCATCCATGTGCTGCCAGCCATCTCTATCCTCTTCACAGACCACATAATCTCCCGGTTCAAGTTTGAGGAACTCATAGTAGCCGCCAGCGCCGGTTGTGGTAGTAGCTATTGGGACATCATCTTTGAGAAGGCTGATTGTCCAGCCGGAGAGGCCCTCTTGTGTATTATAGTTGAACTTGTGACCGCTGATGCTGAAGAGTGGCACATTATAGAAGTCGATGTCTTCTACATTCTCATCATCAAGAACCACAGCGGTGTAGGGATCCTCGGGGTCCACGTGCTTCCAGCCATCTCTGCTCTCTTCACGGACCACATAGTCACCTGACATCAATCCGCAGAACTCGTAGTAGCCTTCAGTGTCGGTTGTGGTAGTAGTTATGACATCTCCAGTAGAATCCTCAAGCTGGATGCTCCAGCCAGAGATACCCTCTCCAGTCTTGCTGTTGAACTTATGGCCGCTGATGCATAGGAGTGGCACATTATGGAAGTCCACACCCTCCACATCCTCGCCGCTGAGGGTTATATCTCTGCAGGGCTCATCCATGTGCTGCCAGCCAGCCTTATCCTCTTCACAGACCTCATAATCTCCCGGTTCAAGTTTGAGGAACTCATAGTAGCCGCCAGCGCCGGTTGTGGTAGTAGCTATTGGGACATCATCTTTGAGAAGGCTGATTGTCCAGCCGGAGAGGCCCTCTTGTGTATTATAGTTGAACTTGTGACCGCTGATGCTGAAGAGTGGCACATTATAGAAGTCGATGTCTTCTACATCCTTATCATCAAGAACCACAGCAGTGTAGGGATCCTCGGGGTCCACATGCTTCCAGCCATCTCTGCTCTCTTCACGGACCACATAGTCGCCTGACATCAATCCGCAGAACTCGTAGTAGCCTTCAGTGTCGGTTGTGGTAGTAGTTATGACATCTCCAGTAGAATCCTCAAGCTGGATGCTCCAGCCAGAGATACCTTCTCCAGTCTTGCTGTTGAACTTATGGCCGCTGATGCACAGAAGTGGAGCATTGGTAAAGTCCACGCCTGCCACATCCTCGCCGCTGAGGGTTATATCTCTGCAGCGCTCATCCATGTGCTTCCAGCCATCTCTATCCTCTTCACAGACCACATAATCTCCCGGTTCAAGTTTGAGGAACTCATAGTAGCCATCAGCGTCGGTTGTGGTAGTAGCTATTGGGACATTGAGAAGGCTGATTGTCCAGCCGGAGAGGCCCTCTTGTGTATTATAGTTGAACTTGTGACCGCTGATGCTGAAGAGAGGCACATTATAGAAGTCGATGTCTTCTACATCCTTATCATCAAGAACCACAGCAGTGTAGGGATCCTCGGGGTCCACGTGCTTCCAGCCATCTCTGCTCTCTTCACGGACCACATAGTCGCCTGACATCAATCCGCAGAACTCGTAGTAGCCTTCAGTGTCGGTTGTGGTAGTAGTTATGACATCTCCAGTAGAATCCTCAAGCTGGATGCTCCAGCCAGAGATACCTTCTCCAGTCTTGCTGTTGAACTTATGGCCGCTGATGCACAGAAGTGGGGCATTGGTAAAGTCCACGCCTGCCACATCCTCGCCGCTGAGGGTTATATCTCTGCAGCGCTCATCCATGTGCTTCCAGCCATCTCTATCCTCTTCACAGACCACATAATCTCCCGGTTCAAGTTTGAGGAACTCATAGTAGCCATCAGCGTCGGTTGTGGTAGTAGCTATTGGGACATCATCTTTGAGAAGGCTGATTGTCCAGCCGGAGAGGCCCTCTTGTGTATTATAGTTGAACTTGTGACCGCTGATGCTTAAGAGAGGCACATTATAGAAGTCGATGTCTTCTACATCCTTATCATCAAGAACCACAGCGATGTGGGGATCCTCGGGGTCCACGTGCTTCCAGCCATCTCTGCTCTCTTCACGGACCACATAGTCGCCTGACATCAATCCGCAGAACTCGTAGTAGCCTTCAGTGTCGGTTATGGTAGTAGTTATGACATCTCCAGTAGAATCCTCAAGCTTGATGCTCCAGCCAGAGATACCTTCTCCAGTCTTGCTGTTGAACTTATGGCCGCTGATGCACAGAAGTGGGGCATTGGTAAAGTCCACGTCTGCTACATTCTCGCCGCTGAGGGTTATATCTCTGCAGCGCTCATCCATGTGCTTCCAGCCATCTCTATCCTCCTCACAGACCTCATAATCTCCCGGTTCAAGTTTGAGGAACTCATAGTAGCCATCAGCATCGGTTGTGGTAGTAGCTATTAGGACATCATCTTTGAGAAGGCTGATTGTCCAGCCGGAGAGACCCTCTTGTGTATTATAGTTGAACTTGTGACCGCTGATGCTGAAGAGAGGTACATTATAGAAGTCGATGCCTTCTACATCCTTATCATCAAGAGCCACAGCGGTGTAGGGATCCTCGGGGTCCACGTGCTTCCAGCCATCTCTGCTCTCTTCACGGACCACATAATCGCCTGGCACCAATTCGCAGAACTCGTAGTAGCCTTCAGTGCCGGTTGTGGTAGTAGCTATGACATCTCCAGTAGAATCCTCAAGCTGGATGCTCCAGCCAGAGATACCCTCTCCAGTCTTGCTGTTGAACTTATGGCCGCTGATGCATAGGAGTGGCACGTTACGGAAGTCCACACCCTCCACATCCACACCGCTGAGGGTTATACCCCTGCAGGGCTCATCCATGTGCTTCCAGCCATCTCTATCCTCCTCACAGACCTCATAGTCGCCTGGCAGGAGGCCGCAGAACTCATAACTGCCGTCAGAGTCGGTCTGAGTGGTACGGATTACTGCTCCATCTTTGAGAAGGTCGATGATCCAGCCTTCAATGCCTTGGCCTGTATGGTCATTTATCTTCTTGCCGCTGATGCAAGCCGGGACATCATACTCATATGTGACACAGACTGTGACGCCCATGTAGGTTTCACCACTAGATGACCATTCAGTGCTCCCTGCGACTTGGATATTGCTGTTCGTAATAACTGGAATACTCAGCTTTTCTCCTTCACCAATGTATGCAGCCAGATCAGCAGGATCATCTATGATAAACTTATCGTAATCGCATTTAGGGCTTTCCTGCGAGCCGATCAACATATTATAGCTTTCGTTCGGATCCAAGTGAAAATCAAAGGTATCTCCAATCTGTAAAATATGATCACCTATGCTTGGTATGCTAGAGACCATATTTGCCGTGAGAATTGCATAATAATCTACACCCGTTGAGATTTTATCTTGGTTCGTTAATGTACGCCATCCATAACCACAGGCATCCACAGTTATTGTGACAGATTTTAGCTCACCCAAAGACGGATCGAACTTGTCAACTTCGACTGTTTTCGCATAGTTAACCTGCTGAATGGGTACCATACCACAAGGTGGTGCTATTGTCTCTGCTGATGCAGAGAAGCTTAAGAGCAGCCCTATCAGAACAGTAGCCATTAGCCACATTTTAATTCTCAAATCGAATCACCTCTATACAAACGAAATCCTGGCTCATATCTGTATTTGATGCACACTTCGGGCTGAAAGTAGATATTTAAAAGCTGAAGAGAGAGTCCCGGCGATCTCAATCCAGCATCCGACATGTTCCCTTGATGCACTTTCTCTATGAGCCGATCTCGCTTCATTCCGATACACCACAATTTATGATGTTACTCTGCCTCGAATGTATTATAGACCTCAAATCCAGACAAGGGACACTTAACGAGCACAAGGATTGGGGAATGCTGTGCCATCCTTTTATCCGATACAATTACCGATTCAAGGTCTTCGTCATACATTCTGCCTTGCCGGGGAATGCTCAATGCAAATGACCAGTTTGATTGAGCCCGGTCCCTCGTCCATTTAAAAGGACGTCTTTAATAGATATTAGATCTAAGATATTTAAAATCATTGTACCTTAGACCCTTATGTTAGTTTCTAAAGGGTCTCCCCGCATTCAGGTTGTCATATTTAATAATCGGTGCCGATGACAGCTCAGCTAAACAGACCCCCAAGATCAATTATGTTTTATTAACTTATTTTAAAACTAATATCATGCAGCTTTCTGCTGTTTGGATGGTAAGAGGGATGAAAGTGTATCCGCCGGTCCAAATTTGACCCCCCGCGCCGATCCGATTTTGACCCCCTTAGACGGCTAACCTAACTCATAGAGTATAAAGTTCACGTCTCGCTACTTTCTGCGGAAACTCTCCGTTCATGTTCAGTATCAGCGCGTGGTGGGTAATCCTATCCAGAATTGCTGCGGTTAGAGTCCTGTCATGGAATACCTTCACCCAATCTGAAAATCCCAGGTTCGAGGTAATGATAGTACTCATAGTCTCATATCGTGCTGCAAGCAACTGAAATAGCAATTCAGCAGCAGCGAGATCAAATGTTACGTACCCAAGCTCATCAATTATGAGGAGATCAACCTTTTAAACTGTTTGATATAAATTGAGAGCCTGTTATCTTTCTCGCTTCGATCATCTCATTGACCAATGCCGCTGCGGAGCGAAATACAACTCGATAGTTCTCCTCGCATGCTTTGATCCCTACCGCAATAGCCATATGAGTCTTGCCGGTTCCTGAATTTCCGATGAGAATAACATTCCTCCTTTCTTTAAGAAACGCAAGCGCTTTTAGTTCAGGAATAGCCTCTCGCCCATCTTGCGGCAAATCATCCATCAATAGATCCTCGAACCTCTTTTTGTCGGAAAGCCGGCTTGCCGAAGCGCTCTCATCTGGCGGTTCAGATGTCTCTTGTCGAGTTCGGACTGCAATGCTGAAGTCAGAAACTGCAGCATATCCTCATTATCAGGCTGATAGTCCAGGACGTAGTTGTAGACTCCGCTCAGTCGCAACTGTTTACATAGATCTGCAAGATTCGGTTCCACAGTCTATCCCTCCATAAACTGATCGAATATGGTGAGATCCGGCTCCAGGACCTCGAAACCACCCTCGATGTCAAAGGGCTCAACCATCAGAGCATTGGTTTGATGAAGCAAAACCGAATGCTATCGCTGGTCGGATGGATGTTCTGTTCTTTTAGGATCGCAAGAGCGGTTGAAAATTTTTCAGGGGAGGTCTCTTTTATCAGGTCAAGAATAGGCAGAAATTTTTTTGGATCATTCGCATAATAGCGATTGAAAGCATCCCGAATCAGTTCATCTGCCTGAGCTAAAACTCTGGAATTTGGGAGCGCACCCGGTTTGCGATGAAAAGTCTTGATGTAATGAGCGATATCAAGCGAATACTTCTGATTCCCAGCCAATCGACGATGAACTGCAATGATATCGTTTCCATCAAGGAACTCGATCCTATCCACCAACATCTTCAGTGTAATATATCGAGGACGGTATGTATCCGGAATTGAGTAGAAGTTCCCGTCAAATTTACCAATGAATACCGCGAAATAGTTGCACGTTTCAGTTCGCAGTTTTCAAATTCGAGTGTTGGCAATGGATGCATCAAGGCTCGCTCTTGATCAAGGCCCTGGACCGGCACATCGGATCGACGATAGACAGGATGGCCGTTTATCTCGCCAAGGCGCATTTTTAGCCATTCAGCAGCCTCATTTATGGATGCAAATGAACTCCTTTCGCTGAAAGTGGCACGCCGGACATAGCCTACACTTTCTTCGTCTGTCCCTTTCTCGTTAGGTGAAGCTGGATTGCAGACACAGGGCTGAAAACCGAAATGCATAGAGAATTCCAGAAATTTATCATTGAACTGCTGCTTTCGAGAATCGTATACAGCAGCCATTCTGTCATAGAATATCGCCTCGGGAACTGAGCCGATCTCGCGGAAGAATTCGATGTGGGCCTGGATCACTTCCAGACGGGTTGATCTGTTATAGAGGCGAGCAAATCGATAGAGCGAGAAGGGCAAGACGAAGACCGCAAGGTAGAATTTCTGCCATACTCCGGCGATATTGAGTGTGACTTCGCCCCAATCGAATTCTGCACGCTGACCAATGCGCGGCTCCTGCAAGATAAACACCTCTCGGGGTGCATTAGTGCGTTTCCAGCGAACGACTTCGTCCTGACCGTGGTATAACCTATTTTATGACCATCCTGGACGAGAAGCTCCCAGATTCTTTTTGCCGTGAGTCGTTGTTTTTTGGGGCATCCCATGTTTGACTCAAGATATTGATGTATCTTCTGACGGACAAGATCAGTGAGAACGCGAGAGGGTTGAACGATCTTTCGGTTTTTGGGAATGATCTCCTCCGCCAATCCTTCTTGCACATCTTTGACCTGATGAAGATACTTTTTCACAGTGTTCCGGGATATGTTCAGTTCGCGGGCTACTTTTTTGTAGGACTTATGGAGTTCGTACAGGTCTACGATTCTACGTACATCTGCCATCGTTTTCACCTTACCGCCCACCTCTCAGAGTACTTGGAGAGGGAAGGCTTTCCTTTTTGGGGGGGGGGTCAAAAACGAACTGGCGTTTCCTTAAATAGGGGGGTCAAAATTGAGTCGGCGAATACATGAAAGTAGTCTTTATGGGCAAGGCTCTGACTGCAAGCTTGAAGCTAGTGGTCGAGCAACTCGAAAAGACTCTTTTTGCTCTTTATTTTTCAAATATGTCAACGGAAGGCCCAAAAGATCGACTTGATATGCTCTAATGGCAAATTAAAAGTATAAAAAATTAAAATTTTAGATGTTTATCGTCTCGGGCAGCTGACCTGAATCTTGGCAATTCCAGGATACTTGGAATCGCAGTACCCGTTGTTGGCGTTGTACTTGAAGATCACATAGGTGCCAGAGCTGATGCGGCCAGTGGCTACAGTGGGATCATAGACAAAGGAGCCATCCTCATTGACCTCGAGGGTGCCATACTTGGGATCAATGGTTATCGACTCCGGATTGAGCACTACTGAGCCAGCAGGATCATTGGCTAGGATTCCATTATCGGCATCAACGACTTTGACCTCATTGCAGGAAGCAGTGTACAGATCGTTCTTGATCAGGAACGGGCACACACATGGCGGAATAATAGGCTCATTCTCGAAGTTGTTGTCTGTAGAATCCTGGCTGATTAGTGTCACATCTATGCAGATCTGCCCTACAGCCTTCCAGCCAGGTTTCAATACCTCACAGACCTCATAATCGCCTGCTTCAAGCCCACAGAACTCGTAGTAGCCGCCAGTGACGGTTGTGGTAGTATCGATGACAGCTCCAGTCGAATCCTTGAGCTGGATGGTCCAGCCAGAGAGACCCTCTCCAGTCTTGCTGTTGAACTTGTGGCCGCTGATGCAAAGAAGTGGCACATTATGGAAGTTCACATCTTCCACATCCTCGCCGCTGAGGGTTATATCTCTGCAGGGTGAATCCACGTGCATCCAGCCATCTCTATCCTCCTCACAGACCTCGTAGTCGCCTGGCAGGAGGCCGCAGAACTCATAACCGCCGTCAGAGTCGGTCTGAATGGTAGCGATTACTGCTCCATCTTTGAGAAGGTTGATGGTCCAGCCTTCAATGCCTTGGCCCGTACGGTCATTTATCTTCCTGCCGCTGATACAAGCGGGAACGTCATATTCGTATGTGACACAGATTGTGACGCCCATGTAGGTTTCGCCGCTGGATGACCAGTCAGAACTCCCAATGACTACGATATTGCTGTTCGTAACAATTGGAATTTCCATCTTTTTTCCGGCACCTATGTACTCAAACAGATCAGCGGGATCGCCTATGGTATACACACCCTGATCGCATACGGGGCTTTCCTGCGATCCGATCAGCATTTCATAGCTTTCGCCCGGATTCAAGTGAAAATCATAAAAATCTCCAATCTGTAAAATCTTCTGACCTATGCTTGGTATATCAGAGAGCACACATGCCGAGGGAACAACAGCGTAAGTTACTCCACATGGGAGTTGATCTTTATTCATTAATGTACGCCATGCATAACCACAGGCATCCACAGTTATTGTGACAGATTTTAGCTCACCTAAAGACGGATCGAACTTATCAATTTCTGCTGCCTTCACATAGTTGATCTTCTGAATGGGCACCATACCACAGGGTGGTGATATTGTCTCCGCTGATGCAGAGAAGCTCAAAAGAAGCCCTATCAGAATAGTTGCCATTAGCCACATTTTAATTCTCAAACGAATCACCTCTACACTAGCGAAATCCTGGCCCATATCTGTGTATGATACAGAATTCAGATTCAGGTGCTAATAGGCTGAATAGAGGATCCCGGCAATCCCAATCCAGCATTCGGCACATTTCCCTGATACCCTTTCTCCATGAGCCAATCTCGCTTCATTCCAATACACCATGACTTATGATGGTGCTTTAACTCGAATATATTACAGACCTTAAATCCAGACAAGGGACACATAAACGGGCACAAGGATTGGGGAATGCTGTGCCATCCTTTTATCCGATACAATTGCCGATCTAAGGTCTTCATCATACATTCTGCCTTGCCGGGGAATGCTCAATTCAAATGACCAGTTTGATTGAGCCCAGTCCCTCATCCATTTAAAAGGACGTCGCATATAGATATTAGATCTAAGATATTTAAAATCATTGTATTTTATACCCTTATGTTAGTTTCTAAAATGTATCTCTTGTTCTTGCATTCAGACGATTATATTTAATATTCAATGCCGATGGCTGCCTAGCTCATCGGACCATCAAGATTCATTACAATTTATTATTTAATTTTAAAACTAATTTCCTGCAGCTTGCTATGGTTGGGATGGTCAGGAGGGACGAAAATGGTCTTTATAGGCAAGGCTCTGACTGCAAGCTTGAAGCTAGTGGTCGAGCAACTCGAAAAGACTCTTTTTGCTCTTTATTTTTCAAATATGTCAACGGAAGGCCCAAAAGATCGACTTGATATGCTCTAATGGCAAATTAAAAGTATAAAAAAATTAAAATTTTAGATGTTTATCGTCTGGGGCAGCTGACCTGAATCTTGGCAATTCCAGGATACTTGGAATCGCAGTACCCGTTGTTGGCGTTGTACTTGAAGATCACATAGGTGCCAGAGCTGATGCGGCCAGTGGCTACAGTGGGATCATAGACAAAGGAGCCATCCTCATTGACCTCGAGGGTGCCATACTTGGGATCAATGGTTATCGACTCCGGATTGAGCACTACTGAGCCAGCAGGATCATTGGCTAGGATTCCATTATCGGCATCAACGACTTTGACCTCATTGCAGGAAGCAGTGTACAGATCGTTCTTGATCAGGAACGGGCACACACATGGCGGAATAATAGGCTCATTCTCGAAGTCGTTGTCTGTAGAATCCTGGCTGATAAGTGTCACATCTATGCAGATCTGACCTACAGCATTCCAGCCGGGTTTCAATACCTCACAGACCTCATAATCGCCAGCTTCAAGCCCGCAGAACTCGTAGTAGCCGCCAGTGCCGGTTGTGGTAGTAGCTATGACAGCTCCAGTCGAATCCTTGAGCTGGATGGTCCAGCCAGAGAGGCCCTCTCCAGTCTTGCTGTTGAACTTGTGGCCGCTGATGCAAAGGAGTGGCACATTATGGAAGTCCACATCTTCCACATCCTCGCCGCTGAGGGTTATATCTCTGCAGGATGAATCCACGTGCATCCAGCCATCTCTATCCTCCTCACAGATCCTGTAGTTGCCTGGCAGAAGGTCGCAGAATTCATAATAGCCATCAGAGTCAGTCTGAGTGGTATCGATTACTGCTCCATCTTTGAGAAGGTTGATGGTCCAGCCTTCAATGCCTTGGCCTGTACGGTCATTTATCTTCTTGCCGCTTATACAAGCTGGAACGTCATACTCATATGTGACACAGATTATGACGCCCATGTAGGTTTCACCACTAGATGACCATTCAGTGCTCCCTGAGACTTGGATGCCGCTATTCGTCACAACTGGAATCTGTATCTTTGCCCGGCACCTACGTACTTAGCCAGATCGGCAGGATCACTTATGGTAAACTCACCGTAATCGCATTTAGGGCTCGCCTGCGAGCCGATCAGCATCTCATAGCTTTCGCCCGGCATCAAGTGAAATTTAAAAGTCTCTCCGATCTCGAAATATTGCTCACCTACGCCTGGTATGTCAGAGACCATATTTGCCACGAGAATAGCAGTGTAATCTACTCCGGTTGGGATTTTATCTTGGTTCGTTAATGTACGCCAGGCATAGCCACAGGCTTCCACAGTTATTGTGACAGATTTTAGCTCTCCCAAAGACGGATCGAACTTGTCAACTTCGGCTGTTTTCGCATAGTTGAGCTGCTGAATGGGCACTTCACCACAAGATGGCGGCGTTGTCTCCGCTGATGCAGAGAAGCTTAAGAGCAGCCCGATCAGGAGAGTAGCCATTAGCCATATTTTAATTCTCAAATCAAATCACCTCTACACAAGCGAAATCCTGGCTCATATCTGTATATGATACAGAATTCAGGTCCAAGTAGGCCCTTGTAGGCTGAAGAGAGGATCCCGACAATCTCAATCCAGCATTAGACGCATTCTCTTGATGCCCTTTCTCCATGAGCCGATCTCGTTTCATTCCGATACACCACGATTTATGATGGTACCCTGGCTTGAATGTATTGTGGACCTTAAATCCAGACAAGGGACACATGATGAGCATAAGGATTGGGGAATGCTGTGCCATCCTTTTATCCGATACAATTGCCGATCCAAGGTCTTCATCATACATTCTGCCTGCCGGGGAATGCTCAATACAAATGACCAGTTTGATTGAGCCCTGTCCCTCGTCCATTTAAAAGGACGTCGCTTATAGATATTAGATCTAAGATATTTAAAATCATTGTATCTTATAACCTTATGTAAGTTCCTAAAGAGATATCTTCGGTTCTCGCATCAGGCGATGATATCTAATAGTCGATGCTGAATGGCTGACCAGGCCAGTAGACCCTTCAAAGATCGACTATGATTTATTAATTTATTATATGGTAAGGACGAAGCACTCCAAGAGACATTCATATTGCATGATCTCTGCGTTGTCAAGATGTTGAGTTCAATTGGATCAAGGTTGCACTTGAGCATTGACTGAGCATGGCAGAAATCCTATGCCGGCTTCGCGCTGCTTTCTGTGGGCAAACCAGGGATATCACCTCCCTCATCTTTATGCCTTTTTTCATTTGCAGTGAGATCGGTATATTTGAGCTTCACTGCAGAGATATCAAACAGAATGATTCTTTCTTTTAGAAGGCGGGCGAGGGAATCGCGACCGAAAGATGAAATGTTCTCAAGATAGCGATTGTTGTATAGACTTCATAATAAAACACAAAGAAAAGATCCTCTGGGATGAGATTCCACACAATTTAGCAAAAAACCTGGAATTATCTATACATTTCAGCACTGTGTCTGCAATCCTGTTTCGCCAAGCTAGGAGGATGATGAAGAAGAGAGTAGGGCTATAAGACGGATCCCCGAGGACTGAGACCTTTACCTTCAAATAAGCTTTGAGGAATCAGATCTAGATCTCGCGATGCCCGATAATTTTTTGAGTTGAAATCCGTGGACCCAGTCTTTAAAACCTATGAGAAATAATTAAGGCTGTTTTCTCCACAGGCCTCGGCATCGTTTGAAGGCAGCCTGAGCCATATACCATTCTCTTGACCTGGGATTTGTGAGGTCATCATTATGTATTTTCGGTAAAGGACGTCACTACAAATGAATATTTAAAGTTAAGATAATTATTACATAACATATTATTTAAGAGCTGAGCAAATATCTTAAGTACTGTCGTAAGTTACTTATATCAGATAAGTATCACTAGTATCAATAAAAAAAATATCTAACTGTAGAGAAGGGTGAATTAGAAATGAGAACACTGATGCTTTTGATTGCCCTCTTCGCAATCATGGGCGGCGCAATAGCCGCAGTAGAATATGTAAAGATCCTTAAGCCTGCCAATGGTGCTGAGTTCGACGCTGGGGATCTGATCACAGTCCGGTCACTGGTATCTGCCTCTAACGTAGGCAAGCTGTACTCCAGGTGCCTCGTCAACGACGAGCCGACGGGAACGAGCCAGTTCACCCTGCCGCCTGGAGAATATACCATTCGAGTTGAAGTGGCAGACAATATAGGATTCAACAATCCAACATATGACACTGTGTCAATTACAGTTAATTAAAAAAATTTTAAAAATTTTTATCATTCGAGGATCTATCTAATCCTCAATCTTTTCATAAAGGCAACTTCAAGGCTGGGCAATTCCTTGGTGATAGGAAAAGAATAGCCATTTGCGGCTATTCCTCCCTCATTCCCTCCTTATGAAAGGCTCACCTCTTCTTCATTCTGTAAACCGCAGTCCACGAAGACGATGACTGTGGCTTCATTGGATGGGCAATCTCCATTTATTGTGTAGGTAAAGCTGTCTTCGCCGCAATAATCCTGATTGGCAGTATATATGAAAGAGCCATCTGGATTCATGATGAAATCGGCTGCATGTGCTGGCTGGGTGTAGCTCTTTACGGATAAGGATTTCTCATTGCCGTATTGATCATTTCCGAGCACACCAGGAGCACCTATTCTCAGTTCACCACCACACGATACTATGGTATATGTGTCATCCTCTGCAAAACAGCAGTCCTCTTCAATCTCTGTATCCATAGATTCGTCCTCTTCGATCCATGCATCCATAGGTTCGTCCTCTTCGATCCATGCATCCATAGGTTCGTCCTCTTCGATCCATGCATCCATAGGATCGTTCTCTTCGATCTGTGCATCCATAGGATCGTCCTCTTCGATTAGTGCACCCATAGGATCGTCCTCTTCGATCCCTGTATCCACAGGATCGTTCTCTTCGATCTGCGTAGCTGACGGATAATTGAGATCATTGAGGGGGATGTTGAGAACAACCTCTTCGGTCTCAGCAAATGATGCTTCACCTTCTTCAGCCGGCAAGCTCAACCTTTGAGCGGCAACCGAAGCTCCTGGGCCCCTTATGGTGACCACCAGCGGTTCTGACCAATACGGATACGGACAGATCACATTCCTATTATCCGAAGCTAAAGCACGCACATTGTAGCTTCTAGTAGTTCCAGCCGGGACATTCCAGCTATGGGTAGCAGTCACAGTCTGCCCAGAGGGGAAGAAATCAGTCTCGAAAGATCCATCTCCCCAATCGAATATATATTTGATCATATCACCATCTGGATCAGTGGACGATGTCGAGTAGGAGTAAGACACCCCAGAGATTCCAGAGGTGGGGCCGGACGGTTTAGATGGTATAGTGGGTGGACGTTCCTCTCTATCTGCCAATATATAGATAGACACTATATTAGACCAACCTGAGGCTGCGCCTTTCTCATCTATGGCCTTCACGCGAACCTCAAAGATCTTGATTGTTCCAGGTTCAATAATCCAGACGTGGGATGCACTTGCAGGCGTGCCAGAGCTGACAAAGGATGTTTCAGATGTGCTGCCATCTCCCCAATCGAAGATATACTTTACCCGGTCTCCATCAGGATCAGTCGCTTTGGTAACGTAGCTATAGGTCTTTCCTGATCGTCCGCCTATTTCCCCAGAGGGAATCGATGGTGTTGCAGGTGGTCTATTCGCACCTTGCAATGAACCCTTTATGGTAACCGACAACGATCGGGACCAGTCGGAGTCCAGGCCCTTCTCGTCTGTGGCCCGAGAGCGCACACTGAAGGTCCTGGTCGAGCCAGAGGGAACTGTCCAGCTGTGAGATGTGCTGGCTGTGGAACCTGAGCTGACCAGGGAGGTGACTGATGTGCTTCCATCGCCCCAATCGAAGGTGTACTTAACCCGGTCTCCATCGGGATCTGTTGTCCGGGTGGAGTAGGTGTAAGATGAACCCGAGTCGCCCGATGTCGAGCCGGAGGGGGTTGAGGGCGCAGCCGGTGGGTTGTTCACTGGTGCAGGACCGGTTATGGTAACCGACAACGGTCGGGACCAGTCGGAGTCCAGACCCTTCTCATCTGTAGCCCGGGAGCGCACACTGAAGGTCCTGGTCGAGCCAGAGGGAACTGTCCAGCTGTGAGATGTGCTGGCTGTGGAACCTGAGCTGACCAGGGAGGTGACTGATGTGCTTCCATCGCCCCAATCGAAGGTGTACTTAACCCGGTCTCCATCGGGATCTGTTGTCCGGGTGGAGTAGGTGTAAGATGACCCCGAGTCGCCCGATGTCGAGCCGGAGGGGGTTGAAGGCGCAGCCGGTGGATTGTTCACTGGTGCGGGACCGGTTATGGTAACCGACAACGGTCGGGACCAGTCGGAGTCCAGACCCTTCTCATCTGTAGCCTTGGAGCGCACACTGAAGGTCCTGGTCGAGCCAGAGGGAACTGTCCAGCTGTGAGATGTGCTGGCTGTAGAGCCTGAGCTGACCAGGGAGGGGACTGATGTGCTCCCATCGCCCCAATCGAAGGTGTACTTAACCCGGTCTCCATCGGGATCTGTTGTCCGGGTGGAGTAGGTGTAAGATGACCCCGAGTGGCCCGATGTCGAGCCGGAGGGGGTTGAAGGCGCAGCCGGTGGATTGTTCACTGGTGCAGGACCGGTTATGGTAACCAACAACGGTCGGGACCAGTCGGAGTCCAGACCCTTCTCATCTGTGGCCCGAGAGCGCACACTGAAGGTCCTGGTCGAGCCAGAGGGAACTGTCCAGGTATGAGATGTGCTGGCTGTGAACCTGAGCTGACCAGAGAGGTGACTGATGTGCTCCCATCGCCCCAATCGAAGGTGTACTTAACCCGGTCTCCATCGGGATCTGTTGTCCGGGTGGAGTAGGTGTAAGATGAACCCGAGTCGCCCGATGTCGAGCCGGAGGGGGTTGAGGGCGCAGCCGGTGGGTTGTTCACTGGTGCAGGACCGGTTATGGTAACCGACAACGGTCGGGACCAGTCGGAGTCCAGACCCTTCTCATCTGTAGGCCCGGAGCGGAGACGGGAGGGCCTGGTCGATCCAGAGGGAACTGTCCAGGTGTGAGATGTGCTGGCTGCGGAACCTGAGCTGACCAGGGAGGTGACTGATGTGCTTCCATCGCCCCAATCGAAGGTGTACTTAACCCGGTCTCCATCGGGATCTGTTGTCCGGGTGGAGTAGGTGTAAGATGAACCCGAGTCGCCCGATGTCGAGCCGGAGGGGGTTGAAGGCGCAGCCGGTGGATTGTTCACTGGTGCAGGACCGGTTATGGTAACCGACAACGGTCGGGACCAGTCGGAGTCCAGACCCTTCTCATCTGTAGCCTTGGAGCGCACACTGAAGGTCCTGGTCGAGCCAGAGGGAACTGTCCAGCTGTGAGATGTGCTGGCTGCGGAACCTGAGCTGACCAGAGAGGTGACTGATGTGCTTCCATCGCCCCAATCGAAGGTGTACTTAACCCGGTCTCCATCGGGATCTGTTGTCCGGGTGGAGTAGGTGTAAGATGACCCCGAGTCGCCCGATGTCGAGCCGGAGGGCGTCGAAGGCGCAGCCGGTGGGTTGTTCACTGGTGCAGGACCGGTTATGGTAACCAACAACGGTCGGGACCAGTCGGAGTCCAGACCCTTCTCATCTGTGGCCCGAGAGCGCACACTGAAGGTCCTGGTCGAGCCAGAGGGAACTGTCCAGCTGTGAGATGTGCTGGCTGTGGAACCTGAGCTGACCAGGGAGGTGACTGATGTGCTTCCATCGCCCCAATCGAAGGTGTACTTAACCCGGTCTCCATCGGGATTTGTTGCCCTGGTGGAGTAGGTGTAAGATGACCCCGAGTCGCCCGATGTCGAGCCGGAGGGCGTCGAGGGGGCTGAAGGCGGACTATTGATGGGAGCTTCGTTATTGGTTATGGTGATCGATAATGGTCGAGACCAGCCGGATTCAATTCCTTTCTCATCTATGGCTTTAACGCGGACATCAAAGGCCTTTGATCCAGAGGCCACAGCCCATTTATTAGCGACTGTTATGGGGCAGTCTGGATCTACCAGGCATGTAGTAGCAGCAGTTCCATCTCCCCAGTCGAATGTATATCTTATCTGGCCTCCACTGGGATTGCTTGCTTTGGTGATAAAGCTATAGAATACTCCAGAGTAGCCTGTTGTAGGGCCGGAAGGAATTGATGGGGTGGTCGGTGAATCCTGTGCACCGGTGACGGGCGGGCCGGTTATGGTGACCGACAGTGGACCGGACCAGCCGGAGTCCAATCCCTTCTCATCTGTGGCCCGGCTGCGGACGCTGAAGGTCCTGGTAGATCCGGGAGCAACAGACCAGATATGAGAAGAACTCTCTGAGACACCAGATCCGACGAAGGATGTGACAGATACTGTTCCATCTCCCCAGTCGAAGGTGTACTTCACTCGATCTCCATCAGGATCGGATGACTTGGTCGAAAAGCTGTATAATATTCCAGAGGAGCCCGTTGTTGGACCGTAGGGAATTGATGGTGTTACAGGAGGATTATTTGCCGGTGCAGGACCGGTTATGGTAACCGATAACACATTTGACCAGCCGGACTGCAGGCCCTTATCATCTGTGGCCCGAGAGCGCACACTGAAGGTCCTGGTCGAGCCAGAGGGAACTGTCCAGATATGAGATGTGACAGCTGCGGATCCTGAGTTTACCAGGGAGGTATCAGATGTGCTCCCATCGCCCCAATCGAAGGTGTACTTAACCCGGTCTCCATCGGGATCTGTTGCCCTGGTGGAGTAGGTGTAAGATGAACCCGAGTCGCCCGATGTCGAGCCGGAGGGGGTTGAGGGGGTCGACGGTGGATTGTTCACTGGTGCAGGACCGGTTATGGTAACCGACAACGGTCGGGACCAGTCGGAGTCCAGACCCTTCTCGTCTGTGGCCCGAGAGCGCACGCTGAAGGTCCTGGTCGAGCCAGAGGGAACTGTCCAGATATGAGATGTGCTGGCTGTGGAACCTGAGCTGACCAGGGAGGTGACTGATGTGCTCCCATCGCCCCAATCAAAGGTGTACTTCACCCGGTCTCCATCGGGATCTGTTGCCCTGGTGGAGTAGGTGTAAGATGACCCCGAGTCGCCCGATGTCGAGCCGGTGGGCGTCGAGGGGGCCGAAGGCGGACTATTGGTGGGAGCTTCGTTATTGGTTATGGTGATCGATAATGGTCGAGACCAGCCGGATTCAATTCCTTTCTCATCTATGGCTTTAACCCGGACATCAAAGGTCTTTGATCCAGAGGCCACAGCCCATTTATTAGCGACTGTTATGGGGCAGTCTGGATTTACCAGGCATGTAGTAGCAGCAGTTCCATCTCCCCAGTCGAATGTATATCTTATCTGGCCTCCACTGGGATTGCTTGCTTTGGTGATAAAGCTATAGAATACTCCAGAGTAGCCTGTTGTAGGGCCGGAAGGAATTGATGGGGTGGTCGGTGAATCCTGTGCACTGACGACGGGTGGCCCGTTTATGGTGACCGACAATGGACCGGACCAGCCGGAGTCCAATCCCTTCTCATCTGTGGCCCGGCTGCGGACGCTGAAGGTCCTGGTAGATCCGGGAGCAACAGACCAGATATGAGAAGAGCTCTCTGAGACACCAGATCCGACGAAGGATGTGACAGATACTGTTCCATCTCCCCAGTCGAAGGTGTACTTCACTCGATCTCCATCAGGATCGGATGACTTGGTCGAAAAGCTGTATAATATTCCAGAGGAGCCCGTTGTTGGGCCTGAAGGGGTTAGTGGAGTTGTAGGTGGATTGTTACCACTGGAGACGGCTGGACCGGTTATGGCGACCTTCAATGGATTTGACCAGCCGGAGTCCATTCCAAGGCTATCTGTGGCCTTCACCCGAAGGCTGAAGACATTCATTGCTCCAGATGGGACAGTCCATTTATGGAAAACACTTACAGCCTTATCTTGATCAAACAAAGTGGTAGTGGAGGCAGTCCCATCTCCCCAATCGAAGGTGTACTTCACCTGATCTCCATCGGGATCGATTGATTTTACGGTATAGCTGTAGAAAATATCAGAGGAGCCAGATATCGGACCCGAAAGAACTAATGGAGTTGTCGGAGGACTATTCGATTTAGCCAGATCAATGGTGCTCGCTTGCGAACAAGAAGCGGTTAAGAATAGTATGGCAAGCGACACCAAACATGCAACTGCTTTTCCTTTCAATTTATCACCATCCAATACCAAGTTGGATTTGCTTTCGACTATTGTCGTGAACCGTCGTGATTTGTGATCATATATATAGTTTACTATAATACACCTTCTGTTTTTTTATGTTTAACACTAACTCGAGAATCTCATTGGCCGATTCTTCAACCCAGGATTTTCAAACAGTAATTAGTACTTACCTATTATAAGTAATTAATTAACTTATTTGTAGTAAGTATCCTGATCTCGGTTATTCGATGCAGATGCCTTAACTTCCTGATTCATTCCCCCCAATATAAAGATTTAAATTCGCAACCAATTGCCCTTGAGGAGGGCTATATTTATAGTTTACCCCATAAAAGGTCCATAGCATCATCTACATCTTTTATTTTTTTTAATTATGCGATAAGCAATAAGCCGTAATACCTTATTAATCTAAATTAACATATAATATTAGTTATTAATATATCACCAGACATGAAAGTTTAATTTACTTAATTATAATATTAGAACATTGTCTCAATAATCAATTCAAGCATTTCCTTTCAATAATTAAGCTATTTATTTTTGTTACAGATATTGTAGTCAATCAACGTTAGGATTAAGAGCATTTTATAATTAATAACATAATATACTCTTGACGTTTTAGTACTGATATCCGCCATGATTCACCATCACACAGCTACTTCTTCAAGATCAGATATGATCCTCCATAATTTAATATTAATCTAGTAATTATTTAAAAATACATATTTGTTATTAAATTTATATTGGAGCGTATATTAAACTCTCCAAGTGGAGAAACATCTAGATAATTTAATAATATAAAAAGACAATGGCATTATCGGCAACATTATGAGCAATAATCCACAATGTCAGTCGGCTAGGGGTAATTATCCTTGCATAGGCTGGGCCAGTGATTACACCGTCGAGCCTTGGAGAGAACACAACTTGAGAACTCACATCTATTGATTGCATCCTATGCTATATGAAAATATTCTGTTCATCATTCATCGGCCAGCTATGACAGAACCTTCCTGGTTTACCTTTCTAGACCTCCTTGAAATATTATCTATGCTCACATCCCCTGTTACGATTAAACGTAATACTATTTTTTAATGCTGTATGATTATATGCCAACTATCGAGCTAGATCTGCCTTCTCAAAGATGGACAACTCCGGTTTTTTGAAAACAGCTTCCCGATCGTCCTATCCCTACAAGGGCCCAGAGAGCTCTATGATGATGTCTGCCAAACCGGGAAGGCCATCCCGATAGAATGATGAATGCTGCCCAATCCATTCACCTCCGAAAGGCAACACATGCATCCCCGTAAGGCGAGCATAAGGGTCCTGGACCATAGCCCAAGCCGCGACGCGAGGGACGTGAATCATCTAAAAATCTTCTGCTTTCTCTAAGTTGAGGCTTAGATGAGCCTCTATCGCAATACCTCACCTCGATGCTTGCATCAAAGATAAAAGGCATCTGTGTCCAACTGGGGATTGAATCAGATCCGAGCAATACCATCTTCATTTGGCAGTGCCTTGAATGCCCCGTCTGGTTGCAGTGGGGTGCATGTCTCGCCGCCACTTCAATCATCCATCTTCTTCAAGCTTGTCGGCAGATCCAAGAGCATTACAGCTCATATGCTGCCCTCTGGCCGGTGGCGGCAGAGATTATAAAATATTGAATGTTGTCAGCCGGCCTCATCCCCGCTATAAACAGCGAGCCCAGGAATAGCCAGGTTCATGGCGTGCTTTTGAAGAGATGGCCTTTATCCCACATCAGCACTTGGCGCCGAAAATTAAAACTCTCAGTTTTATTTAGAGCTAGTATATGATTTATATGCTGTTTTTGACATCTCCATCTATTCAGCATTCTCGACTGGCCAATGTCATACGCAGCAGCCCAGCAGCAGTCCAATAACATTCTGCCAAAGGGCGAGTCCCTGGAGAGTTAGTGCCTGGATTTGGGTGACCAGGTTCTAATTCAAGGCTGTTTACGAGACCCGCCGGCAGGCTGTCCTGCGGCTCAAGCAGATGCGCTATTTAGGTGAGCGGCAGGATGATTGCTCCTATCTACTCTATATCTCTGTGATACTCCTGCAGCGACTTCACCTCTGAGTGGCCGGATCTTGAGGCCGCTATCCCCTTTGCCGCCGCTGAGGCAGCAGCAATGGTGGTGATATAAGGCACCTTGTACCTGATTGCCGCCTTCCGGATATAAGAGTCATCATACTGGCTGGCCTTGCCGATAGGGGTGTTTATCACCAGTTGGATCTCCTTGTTCTTTATGGCATCATCGATATTGGGCCGGCCCTCATAGATCTTTTTGATCATCTCTGACTGGATGCCATTCTCTGCCAGGAAGGACTGGGTTCCGCTGGTGGCCTTGATGGTAAAGCCGAGCCTTTGAAACTCCCGCCCAACCTCTACCAGCTCCGCCGACCGATCCCTGGCAGCAACAGTGATCATCACTGTTCCCTTCACAGGAAGGGAGGGCTTGGCCGCCTCCTCCGCTTTATAGAAGGCCATTCCAAATGAGTCTGCCAGCCCCAGCACCTCTCCAGTGGAACGCATCTCCGGGCCGAGCAGGGGATCGACCTCCGGAAACATATTGAAGGGGAATACTGACTCCTTGACCCCATAATGAGGAATATTCCTCTTCTTCAGCCCCAGCTCATCCATCCGCGTGCCCATCATCATCTGGGTGGCTATTCTGGCCATGGAGACATTGCAGACCTTGGAGACCAGGGGAACCGTCCGCGATGCGCGGGGGTTGGCCTCCAGCACATATACCATATCGTGGGCGATGGCATACTGCATATTCATCAATCCCACCACATGCAGCCTCTGGGCGATCTTGCGGGTGTACTCCTCTATGATCTGGAGGTGATCCGGGGAGATGCTCACCGGGGGGATGACACAGGCAGAATCGCCGGAATGAATGCCTGCCTGCTCGATATGCTCCATGACCGCCGGGACAAAGGCCCCAGCTCCATCGGAGAGGGCATCAGCCTCCGTCTCCAGGGCATTCTCTAAGAAGCGGTCGATGAGAATCGGCCTCTCCGGGGTGACATCCACTGCCGCAGCGACATATTTTTCCAGCTTCTCCTCATCATATATCACCTCCATCCCCCGTCCGCCCAGGACATATGAGGGCCGGACCATGAGGGGATAGCCGATCCTCTTGGCCACCTCAAGTGCCTGGTCGAGGTTGCTTGCCATCCCCGATTCCGGCATGGGTATATTCAGCTCTTCCATCATCATCCTGAACCGGTCCCTGTCCTCGGCCAGATCTATGGCATCCACAGAGGTTCCCAGGATCTTCACCCCTGCCTCCTCCAGCTCGCGAGAGATATTGAGAGGGGTCTGGCCGCCGAACTGGACGATGACCCCTTCAGGCTTCTCCTTCTCATAGATACTGAGGACATCCTCCACTGTCAGGGGCTCGAAGTAGAGCTTATCTGAGGTGTCATAATCGGTGGAGACAGTCTCAGGATTGCAGTTGACCATGATGGTCTCCAGGCCCATATCCCTAAGAGCAAAGGCGGCATGAACACAGCAGTAATCGAACTCAATACCCTGACCGATGCGGTTGGGCCCTCCTCCCAGGACCATGACCTTTCGCCGGCTGCTGCTAGGGGTCTTATCGGGAGCATTGTATGTGGAGTAGTAGTAGAAGGCATTCTCCACCCCGCTCACGGGAACTGCCTCCCAGCCCTGCACAATTCCCAGCGATTTGCGCCGCGCCCGGATCTCAGCCTCTGGAACCTCAAGGAGATTGGAGAGATACCGGTCTGCAAAACCATCTCTCTTTGCTCGCCCTAAAAGCTCGTCAGGAAGATCGGCCAGAGGTCTGCCCCCTATAGGCCAGAATCTCCTCCTCCAGCTCCACCAGTTCCTTCATCTGCTGCAGGAACCAGGGCTTTATACGGGTCAATTGATATAGCTTCTGGATATCGGCCCCCTTCCTGATCGCCTCGTAAAGAATGAACTGCCTCTCGCTGGAAGGCTCCTGGAGAAGGGTGATTAGATCCTCCAGGGATCGGCTGTTGAAGTCCCTGGCAAAACCAAGGCCGTATCTGCTGTTTTCCAATGAGCGTATTGCCTTTTGGAAGGCCTCCTTGTAGCTCTTGCCTATGCTCATCGCCTCACCCACTGCTTTCATCTGGGTGCCGAGGATATCCTTTGAGCCCGGGAACTTCTCGAAGGCCCAGCGGGGGAACTTGACCACGACATAATCTCCCGAGGGCTTATATCTCTCCAGAGTACCCTCCTTCCAGTAGGGCAGCTCATCCAGGGTCAGCCCGGCGGCAAGCTTCGCTGAGATCAGGGCGATGGGAAAGCCGGTGGCCTTGGAGGCGAGGGCGGATGACCGGGAGGTGCGAGGGTTGATCTCTATGACCACTACCCTTCCGGTGTCGGGATTGTGGGCGAACTGGATGTTGGTGCCCCCTATGACCTTGATGGCCTCGACGATCCGGTAAGAGTAGTCCTGCAGCCTATCCTGAAGCTCCTGGGATATGGTCAGCATGGGGGCAGTACAGAAGGAGTCACCGGTATGGACTCCCATGGCGTCGACGTTCTCTATGAAGCAGACGGTGATCATATGATTCTTGGCATCCCGGACAACCTCAAGCTCCAGTTCATCCCAACCGGCTACCGACTCCTCAATCAGCACCTGGCCGATCAGGCTGGCGGCAATTCCCCGGCTTACAACTGTCCTCAGCTCTTCAGCATTATAGACCAGGCCGCCCCCAGTTCCCCCCATAGTATAGGCTGGCCGGATGACGACCGGATAGCCCAGCTCCAAGGCCACCTTCTCAGCCTCTTCTATAGTATAGATGGCAAAGCTCCTGGGAACCTCGATACCCAGAGAGTTCATGGTCTGCTTGAAGATGATCCTGTCCTCGCCCCGCTCGATGGCATCAAGTTCCACTCCTATGATCTTGACCTTGAACTTCTCCAGGATGCCTGCGCGAGAGAGCTCAAGGCTCAGGTTGAGCCCGTTTTGCCCGCCCAGGTTTGGCAGCAGGGCATCAGGCCTCTCTTTTTCGATGATCTGAGCCAGTCTATCGACATTGAGGGGCTCAATATAGGTGGCATCGGCCATCCCTGGATCGGTCATGATAGTAGCCGGATTGGAGTTCACAAGGACTATTTTATATCCCAGCGCCTTGAGCGCCTTGCAGGCCTGGGTGCCAGAGTAATCGAATTCGCAGGCCTGCCCGATAACGATGGGGCCTGACCCAATGATCATGATCTTGTTTATATCTTCACGCTTCGGCATCTTTCCTGACCTCTTGCTTGAACGCTTAATAGAGCAAACGAATTCCTATTTTATCCCTTCTATCCCCTCTTGATGAGCAGCTATTTCAATTCAATCAAAACAAGTCTATAACTATTAATATATAATTATAAATTCGTATATAATGGGCTGGAAAAACGCTGATGAGTGAAGTCATCATCAGGCATTTTCAGGTCATGAATCAATTATGGATTGGCATTTGGCCGGCCATAGAATTAGCTCTTACTGAATGCTGATTTGACCTGGATATCCTCTTGGACCTGTCCATGAGACCGCAATCGCTAATTGCTCTCCATAAGATCCAATCCATTTTAGGATCACCACCCGCTTTCAGGGTCTTGATAATTATATAATTTATTATAATTTATTTTAATTTATTATAATTAATTAAATGAATTTGACGGGTAAATCTAACTCTCACTTTTAAACCCATAAAGAGAAAAATTAAAATGATTCTAAATAGTTTTAATAAATAAAAATAAAATAAATAAATGAAATTTAGTAAATAATAAAATTTCATAAATAATAAATTTTAATATAAAACAAATATTAGTACATTAAATCAAATTATTAGAATTATGTAAAAAAATAATTGTTTATTAATTGTACAAATTTTAAAATTCAATGTTAATTGATTTAAATCAAATTTATAAATTATATATTTTCATTTTCTGATTTTCCTGAATAAGAGCTCTTGGATGGATGCAAACGCGCTGATAAAAACAGCCTTATTCCATAAACTATGGGTATCGATTTTTTTTCTCCGGAAAAACATGCTTTTTGTCAACAACTTCATTCTATACACTATGTGAATATGCCCCTATCTCCGCACATACCTATCATTCACCAGGCGAAGAGCGGTCCTAAAGGGTGAATTGACATCCGGCCCCATTTCATTCACATACACTATAAGATTTATAGGACCCGGAAGAATTAATTTGAACATTTTTATAAATATAAAATAGGCCTATAGAATATCTCAGTTTTCCTCCAATCATGTATTTATAAAATTATTGAAATCCATAATTAGTTGAATAGATTATTTATATTTACAAAATCTTAATTGCATATAAACATATCATATAGCTATATTTTAAAATTTTATAATATGATTTTGTTATGATGCTATTAAATTGATTATGTTTTAGTATGATCATAAAAACATAATATAAAATAAATATATGATTATCAGTAATATATGTATTTTTTATTTTTTTATTATATTTTTAAATTTTTGTTTTTTAATAATTATGATATTAAAGCTGTAATTGGAGTGAAAAGTGAGAGTTGACACATCCTAAGAAAAAAAAGAAATATAAAGATGAAATGATCTAACTTGAACTTCAACAGTGAAAATTGATAATAAATCTTTATATTTTCATATGTTTTTTCCAATTTACAGCATTTTAAAGATAATTTAAATAGATATCTATTAGCAAAAACCTGCTAGATTCAGATTTCCGGCTCAGATCGCTGATTCCTGACTAGAAATAGATGGGGTATGAAAATGGATCATGGCACAAAGGCATTCCCGAAGAGATAGAAGAGATCGAAGAGATTGAAGAGATTGAAGAGATTGAAGAGATCAATCATATCCAGGGGAGATTGTATTGATATGCTTGCGCCCATTTTCATATCAAATCGCAACCCTTATATATGTCACGTGCTACCATGATACATGTTAGCATGATTAGGTGATCATACTTGAGCGAGATTGGCAAGAGAGTGAGAATTGAGAGGATAATGGATCGAGACAGCAGGAACACAGTCATCATTCCCCTGGACCACGGCATATCAGTAGGTCCTATCCAAGGATTGGCTGACCTTCCAGAGATGGTGAACAAGGTGGCCCGGGGCGGGGCCAATGCTGTGCTGCAGCAGAAGGGAATGGTCAGACACGGCCACCGTGGCTACGGCCAGGATGTGGGCCTGATTGTGCACATGAGCGCCTCCACCTCACTGGGCCCAGACCCGGACAACAAGGTCCAGGTCTGCCTGGTGGAAGAGTGCCTCAAGATGGGCGCTGATGCAGTCTCTGTCCATATCAATATCGGCTCTGAGACCGAGTCCGATCAGCTCAGCATCCTGGGATGTGTGAGCGAGCGCTGCGACTTCTGGGGCATGCCCCTCGTCGCCATGATGTACCCCAGGGGCAAGAACATCGCCAATCCTAATGATGTAGAGGTGGTGGCCCACGCCGCCCGAGCGGGAGCTGAACTGGGAGCAGATATCATCAAGACCAACTATACTGGAGACCCGGAGAGCTTTGCCCGCGTGGTCAAGGGCTGTCCGGTGCCGGTGGTCATCGCAGGAGGTCCCAAGACCGATACGGACATGGAGTTCCTGCAGATGATCGATGGAGCGATGCAGGCCGGCGCCCGCGGTGTGGCTATAGGCAGAAACGTCTTCCAGCACAAAGATCCTGTGCAGATGACCCAGGCCATAGCAGCCATAGTGAATCAGGGCAAAAGCGCCGAGGAGGCGATTAAGATCCTAAAATGAGCCTTCAGCCTCCTCATACCTCTTATTTTTGACAGAATCAAGATCAATTCCATTCACACTACAGAGTTCTCCAGAACCCCTATCCCCTCGATCTCCACCTCCACCCGGTCGCCCTTATGCAACTGGCCCACCCCGGGCGGGGTTCCTGTGGCTATCACATCCCCTGGCATCAGGGTCATAATGCCGCTAATGAACTCGATAAGCCTCGGAACGGAGAATATCAGGTCCGAGGTACTGGACTGCTGCACCCTCCTGCCGTTCACCCTCGTCTGGATAGCAGCATTGGCGGGATCGATCGATGCAATCCAGGGGCCGAAGGGGGCAAAGGTATCAAAGCTCTTCGCCCGGGTCCACTGAGTATCCCTTCTCTGCAGATCGCGAGCGGTAACATCATTGAAGCAGGTGTATCCCAGAATATAGCCCTCCGCCTCATCCGCCGGGATATCCCTGCCCCTCTTTCCTATCACCACCGCCAGCTCCCCTTCATAGTCCACCTGTTGGCTGGAGGAGGGATAGACTATCTCCCCTCCCGGGCTCAAGGCAGCAGTGGGAGGCTTGAGAAAGATTACCGGCTCTTCGGGCAGTTCCATATCCAGTTCCCGTGCATGCTCCACATAGTTCAAGCCCACACAGATGATCTTTGTCGGCTGGCAGGGCACGAGCAAATCCACCTCCTCCAGAGGGATTATGTCTCCTCCCGATACTATTCCGTGTTCAATGCTATATGAGCCACCCCGAACAGTGCCATCCTTCACGAATCTGACAATCATCCTATCTCATCCTCTCTTGCCCCTCTCATCCTCTCTTGCCCCTCTCATCCTCTCTTGCCCCTCTCATCCTCTTACACCCTCTCCCATCCTCTTACACCCTCTCCCATCCTCTTACACCCCTCCCATCCCCTTTCTTCGTCCCCACCATCAATCATCCTCTGCAAGGGCCTTTGCCTCCTGTCGGCCCCCGCCGATACCGGCCAAACTCGCTCTCCAGGAGCCGATCGGCCCTGATCACCGGTCCTTCAACGCAGACTCTGATCCCCTCTGGGTCCAGACAGCAGGATCCGCATATCCCAGCAGCACACTTGAAGTAGCGGTTGATGCAGGCCTGAATCTTCTCTGCCTGCTCCCTGATCTTCGAGATCACATCCCACATCATCATCTCCGGGCCGCAAAGATAGATCTGATCATACTCATCAATATCCAAAGCCTCAAGGCCCGCCGACACCCGACCACAGATCCCGCTTGAGCCATCATCAGTGGTGACGACCGTCCTGCCCAATCTCTGGAACCTCTCCAGAAATATCATATCGCTACAGCAGCGATAGCCGAGCAGCGAGGTGACCTCTCTTCCCGCTTCAGCGGCCTGCTCGCCCAGGAAGGCCAGAGGAGCAACCCCCACCCCGCCGCCGATGATCAGAATCCTCTCTCCCAGGATGGTAAAACCCCTGCCAAGGGGGCCACGCAGCCCGATACTCTCCCCTTTGCCCAGGCTGGTGAGGGCCTCGGAGGCCTCTCCCACCGACTGCACAGTGATGCTATCCGGTCCGGAGAAGCTCATAGGCACCTCGTCCAGCCCCCGGATCCAGAGCATGGCATACTGTCCCGGATAGGGATCAAGGTCTCTGTCCAGCCACAGGGTTTTGATCTGAGGGGCCTCGGACACAACATCCAGAATAGTGACATCTATAGGCCTCATGTGCGCCTCCCGGCCATGCCGCATAGCTCCTCCAATGTGATCGACTTTCTCTGCAGATAGGCCGAAAGGCCGGATATGATCTCCTCGAATATGCCATAGCCCTGCAGGAGGGCAGTTCCCACCTGAATCGAGGTGGCTCCGGCCATGATCATCTCCACAGCATCCTCCCAGGAGGATATTCCGCCCACTCCTATCACTGGGATCTCCAGCCGGGAGGCGAGGTCGTATACCGCACGCACGGCCACCGGCTTGATCGCCCGCCCGGACAGGCCCCCAAAGCGGTTGCCCAAAATGGGGTAGCCGGTCTCAATGTCTATGGCCATGGCCTTGAGGGTGTTTATCGCCACTACGGCATCTGCTCCTCCCCTCTGAGCAGCCAGCCCCAGCTCCAGGATGTCAGCAGTGTTGGGGGTCAGCTTCACCCAGACCGGGACGTTTGAGGCCGCTTTCACCGCCCCGGTGACTGACTCCACCAGATCGGGATAACGCCCCAGCTCGCTGCCGTACTTCTCGGCATGGGGGCAGGATAAATTGAGCTCGAAGGCATCGGCATCCAGGCTGCGGGAGATCTGGGCGAACTCCTCTGCACTGGAGCCGAAGATGCTGGCTATGACCGGCGCCCCACCCCTTCTGGCAGCATCGATCTCCTCCTGGAAATCCCGGTAAGAGGGATTGGGAAGGCCCATGGCATTGATAAGACCGCAATCCACATGGACGATGCAGGGGCCGGGATGGCCCGCTCTTGGCACAGAGCCGATGGACTTGGTGACGACCCCTCCTGCGCCCGCTCGGGATGCGCGGCAGAGGGATGCGCCAGTGGTGCCCAGGATGCCTGCAGCCAGAAGGACAGGATTTTTCAGATCCAGGCCGCCGACATGGACGGAGAGTGATGGCATGGGGGGGAGATGAGCATAAAAAGGATAAAAGCATTGGGATGGCTGAATTGGAATCAGGCCGAGGTTGAGGAGGGAACTGGCTCCTGATATTCAATCAGAGTGCTGTGCACCTGCTCTATGGTCTTCATCAGGTCCGTTCCCTTTTCTGTTGTCTCATAGACGACACGAGGTCCCTGGTTGCTGGCAACAATCAGATCGTTCTTCATCAGAAGCTCTAAATAAGGATTAACTGTTCTGAAATTGAGATTAGCCTGATACACCACCCTGGTCTTGCTTGCCCCTTTCATGCAGACTCTGAGGATCTCGGATATGATCTCATTTCTATTTCTTTTCATGATCTTCCTCCTTTTTGATACTGATCGATCCTATTCAGTATTATAGACGATTATGTACATTAAGGAAAAAACAATAGACTGAATCAGCTGGGAATATGTTTCGTAGCAGAGATTCTTAATCAGCATCCATGCTATAGGTCCACTCTACCTCATTATGCTGATCCATCCCATTGCCGGGACGAGAATATCTCTATTACATCATTATTTGGACGACCAGGCAGCAAGAGCGCAGTGGTGCCGCCCGCCAGGTTGAAAGGATATTCAGGGCGTGGTGCTCAATTCTCCCCGCATAATTTCCGAACCTCAGCCCGAGGATTAGCCTTAATGGTGAAATGGAATGCCGAGCCGGTGCCCTCTGCATACTCGACCCAGATTCTGCCCTCCATCAGCTCCACCAGCCCTTTGCAGATAGCCAATCCCAGGCCGGAACGGCCAAACCTGTAAGAGCAGAGAGAGTCCTTCTCGATGAGGGGATTGAAGAGATCTTCAGCGCCCTCACGGGACAAGTCCAGACCAGTATCCAGGATGGAAAAATGGATCTCCAGATCGCCTTGCCCCCCCTGGCAGGAGATATTGAGCCGTATCTCCCCTGAATCTGTGCATTTCACTGCACTGTCCAGCAGATTGAAGATTACCTGTTCAAGCCTCATCTTATCCTGGAGAATGTCGTCCGGGACAGCCCCATTGAAGCGATGCGAGAGGACCAAACCCTTTCTGGCCGCATCGATGGAGATCGAGCTGAGGGTCTCCTCTACCAGGCTTCGAAGGCTAAAAGGATGTATATTCAATGTCAACTTCTCGCTCTCCAGCTTGGAGAGATCGATGATGTCGTTGAGCACCCTCATGAGTGCATCGCTGCTGACTTTTATGCTCTCCACGAACTCCCTTTGATCGGATGTCAGAGTCTCATCCCGAAGGAGAATGGAGGTCATGCTTATAATCGAGTTCATGGGGTTGCAGATCTCACGGCCCATTGCGAATAGGGGCCAAGAGCTCTCCGGGGCATTGACACCAACGGCATGTTCATTCTCACGCGATTCTCCTTCCAGCCTCATGGATCGCACCTTGCCCCTCTCAGAGGCCTCTCGATGTCAAATCGACCGGATGAACAGACCGCCAGCAGAAGGCGATATCGATACTCGATCAGATTGAAGCAGCAGAGATAAGCTTGGGGGCAGCAGTAGCTGGCCTATGCCCTTATCGTTGACTTCATACTTCAATGTGAATGTATCCCTCTGAACGTAATCGATTCTCTGGCCGTAATCGATTCTCTGACCGTAATCGATATGCTCCTGTCTATCTCCATTTCCTTCTACATCCATCTCCGAAGCTTTGATTTCAGAGGTGGGTATCTTAACATACTCTTTTTTGCCCTTCAACTCTTCATTCGATCCCATAGCCTCATCCCTCCAATCTGGAAGCGATGATTAAATTTTTTAAAGTTTAAATTTTCGTTAAGATATATCGTAAATCTTTGTATAAGCTTTTTATGACACATATCGAGGATATTGGCACAAAGCATGAACCATAGCTCTTATATCGAAAACTATATATCTCAGTGGTTGACTATATAGAGTATGGTGAAAGTCGTTCCATTCCCTCCTACACTCCATTTTATAACGACTTTCCCCTCCCTCCATTACCCGCCCTTCAAGAGTTTTCTGCTACACCTTGGATATAGTGCGCCTAGATCCAGCACAACTTGAATCCATCATTCCTTAGGTCTGCTGCTTTAGATATTGGGAAAAACCCCAATGGCATTGAGAAGCCGGGATCGTGGCCGGAGGAGGAGAAGAGGCATGACCAGAGGATTCTGAGTGTCGGCTACGAAGATGGGCACTGACCTTGATCCTCTGGGCGGATTTTGAGCTGAATTCAGTCCGAAATCAGCTCTCTTCCTTCTCTCTCAAAATCAGCTCTTTGCCTACTCTCCCATCATCTGCAGCACAAGCTTTCTGTGGCGGCTGCGGTTATCTAGCTCCAGGAAAACTATCTGCTGCCAGGTGCCAAGCATCAATCTTTGGGCAGAGAAGGGTACAACCAGGCTGGGACCGATCAGAGAGGCCCGGATATGGGAGTGGCCGTTGCCATCGTGCCAGCGCAGGTTATGGGCATAATCGATCTCCTGCGGGGCGATCCTCTGCAGGGCATCCCCCAGGTCAGCCACCAGACCCTCCTCGTACTCGATGGTGCTCACTGCTCCCGTCGCCCCGGGAACGAAGATCACCACCACCCCCGACTCCAAAGAGGTGCTCTCCAGGCTCTTTTGCACCTCGCCGGTTATATCAACTACCTCTCCGCTATCGCTCTCAAATTCTACATATCTGGTCTCGATCACTTCATCCTTCACCGGGCAATGGGATCTCAATCACAGGCGATAATCCTTCCCCTCGATAACTGGGATCGGGAGGATGCTGGCGGTTGCTAGATGGAGGGAAAGGAGCTGTCCGGGCCCTTCTCCATAAAGATGTTCGAGGAGACGGAGAAAGTTGCCTTGCCCGACCGGCTGCTGCCGTCTGCCATATAGGCGGTATAAGTGCCTGCAGAGAGGGTGGACAGGGATAGATTCAACTGATAGAGTCTCAGCACCCCCACGGGCATCACAACCAGGCTCAACCTGTCGCCTGATAGCGAGCCGCTTACAGTGGCATTCTCGCTCTCACCCCCTCTGATCAACGCTCCCTGGCCCATGATAATCCCGCCGATCTGGACCAGATCCAGCCTCATCTGCTCACCAGGCTCCCCGCCCAGATCCAGCGACCAGATCCCAGTCACATTCACTTTATCTATAGAATTGACAGCATCGGCTTCAGCTCTGGGCCCGGCGGAAAAGGATGGTTGCTGGCGGTCAGGCCTCTCCAGCAAATTCGAATCAGTTATAACTCCAGCTCTCACTGCTGCCTGAATGAGCTCTGGGGAGAGGGGCATGGACATGGACTCTCCCATCTGGCTGGGATCGAGAGGGTCGCCGGCTCCGGCAGGTGCCTGCAGCAGTAAAACGATGACAAGAATCATTCCAGGGAGTAGCTTATGAGATCTCATAGCGATCGAACCTCAGCCCTCTGATTTTGTTATTACTATATGACGATTTTGGTTTGGCAAAATGTCGAAGAATTGGATAGCCCAGCAGATTTCTATACTTGCGCTGAGCAGTCCATTACCATGATAGTCGCTGAATTCTCCCTTCTCCCCATGGGATCGGGAACCAGTGCCGGAGACTGCATAAGAGCAGTGCACGCGCTTTTGGAAGAGGAGGAGATAAAGTTCATCCCCGGGGCCATGTCCACATCTCTGGAGGTCAGCAGCCTCAGAGAGCTCTTCGATCTGATGGAGAAGGCCAATCACCTGCTCGCTCAGATGGGGGTCAGAAGGATAATCACCTCCATAAAAATAGATATGCGGCTGGACAGGGAGACCACCATCGAGTCAAAGCTGTCCAGGCTACAGCCACAGACAGGCGATTCTGCATGCACTGATGGCGTTATTGACGGGGCTTGCCTTTCCAATCTTGAAGAGCAATAGAGATCATATGGCTAGGGTGGAAAAGAAAACAGGCCGGCCACATTGATCCCTATCAGGTGGTTACTGCTTTCAAAAAATCAGGATTTTTACGCCCATCACTGTGGCGGTCACAATGCCTGCCGCGATCAAGACTCCTGTCGCTACAGCGCCCAAAGCCGGCAGGAACCTGAAACCAAGGAGAAAGGCTATGGCACAGCCGGTCCAGGCCCCGGTCAATGGAAAGGGCACGGCCACGAATAATGTCAGTGCGATCAATCCGAAGCTCTCATGCTTCTGGATGTACCTGCTGCGGGTGCGGGCAAACAGCCAGGTGAAGAATTTATCACCCAGGGAATAACGGCTAAGGTAATCGGAGACCGGACCCAGGAATAAGAGCAGAGGAACCACAGGCAGGAGATTTCCCAGGACTGATATGATAAAGGCCTGATCCCATGAATATCCATAATATCCTATGGCCAAAGGTATGGCCCCCCGGACCTCAGAGACGGGAAGAGCAGCCGCCATGAGAATGGTCAGCCATGAGGGGACTATAAAAACCACCTGGACCTTCCAAATGCGCAAATGATGCCAGAAAAGGCGGCATCAAAGACCTCTTCTCCCTGCTCGGGGCTCATATTGCCGGTTTATGGCTCCTGCTCTCCTATAAATCCTTTGATCTCCACCTTGAAGACGGTCTCCTGGTTGGGGGAGGAGACGGAGATGTTCAGGTCCACGGGGATCTTTCCCAGTGCTATGCTGAGGGGCGCGTCTGGATTGCCGATGTTCACCTTCACTCCCTGGGATAGCCGGGTGAGTGCATCGACAATGGATCCGAAGTCCACTGTCTGGGCGGCCTCCTTGAGATCTGGGACCACAGTGATAGGAGCCAGCTTGATGGGCTCGAGGGCTATGGGCTTTTGGGAGTCCCCTGATATTCGGGCAGATATGGGGTTGGAGCCATCCCCTCCCACTTGGACGCTCAAAGCTCCATCTTTTCCAGAGCCCTTGACCTTGGCCACTATAGGGTGCTTCTCCAGGTCCTCAGATCCTTGAACAATAGCCCTTGCATCAGCATCTACTTTGAAGCTCACCATTGTATCACAGAGAGTGATTGGATTTTCTCCAATATAAAGGTGGCATAGACCGAGAGAATAGACCGGGAGCATAGACCAGGAGCATAGACCGAGAGAATAGACCGGAACCATACACGGGAGCATAATACTGAGAGCATAGGCCAGGAGGCGAAAGACTGATATCATATGCGCCATTACTGCTTTGTTGATGGTTGAAATTGGATATCTACATATTGATAATCCCATTGCCGTTGTATCTCCCCAAAGCCGTCCGGAGACCGACAGCTCAGCCGGTTTGATATTGCTGGACGGCTTTGACCTCGATCTCGTCTCCCTTTCACAGATCAAGTCCCGCCTGAATGATGTGAAGCAGAAGCTTCTGGTGTGGAGGGAGGGAAGGCCGAGCCTCCCGAATATATATGATGGGCAAGGGGCTAAAGAAGAAGGGTCCGGGGAAAGGGAGCTGCCCCGTCCTGCCTCCCTCGGCCTCTGTGCGACCTGCTCAGAGGACGGCCCCCTCCTGGAGGCAGCGAGAATCGCTGCTCAGAATCTCTGTCTGCTTGAGCTGAAGATGTCAAGCATTCGCGACCCCATCAGGCTGCTGGAGCTGATACCTCTCCTGAAGCGCTCCGGAGTCACACTCTCCCTCAGGATCAGGCCTGAGGATCTATCCAATACATTGCTGCAGAAGCTCAATGAGAGCGATCTGGACATGATCCACCTCGACCTGCGAGGCCTGGATGGGGTCAGCCCCAAGCTGGTCAAGAAGGCAGCGGATGCTCGCGGTCCGGCCATAATGGCCCTGGCGGATGTGGGAGATTTTGAGGATGCCAGAACCCTTCTGGCCATGGGAGCAGATGTGGTATCCCTTAGAGGTGCGGATCTCGATTTTGTCCAGTGGCTCGCGGGGGCGATGACAGAATATGATTCCCTGAGCGGCTGGTGCAATGCTCCCAAGCACATCTGTGCCGGCGGAGACCTGCGCGGCCTGGCCTTCTGCTGTCCCCCGGTGAAGAGCTGTGCCGTCTTCGGGGCCCTGAAGAGAGCAGGCCTAACTCCAGAGGAGTATGTTAATCGGAAGATCGCTGCTGCCAGGGGCACTCCCCTGGAGAAGGGAGAAGGCACCTGCTTTGGCAGCCTTGTCTGGTGCTGCAAGATCGGCAAGCCCTGCTACCTGCGAGATGAGGCATTGGCCAGGGCGGATCTCTCTGAAAGGGAGTACATGGAACTGAAAAAGAAGCTGGCAGAGAAGATCCTGCCCAAGATCCACTGATCGAGCATGAACCGGCCCGGCAGCAGATCGCATCGGGAGGCAGAACAGCTATCAGAACGGAGTGCCGGAGGGGTATCCGACCGGATCTCTGACTGGATCGCCCAGTGTGCAGTTCTGGCCATGCTCTTCGAGCTCTCCTCCAGCCCCAAGCCGGGAAATGTCGACCGCTGCCATGATTTTTCCGATATCAGCTTTCATCACTTCCTCACCAGTGCAATCTCAGCCTATCCCATCTTCAGGAAGGCGGCCCGGGCGGAGGGGAGCCCCGGCTCGCTCATACTGGAAGGGGTGCAGGCCTGGGGGGAATGGGGTCTGAGAAGCAACACCCACTTCGGCTCGCTGGTGCTCATGATGCCTCTCGCCCTGGCAGCCGGCCAGGCAAGAGATCGTGCTGGCCGCCCCCATGACTGCAGCCACGGCGAATGGCAGGCAGTGGGAGAGGATGAAGAGAAGGCCAGCCCTGACCGGCTCTTTGAAAGGCTGGAGGAGGAGCTGGCCAGGGTGCTGAGAAGCACCACCATCCAGGATGCAGTGGACTTCTACCGGGCATTCGGCCTGGCCGGGGCGAGGGTGGTATCCGTGGATGAGTTCTGCCTGAAGGATCCGCAGTGGAAAGAGCGGCTGATGGAAGCTCGCCGATCGCTCCTCGATCTGATGATGCTCTCGGCGGATCATGATATCGTCGCTCGCGAATGGGCCACTGACTACAAACGATCATTCCAGCTCGCTGGAAGGCTGCAGGAGCTGGTATCATCATACGGCCTCAATGATGGCGTTGTCAGGGCCTTCCTTGAGGCACTGGCTCAGGTGCCTGACAGCCTCATCTCTGCCAAGTTCGGCCAGGAGAGGTCTTTGCAGGTCTCACAGCTCGCGGCTGAGGCATTGCTTGATCCCAGCCTGGATAAGGCCAGGCAGATGGACAGATATCTGCTGGAGGAGGACATGAATCCCGGCTCCACGGCAGATCTGATTGCGGCATCTTTATTTATCTCCCTTCTGAGGAGATTGCGGTTTTGATCATGTTCTATGGCAGAGAGGCTTTGGATGAGTTGGGAATACTGGAGGGCATAAACGAGGTAATTGCTACCACAGAGAGGAATGGCAGAGTCAATGCTGCTCCTTTAGGCATCATCAGGAGTGAGGACAGCCTGTACATTCGCCTATTTTTAGGCACTCATACCTATGAGAATATCCTCACCAGGAAATGGTTTGTGGCCAATGTCACCCATGATGCCTGGATCTTCGCGGAGACGGCCCTGGAGGACCTGCCTCAGGAGTACTTCACCCATTGCGATGGCCTGCCGATCTTGAAGGATACTGAGGCCTGGCTGCTATTCAAGTGCAATCCCTTTGCCTCGGACATCATAATCACCGATATCGAGCCCGTGAAAGGAGAGCTATTGAGAAAGGATTTCCGGGCAGTCAACCGGGGAGCCAATCTGGTGATAGAGGCAGCAGTAGCCGCCACCAGGTACATGTCCCTTCGCACTGATTCTTACTTCGAGGAGCTGCTGAAGACCCAGAGAATTATAGACCGCTGCGGCAACCCCAGAGAGAGAGAGGCGATGGAGAGGCTGATGGATCGGATAGACAGCTTCGCCCACAGGAGATGAGCAATTTCGATATCTATGAACATGCTTGAGCGCCTTCCCGTGGGCTGTCAGAGCCTGGACCTCCTTTTGGGCGGAGGATTCGAGTCGGGCATAATCACAGAGCTTTATGGCGAGTCTGGCTCGGGGAAGAGCAACATCGTCCTGCAGCTCGCAGTAGCTGCAGTGACCAGGGGCCTCAAGGTGATCTTCATCGATACAGAGGGCTTCTCTGCAGAGAGGTTCAAACAGATTGCCGGACCGGGCGCGGCAGAGATGGCGAAGAAGATCATAATCTTTGAGCCCATGAGCCTTGAGCAGCAGGCGATGGCCATCAGAGAGGCGTCCAAGATCGTCAGCCGGGATGTAGGGCTGGTCGTCCTTGATTCGGCGACATCGCTATACCGCATGTTATTGGAGGCAGAGGACAGCAGGCCTGCCCGCCGCGCCCTGACCGTCCAGCTCTCTGAGCTGCAGGAGATCGCCCGGAGGCACAGCATACCTGTGGTCATAACCAATCAGGTCTACACCGATATTGAGAGCAACACCCTCCGGCCGCTGGGGGCACGTACCTCGAGCACATGTGCAAGGCTATAGTCTTGCTGGAGAAGGCGGGCGAGGGCCTGCGCCGGGCCAGGCTGATGAAGCACCGCTCACTTCCGGAGAATAGAACAGCCCAGTTCCGTCTCACCTCCCGGGGCCTGGAGTAATAAAAGAGAGCAGAAGGTGCGACTGCAACCGAGGGCTAAAGCCGGGCTTTCATGATGAAGGCCGCCTCCCCATCGGAGTAGTAGGAGGGCCAGACGGCTGTGGTCTGGAATCCCAGGTTGGTGTAGAGCGACTGAGCCCTCCGATTGCTCACCCTTACCTCCAGGGTGGCCCTCAGTGCTCCCAATTTGCGGAAGGACTTGAGGAGAGCAAGCATGAGCCTCATGCCTATTCCCTGGCCCTGGTATCTGGTTCTTATTGCCAGCCAGAAGACCCGGCCTTCGAAGGGGGCATGCTTGAATCCCAGGACGAATCCTGCCAGCTCTCCGTTCACCTCCGCCGCAAAGGTGGTTGCGGGATGATACTCGTAGAAAGCAGTGAACACATCGGGATTGTACCCCCCCGAGACCTCCCGATCGATCTCCAAAGCTGCCTGCAGATCGCTAGCTCTCAATCTTCTGATGATCACAGCATCCTTGAGGATTGCTCCACTGCTGTCATCCATAAGCTGCTTTTCGATCTGCTCCTCAGGCCGCATCATATATTCGCCAAAATCCTTTCAACGGAAATAGTTTATCCGGCGGGATCATCTTCCAAGAGATCGCCCGCCCACCCTGCAGTATGAAGCTGGATCGATGCTTCCCGGTTCACTTATTCTATTTACCCACCGCCAGGGTCAGATTCCCGTAGGGCATCACCAGCATCCTCGCATCCCTGCCCTGCCTCTTCCAGGCCTGGGATAGAGCCTCTTCCAAAGTCCTCGCCGGGTTCATGAAGCACATCTCTACCTTATCCCTGGGCATGGATGAGACCAGGATCAGATGGTGCTCCAGGGACTCTTTGGCCAGGAAGGCGGCCTTGTGCCCTCCAAACTCATACTCTATGCCGAACCTCTCCCAGCACTGCTCAGCAGAGGAGGCCTCACAGGCCCAGCGTTCGAATACCGGATGGCCCAGCCCCTCGCTGCACTCCGCAAGGAGGATGATGCTGCCGCCGGGCAGAGCAGCATTCTTGGCATTGTCCAGGGCCTTTTGGGCCTGGAAGAGGTTGATATCCTTAGGCCGGCCTCCAGCACAACTGACCACAATATCCGCCCGCTCCACCGGGCAGCGGTACATCCTGTCCACCGCCGCCGCCCCTATTCTATGCGCCCTTATGTAGTCGCCGGCTGTGGATAGGACTATCTCTTTTCTGCTGTTTAAGACAGTGTTCAGAATGAAGTCCAGGTCAGCGATGCGAGCAGCCTCCTCCATATCCTGGCGGACGGGGCTTTTCAGGTTCCCAGTGGTCGCCGCCGGATCCCTCATCAGCTCATGATTTCTGACCACAGAGGGCTCTGAGCTCACCCCAGGGAGGAGGGCCTTTGCCCCGCCGCTGTAGCCGGCATAATAGTGATACTCGATATTTCCCGTGGCCACAATCAGATCAGAGGAAGCGACTGATTCCAGGATCTCCACTGGAGTTCCCCGTTCGGTAAATCCCAGGGAGATACAGGCCTTGGGATCGTGCTGGGAGTGAGGCAGGCGGATGAACTCCCTGAGGAGATACTCCTCCTCGGCCGGGCTCATCCTTCTGTGGGTTCCCAGGGCAAAGACCACAGAGAGATCTGTGATGTTCAGCTCCCTCATCCTTCTGACCAGAGGAGGAAGCATGAGATGGCTGGGAGCGGGGCGGGTGATATCGCTCACCAGGATAGAGGCCGACCTTGCCCCGGCAAAATCCTCCAGCCTCCTTCCCACTGCCTGCTCTAAAGATCTTCCGACCTCCTCTGGCCCGGCAGGCGGAAGCTCCCGGGGAAGAACTACCTCCACCTCCTCCCCTGCCAAAAGCTCCAGGCAGCCCTGTCCATAATCGAGCTTAATGGTGTTATTATCTGATTTCATGGTATGGCAGTCCATTCTTATTGGTCTTCATATGGCCTATGTCTTCCAGATCACTGTTCTGGTGAGCATCTCAGAGAAGGCATCGAAGATCGGCCGGTCTGTCTGGAAGAGAAAGTAGTTCGCTCCGACTCTGTCGCATGTCGCTCTGATGGCCTGGTTGTGATCATTCAACCTCCTCAGGTACTCCGAGCGCTCTCCTTCTGTAACCCGGGTGACAAGGGAGTTGCCGGATTCAAGGTCCACAAACTTCACATCCCCGCCGAACCCCAGCTGTGCCTCATCCGGAGCTAGGACCTGAATGACCACCAGATCATGTCTGGCGAGCCGATAGATGCTGGAGATGACATCCTCTGTATCATCAAGGAGATCGGATATCATCACCACCATGCTGGTGGTCTTGATCTGGGAGGCGAAGAGCTCTGCGATGTGCAGGAGATTGGTCCTCCCCCGGGGCAGAGTATCATCCAGCATGGCTATGGATGAGATCAGATTTCTCCTCCCCCGTTTGGGCTCCCCGGGGTAGAAGCGGTGGCAGAAACGGGATATGGTGTACTTCTCATTCTCCGTGGTGGCCAGATAAGCAAAGCCCGCTGCCAGACGGGAGGCGTAGGCGAACTTTCCCCCATAGCCCATGCTGCCGCTGCTGTCGAGCAGGATATGAACCACAAGGCTTCTCTCCTCCTCGTGCTCCCGGATGAAGAGCTTCTCCGTCCTCCCATAGACCTTCCAATCCACCAGCTTGAAGTCGTCCCCCTTGCGGTACTCCCGGTAGCCCACCGGGCTGATGCCGTGGCCGAAGCGCATCGACTTTCTTCCCCCACTGTAGGCGGTGGAGACGCGCTTGCGGACGAGCAGGGAGAACCTCTCCAGCTCCTTGAAGAAATCAGTATCCATAATGCATCCAGATTGGTATCATAGCGATAGGCTTTTCAGGATGTCACCGACCACCTGATCGCGGGTGAGCCCCTTTCTCTCCGCCTCGAATCCCAGGATTATCCTGTGCCTGAGGACTGGATAGGCCATCACATGCAGATCCTCCCTGGAGACATAGTTCCTCCCCTGCAAGAATGCCCTGGCCTTGGCGGAGAGGATGAGGCCGATGGAGGCGCGGGGGCTGGCGCCATACTGGACCCCTTCCCAGTTGCGAGTGGCCAGGACTAAATTGACCACCGCCCTTTTCAGATCATCAGCAATCGGTATATCGCGACAGAGCTGCTGGAGGGCGATGACCTCTGCCTTGCTCACCTGAAAAAAGACCGCCGGCTCTGCCCGGATGGTATATCTCTCCAGTATCTCCAGCTCCTCTTCCGTTGTGGGATACTCCATGAAGATCTTGAGCAGGAACCTGTCGAGCTGGGCCTCAGGCAGTGGAAAGGTGCCTTCCATCTCGATTGGATTCTGGGTGGCTAAGATGAAGAAGGGCCTGTCCAGAGGATAGGTTTTATTGCCCACTGTCACCTGCTTTTCCTGCATGGCCTCCAAAAGAGCGCTCTGAGTCTTGGGGGAGGCGCGATTGATCTCATCCGCCAGGACGATATTGGAGAAGACCGGCCCCGGCTCGAAACGGAACCTCTTTCCCCCTCCGATCTCATCGATGATGGTGGTGCCGGTGATATCTGCAGGCATGAGGTCTGGAGTGCACTGAATTCTGCTGAAGTCCAGGCCCATGCAGGAGGCGGTGGTCTTCACCAGCAGTGTCTTGGCCAGGCCGGGATTGCTCTCCAAAAGGGCATGCCCGCCAGCAATTATCGCTACCAGGAGCTGCTCTATGGCCCTATCCTGCCCCACGATCACCTTATCGATCTCTCTTTTGAGCCTCTGGAAAATCTCCGGAGCTCGGCTGTAGACTATTCTGAGATCCTCAGACATTATTCTCTCCTTATCATCTTCTGAGGAGTTTTCGATCTAATTATATCTTTTCCAGCCACTCTGTTGCGGTCTTAAAAATGTTGGAGCCTCATGAACCCGAATAATGCTGATTTCGCCAAAGGGAGATAGCCTCACAGAGAGCAGAGGGATAGTGCCCCCGCAGGAGCATACGGGGCACTATCATATCGATCCATCATATCGATCTGTCATATCGATCCATCATATCGATCCGTCATATCGATCCGTCACCATCCTGTCCCGATTGGGATCGAAAGGGATCATTCTACCAGTTGCAGCTCATCCCTCTGGCCGGTGGCTGTCCCTGCATAGCTCTCGATGACCGTCTGAACCACCCTGCCGCTGGCATCATATGCCGCTATGAACTTGTAATTGATGTTGTTGGTCTCCTGCATGATCAGTCCATCCGGGCTGCTCTCCAGGATGCTCACGACCATTCCCGTGTCAGGATCGCTATCTATAATCGCTGGCCTCAGTGACATCGCCTCCTTGGGCACCCAAAAGCCCATGAGCTGGGAGATGCTCGACACCATAGGCACATAGGCCGGTTGAACGGCCTCCTGGGTGTAGGTCTGCTGCCTGCCCTCTATAAATCGCTCATGTGCCTCCTGTATGTCAACCCGCACACTGATGGGAGAGACTGTGGGAGCCACATCTGGCAGCTGGGGCAGCCAGAATGAGTGCGTACCCTGGAAGTGAAGAGAACTTCCCCCTCTGGCCCAGGATGGAACGCGGCCATCATTCCAGGGGATGTTCACCTGGCGCAGATTCCTCAGTCTCATTATGGCATTCTGGCCTCTGGTGACCATTCCACCCTCTTCTGTGGGCAGGTTTGAGGTATAGTCGGCGGTGTGGTGGAGGAGTATTCCCGTCTCCAGATCGTAGATCATCCCCAGGCTGATGCCCTGGGACCGGTAATAGAACCGGATCACATCATACTCCTGACCATTCAGATCGTATTTGCCCCGGTCCACAGTCAGATCCTCCCCCGCTCTATTTGGTATGGCAGCCAGGAGGCTGGGATTACACCAGAAATCCCCGCAGCCGGCTGCATTTACTGAGCCGTAGATGTTGATCTTCTTCATTCCCCTGTAATGGCATCAGGAGCAAATGAGACCGTCCGGGTGGCAGCCTGGCCATCCTCCAGGGCGAGAATGTCGATCTGTACCAGTCCTGCCCCATACTCGCCTTTGGAATATGCCACATCTCCCTTTCCGGCGACCACATCCGGAGACCCGGCCACGATCTCATAGGTGGCCCTGAGGCCTTCGACGATCAGAGGGGGTGAGGGAGCCTGTGCCAGTTCCGGGTATCTTATGGTCAGAGGGTTGCTCATGCCGCTGGGGAGGGTCATCCTGGCGGCATCAGAGGCCAGAGTGAGCGGAGAGGCCAGCAGCAATAGTGGCACCACCAATACCGCTAATACTACCAATAATGCCATATGTCTCATTGAACATCAGCTCCAATCAGCAAAACCCCACAGTCTCCTCTGGCCAAAGCCCAATAGAGGCATGCGGGAAGCCTGGACCATCATTATTATTGCCCTGCTTGGGGGCCTTCTTTCTATATAAAGTTTGGTGCTGTTTAACATTTTATAAAGTCTTCTTGGACTGCGTATGCTGCAGAAGATGTAAATATAATGCATGCGTCATCGGTTAAGACCAGCATGCATAGAATTAGGCTTCCGAGCTTTTTGAGATCAATTTTTGCAGAAAAGGTTCAAGCCCACAGAGTACTGATTTCAACAAATTCGAGTTTTTGGCTCAATAGCAAAGTGCAAAATGAAATAATAATATAGTATCAAAAAATCCTTAACCGATGACGTATGCAATCCTTTTTAACTTGCCTATCGTAGAATATTCTGTATCAGTACTTAGGCACCAGTACGATGTGGTAGGTTATCTAACCATAGCTATGGCTAAAACTGCGCAACTCCAAGCTTATCACATCCTAGCCATAGGTGGCTGGCACCACCTGTTGCTAAGGTGCTTAAAGGCCTCATTTTAAAAGAAGGAACAGTTTATTGAATTAGATAGCAGAAAAGAAGAGGCGAGGTTTCACTTCATCTCCGACCTGAAGGTCGGGGTATTCGTGACCCTCTGCACTCCCGTTGTAATAAAAAATTAGGAGAAACTTGGAAAGTACAGAATCCTTAACCGAAGACGTATGAGTTATTGTCAGATGATCTAAGTTACTACCTAAACCTCCACAGCTGGCAATATGCTCGCCAATTCCCCTTCTATATCAATCATTGCGACTCTGCAATCACCTGGTAAGACACTATCATACGGCTATCGTACCCTTCTTCATCTGCGTGCTTTCCATCCCTTACCCGAACCTCAATGAGGTTTAACCCTATATCTCCCGGGGTTGTGACCCAGTCCCATGTACCTTCTTTGATCCAGCCCTGTGTTTTAGCCACTAACTGATTATTAGTGGATGGACCTTTGAGGAGAAACTTGTAGAATATCTGATCCCCATCAGGATCTATAGCCGTTGCTATCCAATTTATGGTCGTCCCTGCTACCTGTGGAGAGAGCTTATCAGGAGCTAGATCTGTTACATAAGGCTTTATGTTAACTTCAGTTGGAGCTACGCCAGATGATGTAGTAGATGGGTAACTTGGGCTTTCCTGGAGAGCTCTTCCTCCGAAGTAGAATCCGATGATAGAAGATATTGCTCCAATAACAGTTAGCAGCAGGTCTTTTATCGGACCCTCTGCTGATATGTTATATACAAGTAGATAAATTATAGATATTCCTACAATAACAGTAAGAGTCAAGGCCATAGTAGATCTGCCGACACCAATAATACCACTAGGTTCTGCATCAATGCAATCTCTAACGATTTGTATCAATAAACTATTTTCTATTTTATTCTCTTTTTGGTTTTTCACAAGATCATTCAATATATTCTGAGCTCTTGATAGATGTCGATACGCCCAATACATGTTTAATATGATTGGAGCAGCTGCAAATATTAATAATAAAAGCACAAAAATGGCCATCATTATTAATTGGTCCCTTGATGGTTCAGCTACAGGCTGGCCTGATGTTAATTGGTCCCCTGATGGTTCAGCTACAGGCTGGCCTGATGTTAATTGGTCCCCTGATGGTTCAGCTACAGGCTGGCCTGATGCCAGTCCGATTAAAACAACTATTAATATAAAAGCATATAGTGTTTTAGTCATAATACCACCATTCTTCCTTACTGTACTTTCCAAGTTTTTCATTTCAACCACCAACCTCATAAACTGAATCCAATTCCCACAAATTGACCAGTGAAAATACCACTTTTGTGCTAATACCTTGCTATCTAATGATACGAGAGCGCGAAGGGTCACGAATTCTCCATCCTTTGGGTTGGGGATGAAGTGAACCCTCGCCCGGATTTCATGTTTTATTGAGATCGATTAGCAGGGCCATCATGCAATCAAATGCAGATACGCAATTATTCTGATTATCACATCCAGGAAGCCGGAGCTTCAGATGTTTCTGAAATCCGGCTAACCAGGGCGCGCGGCCCGAAGCATACCCCATCCCTTTAGGATGGAGTGGCCGCGCGCAGTTTGATTGCCTTACTTTGGGGCCTTCTTTCTATATAAAGTTTGGTTCTGTTTAACATTTTATAAAATGTTCTTGGACTGCGTATGCTGCAGAAGATGTAAATATAATGTATACTATCTTATTAATGGAGATATAGATGACCGGCACCGATGCCATAAGGGCTACAGTGGATGAGCTTCTCGGGGTGCTCTCCACCAGGAATATCATTGGGGAGCCTATGGAGATGGGGGACAAGATCATCATACCCATCACCAAGATGGGGATGGGATTCAGCGCCAGCCAGGGGAAGGATTCCAGGGGCAATGAGATCAGCAAGATGAAGGCCGGTGGGGGGGCTGGAGTGATGCCGGTCGCCATTGTAGTGGTCTTCAAGGAGATTCCCGGGGAGGAAGGGGTCAAGGTGATACCTCTCTCTGGCCGCAGCTCAGATAGACTCTATCTTGGTAGCATAGCAGGAGCCGCCCAGTCCATCCTGGAGAGGATTGCCGCCTCCCGGGAGGGATCAGAAAAAGAGAGTGCAGAGAAAGAGAGTGCAGAGAAAGAGAGTGCAGAGAAGGAGAAAGCGAAGAAGGAGAGAACGGAGAAGGAGAGAGGAGATAAGAGGTCATCTCAGCAGACTGCTATTCTCATCGAATAGCCTCGCCGATGACGCCCTTTCCCATCGATCTCGCCCGAGGTTTTCTGGATGCCACCAGGCGTTCATATTTTGGCTGCGCCATTGAATCACAGTCCTCTGACATCAGCCATATTGATCCTCTTACTTCTCATCATTCTGCTGATAATTATTTTGATGATTATTTTGATGATTCCTTTAAATATTAATATGTTTTTATACAAAAGCGGGGAGCAGATTGAGGGAAGGCTGATGGCATCCTGGCTGGGCACATCTGCAGGCAGTGAGTTGAAGGGCCAGGAGAGGCTGGTCCAGGGGAGAATCTGGATTTCGTGGCTGGGCATCAGCCTCTTCGAGAGGGCAAGCTCAGCCCCATCGTTCATTGACCTCATCTCATCGGCTCGGGAGAGAAGAGGAGGGGATAGGCAGGAGGGGAAAAGAGAGCAGAATAAAGGCCAGCGGGCCTTGGAAGGCATGAGGGGCGGGCAGCAGGAGGAGGATGAGGGGGGCCTCAGCATAAGACAGCTCAGATCTTTGCTGGCGGCCATGCCCGCCTTCGTCGATCTCATCGAGCATCTATTGAGGTCGTTTGCCTTCAAGGGCATCCGCTGCCGCCTGGAGTTCGGGCTGGATGATCCCGCCCGGACGGCCGTATTGAGCGGATGGCTCTGGGCGGTGGCCGCCTTTCTCAATTGTCTTGGCGGGGATATCCTCATCCTGCCCTTCTTTGAAGAGGAGAGGCTGGAGGGGGAGCTCCTGGCTCAGGCCAGAATCCGGCCGATCCATATTCCAGTGGCCATCGTCTCCGCCCTGCGGAATGGGGAGATGAGAACGTTGATAAAGGAGCTTACTGGCAGGAAGAGATGAAAGGATGGGTATGATGGGCATAGGAATGGAAAAGACTGCTTTGGGAGGATAGCCGAATGGTGAAGGATAGACGGCTCCCCCGGATAGAGAAGCACATCCTGGCAGGAAAAGAGATCCAGGCAGGAGATAGAGCCATCCATCCCATCATCGAGGTCCTGGTCATGGCAGCAGGTGATGATCTGCTGGGATTCAGATCGCGCCCCATTGCATTGCTGATAATAGAGCCCGGAGGGGAGTATGCATTCTCCCTTGAGGGAGAGCAAATGGCAGTGGATGAGATCTACAGGCTGGCTTCATCACTGAAGGATATCGGCCAATGCCCGCCGACAGAGCAGTAGCCTCAACCCCGCTGCCAGACAACCCTCCTGGGAATTTTACATCGGCGATTGAGCATCTTATGCCTTCTGCCAGTGTATCCCCTGATCTTAATCATAGATGACCTATATCAGACCTACATAAGATATACATGAAAAAAACAGTTATTAACTTCGGAGAGAATCGACTATTGAGCGGTAGGAGAGTGGGGACTTATCCTTGCCGCCCTGGCAGGAGAACCGATGGCAGAAAGGTCTCCTGCCAGCAGAAAGCCATCTAGCCATCTGAGTTGATATCGCTGGTATCGCCAATATATAGCTGATATCATTGGATAGCAGGCGACTATTCGCTGCCGGATGCCAATCCCTCCTCAATCTTGCGCGCTGCCCGGGCTGCCATACGGGCCAACCTCACAGGCTCCGGCACCCTGCCATCCAGGGTGAACTTATTCAGGAGAATCCTCGCCTCCTCAACTGTTGCTCCATGGACGCGCACATAGATCTCATGCCCTGTCTTGAGCCTCATCCTCTCCCTCCCGCCCAGGGATCGATAGCGTTCAATTTTTCTTTGGAACCAGGAAAATATTCGCGCAGATATTTTTCCAGGCCGGCTGATTCCTCATAGGTCAGGCAGACCAAAGGCCGCTTGATCTCCTCGAATACCTCATCCAGATCGATGATGTTAAACCAGCTTATCACCGCCCCGCCCAGGAGGAGGGCATTGATATCTCTGCGCTCAAGACGGCGGTACAGGTTAAGCACTGCCTCTGTGGCATCATCCCCTCCCACAGTCGCATGGGCATAGACCAGGCCATCCACCCTCCTGTCTGCGCGCATGACCACCCCGGCCAGAATGGAGCGGGGATTTGCGGAGCACTGATTAGCAGAAAGCGAATTGACGGCAGGTGAATTAACAGCAGGTGAATTGACAGCAGGTGAATTGACAGAAGGCGAATTGACAGCAGGTGGATTGACAGAAGGCGAATTGTCAGCAGGTGAATTGACGGTTGGCGGATTGGCGGGTGATCGATCGAAGGATGGCCTGAAAAGAGTGGAGGTGCTGGGGCGCTGAAAGCTCTCCGCAATCCCCAGGGCCCGCAGAGCAGGCTTATTGAGATGAAGTGACATACAGTATGACCTCCATACTCTCTTCACTCCTCTCGATGATAAATGATACACAATTTCTCTGAGGGCCGATCCACCTTAAGGCCGATCCACAAGCTCAAAGTAGATCCGACGGTTGGACTTGCCTTTGTTCTCCGCCTTGAGAAGCTTTATCCCCCCGATCTCGCCCGTTCTGCGAATGTGAGTTCCTCCGCAGGCCTGCTGATCCACTCCTTCAATATCTATCACCCTAATCACCTCTCTGTCCGGAACGTCCATGGCAAGCCGCACCAGATCAGGTATTTCCATGGCCTCTGACCTTGGCAGAAGGCTGATCCTGACGGCGCGATCCTCAGAGATGATGCTATTTGCTTGCTCGACATATTCAGCTATTTTCGATTTGTCGAAGGCCTCCAGGCTGAAGTCCACCCTGGATCTGGCCAGATCGATCTGGTTTCCGGTTATCCTGGCACCAGTCTCCTTGAATATCACTGCACTGAGTATGTGGCAGGCGGTATGGCTGCGCATGAACCGGTATCGCCGATCCCAATCTATGATCCCTGAGATGCTGTCACCGGGCTCAAGCCCCCTCCGATCAAGAATGTGAAGCGGTCCAGAGGGCTCAACCCTCAGTACCCTGAACTCATCCCCACTGCGAAACAGGTATCCTGCATCCGATGGCTGCCCACCGGACTGGGGATAGAATGCAGTCTCCTGCAGAATGACGCCCTCTCCCTCAGCTTCCAAGGCCTTTGTATCAACGACCCTTGTCTCAAAAGATCTTATGTAGCTATCCTGAATGTAGATCTGTCTCATTGCCCTGAGTTTTTCCCCCCTTTTATCAGCTTGACCTCTTATTTATTTTCTATTTTTTTATTTTTATTTTCCATTTGAATTGTTCTCAGACCACTCCCTTGCACAGCTCTCCACTCTCCAGGTCCTCCTGGAAGAAATCCCGGGGCATCTTTTTCCCCATGGCCAGCTCCAGCTTTCTCCTGGCATAGAAGGGAAGCAGCCTTCTGATCTCTCCGGCAAACCATTTTGGGTAGATCCTTTTCACCTTGTTATACCTGATCCACTCCAGATCATAGTAGCGGGCGTTCATCTCCCAGGTGATGTACTGCACCTGCTCATCGGTGAGATGCTTTGTCCTCAGGTTGGCATGCATGCCATCGTACTTGGTGAAGTCATTTCTGGTCACCAGCCCCATCTCCTCCAGCTCCGCCCTCATCTGGGTCTTGGGATAAGGGGTGGAGATATAGAAGATGGGAAAATCCACCCTGAGCCTGCGGGCGAGATGGAAGTTCTCCCAGAGATCCTCCTCATCATCATCTGGATTCCCGCCGATGAGCCCGGTGGAGACGATTATATTGTTATCATGCAGGTACTGCACTGCAATCTCAGCATCATTGGACATCTGCCCCTTGCCCAAGAACTCCAGGTTCCTCTTATTGATGCTCTCCACCCCCAGGAAGACGCCATCAAATCCCGCTTCGCCCATCTTATCCACCAGCCTCTTGCTGGAGGCGATGCCGGAAGCTGAGGCCTGGGTCTTGTAGCGCAGATGGGTGAGGTTTGCATCGATTATCGCCTGGCAGAGCCTCTCTAGCCTCTTTGGATGGAGTGTGATGTTGTCATCGGGAAAGAATATCGAGCCCGCACCATGCTCTTCAGCGTCCCTGATATCCTCGATCACCCTCTCCAGGGGAAAGGTGCGGAAATGCCGCCCATACATGAGATTGATGGAGCAGAACTTGCAGCCCTGAGTGCAACCCCTGCTGGTCTCCACAGAGTCTATGGGCACGTCAAAGGTGAGAAAACCGCGGGTGATGAGCCGGGCATCCCGGTCAGGCATCCTGATATCCGCTACATCCAGCAGAGGGCGGGCGGGGTTATGAATCATGCCCCCGCCCCTCGGGTCATGGTAAGAGAGGCCCAGGACATCATTTGGCCCCTTTCCCGCCAGTTGAGATTCCACCAGCTCCCGGAAGGTGGCCTCACCCTCGCCCCGCACTATGAAGTCGATCAGCTGGCGGTCATCGCTCTTGCCGATCTCCTCTGCCGCCAGGGTGGGATGATAGCCGCCAAAGACAGTCCTGGCGCCGGAATCCTTGACAATCCTGGCCAGTGCTAAAGCCTCCTGATACTGAAAGCTCATGGCAGTCAGGCCGACCAGATCGTAGCCCTGGACCTGCCTTCTCACATATTCCCGGTGATCTCTCAGGCCATGGATATCTGCCACATGGACGGTGCACAGATCGTTTACATGCGCCGCCAGGCTGGCCAACCCCAGATTGGGAAGGCGAGCGATGCGGTCGAAGTCGGGCTGGACCACGGGGGAGGAGAGAAGGAGGATCTTCATCCAGAACCACCAGATGATCCTTTGCCTCCCGGCAGGGGGAGGAACCTGGGCCCCAGATCCCAATCGAACTTATTTGCCCGGGAGATATAGGATGCAACCTCCTTAACCCCTCTCCAGCCGCCATACTGATAGGCTCCCCGCCAGACGCGCATCGATGTTCGCAGGGGGGTCTTCCAGGGATAGACCTGCCGCAGCGACCAGTCCAGGATATCCCTCATCTCATCTGGCTTGATATGGGGGTGGTTCCAGACCAGGTGTTTTCCGTCGTAATGATGGTAATCGTGATCGAAGATGCCGTACTTCTCCTCGATCTCCGTCCACATCGGGGTCTGAGGCAGGGGGGTTATCACGCAGATCTGAGTTATATCCAGCTTGAGGGCGGCCAGCCTCTTTATGTCCACCTTCAGCGACTCTCTTGTGTCCTCCTCAAAGCCGATCATATAGTAGCCGATCGAACCCATGCCGCGGGACTGAAGCAACCTGATGGTCTCCAGGATGTCCTCAGTCCCTTCCTTCTTCTTCATCTGGTTCAAACGTTCTTGATGCAGGTTCTCTATGCCGATCGCCGCCCCGGCAAATCCCGATATCTGTTTGCCGTTCCTCCTTCGGGCATCAGCCCAGTCATCGATCTTCTTTCTCAGATAATCGGCCCGGGCCATACAACCCCAGACGATCTGATACTCATCGAATAGCTCCACTACTGCATCAGCATGGCGGCGATTGCAGCCGAAGTTCTCATCCTCGATTATCACCACATTGATGCCCATCTCTTTGTAGTAGGCCAAGACCCTCTCTATGCTCTCCAGAGAGATCACATTGGGCTTATTGCAGAATACCGGGGTCTGGCAGAACTTGCAGCCAACCGGACATCCTCTGGTGGTGAAAAGGACCCCGTAGATGTTCAGCTTGATATTGAAGGGCGTATTGAGGTATTCGATAAGCGGTGGATGGATTATATCTTTTATCTGCTGCCCGAAGTAAGGAGCAAGCTGATGCTCTGCATATCCCACAAATACCTTATCAAACCTGTCCTGCACAGCAGTGGTCAGAGCGCCGTAGTTTCCTGCCCAGACCTCTCCCACACCCGCTTTATGGGCTGCATCTGCCATCTCTATGGCCTCATGGGTCTCGTTCAGGTAAAAGGAGAGGCCGACAACATCCCAGCCCTCCTGTAGCTTCTTATTGTACTGATCCCAGGTGGGGAACTCCATGATCTCAATCTGGGGAATGTTCTGCTTGAGGAATCTCAGGCCGAATGATTGGACCCGGGGCCAGTAGAATCTGAACCATGATCGGGCATTGGCTCCGATATAGTCGTATGGCTCAGGGCTATCTCGGTATGAGGTTGTAAAGAGGACTCGGGGAGTCATAATCACCGAGACTGCCCCCATGCAAGATTAAGGTTACGATTACTGATTGCTTTTGTTAAGCCATAAGAGCTCTAATAGACCATTAGAGATTGGGGCTTGGCGTGGGTGAGGGAATGGCATGGGAAAGGGAACAGCGTGGGAAAAGGAACGGCATGGGAAAGGGAACAGCGTGGGAGAGGGAACAGCGTGGGAGAGGGAACAGCGTGGGAGAGGGAACAGCGTGGGAGAGGGAACGGCGTTCAATGAAGACAACATGCAGATGGCTTAAGCTCTAAGCATACCCATTCTGTCCGGGATGCCGGCTATTCAGCTCTCTTTTTTCTGCTTTATCCTTCTCCAGGCTATCTATCTCCTTTTGCACCACATTGAATATCTCTGAGACCCCGGCATACTTCCCGGCAAACCAGCCACAGGCAAAGATCTCAGCCTTATCTTTATCCACCCCAAACTCCTCTATCAGCCTCTCAATCCACTCTCCCGGCGTGCCCGACTGGGCAAAGGAGTCTCTAACCTGCCGGGCAATCTCATCAGCCCGTTCCTTGGGAATTCCAAGCAGTTCATAAAGAGTAATGCTTGCCATATAACCAGCCTCTTCTGTCTAGCGAATTCTTGGTTGTCTGCTCTGTCAGCTTTGATCCCTGCAGCCTCTCCATCCCCTGTAGCCTCTCCATCCCCTGCAGCCTCTCCATCCCCTGCTCTCAAGGGCTTTTTCGGGCGCGGGCAAGGAGATTCTCGTAGGCCTTGGCTGCGAGATCATGAACATCTATCCCCATCTCCCTCGCCAGCAGGAGGACAACTGCATCCAGCTCCACCAGCTTCTCAAGCATATCCTGCTTTTCATTGGCCAGGGCGATGACCTCCCTTCTGCTCATCCCCGTCTGAGAGATGATGAGCCTTATTCCCTGATCCAGTATTCCCTCCTCTGTGGAGGGCTTAAAGCCCAGGGGAACCTCCATCGACTCCAGGTCGAATGCCGCTGATACCATCTCCCCATCCATCGTGACCAGCCCTTCTGCCTCGGCCTCTCTGAGAAGAGCGCGCACCTTCTCCGGAGGCCCCCATTTCAGATCCAAGGATAATGCAAAGATGAAATCGCTGACCTTCAGGCTCTTCTTGCCCCGTTTCTTGAAAGGGGTGGCCACGAGGATCGTCTTCTCACGCTCCAAAGATACACACCGAATGAGCATTCTTGCACATAATAGATATAAACCAGTCTGTCCAGATCGATCACTCTGACAGAGAGGTCATCAATGCTTCTTGTCATCCTCCAAGCAAAGGATTTAAAGCGAGAAGAGAAGATATATTTACTTTGCAAAAATCCAGCACATGACATGTGGTGTGAGATGAGGCTGATATACCCGCTTATAATTCTGTTCCTGCTGACCGGCGCAGCCGCTGCTCAGTTGACACCAGATAAGGATCGATTCGACATAGTTCTTCATCCCGGCGATGGTGAAGAGAGGACTCTCAAGGTGATAAACGCCGGAGATTCAGCCATCTTCAAGATCGCCAAGACAGAGATGATTGGAGATGCCAGGGATTTTATCTTCATCGATGTCCCAGAGGGCAAGCCCCTCTCCCCTGGAGATGAGGCAGAGATAAAAATCTATATCGGCATACCCCCGGAGACGAAGCCCGGGGCGTATACCGGATTTATATATCTGATGGAGAGCTCTCCGCCCTCCTTTCCTCTGCGCATAGACTTTCATATCGATGTCATTGTTCAGGAGAGCTATGGCATTGCCATGACGGTAGAAGATGCAAAATCCGCCTCACTTCGGGCCAGCGCCAAAGATAGAGCCCAGTTCAATCTGGCAGTTAAGAATCTGGGATCATTCAGGGATATAGCCTCGATCGATTCGGGTGCCCTCCCCGAGGGCTGGAGCATATTCTTGCTGGATGATGATGAGGCCGTCACCATGCCCTATGACCTTCCATTGGACCCCGGTGCCACCCACGCCATCAAGCTGCAGATAAAGACAGAGAAGCCTGGGGCCAAAGAGAATGTCACCATCACAGCCACATCCCTGGGCAACCATTCCATAAACTCCTCCATTCAGGCAGAGGTGGAGTTTGGATTGGCGGTGAGGGGTTACGATACCCAGATCGATGTTCCCGACGAGATCGCCACCAACAAAAGCTACAAGGGAAGCCTCAAGGTGATCTTGGATGTCAAAGAGAACATCTGGGTTACGACATCCTCTCCAGATGAGCTGATAGTCATGCCTCAGTCGCAGACGGTAAAGGTCACTCCCGAGAACCCGGGGATAGCCAATATCACCTTCCTGGCATCAAGAGCGGGAGAGTATCCCCTCACCTTCCAGCTCTCAGACTCCCATGGCATCCCCATGCCCGAGGAGGTCATCACAATCACTGCTTCCCCCGCAGAGGGAAAGGCGGTGCTCACAGGAGAGGATATCATCTATGGCACACTGGGCATTCTGGCCTCTTACAGCAACAGGAACCTTGATGTATTCCTGAACCCCCCGGATGAGATCCCGGATGATTATTTAAATAGGCTGCAGGGGTGCCAGGATATAGTGATCCTGGGCAATGAGTCTGTGATATCTCATGATATCGAGACCAAGCTAGTAGATGCTGAAATCAAACGCATACATAGCGAAAGCCTCTATGAGGAGTGCTGGCTCTTCATAAGAGAGATATGGGAGAACGGAACAGCAGAGGTGGTCCTGGCCACCCCCAGACAGGGGGACATATTCCGGGCTTATAAAATAGCGATGGACGGAGACTTGCCCTTGGTGGTATGCAGGGGCAACGTCACCCCCGCCTCCCTTGATGCCATAAAAGAGATGATCACACGCAATTCCTCCCTCTCCCGGGCGATGATCGTGGGCAGAGTGGAAGGGAACTATACCGAGTCACTCAAAGAGGCAGGTCTCCAATTGGAGGAGGTGAGCGCTTGAGATTTTTTTATATATTTCTTATAATATCATTTATTGCTCCGCTCTGCATAGCAGATGAAAAACCCCTGACGAGAGGGGTGAAGGGAGAGTCTGAGGATGTCATCCTGGTCGGCGCAGACGACTGGCATGCATCCATTGCTGCCACTCCCCTGGCCATCTATTCCCAGGAGAATAGCACTGTTGCCAAGCCCATGCTCATCCTTCCCCGAGAGGTCCATGCCGGCAAGAGGATGGGCTGGATCGAGGAGAACGATCTGCAAAAGCATGGTCCCTCGGCGATCCTGGATACCTTCAAAGGAGCAAATATCAGCGCAATAACCATCCATGGCACTGGCGATAGGGTGGAGTCAATGGTGCATGCCGCTCAGAAGGATGGAATCGAGGCCTATGTGGCGGTCACTTTGCAGATGCCAGAATCTCAAGCCGGCTCAGCAGGAGTGGATGGGCTGGAGCGGGGGGAGGTGGCCTTGATGGCTCAGGCAGGCCTCGCTTCGGCGGGGTCAGATCGGTCCAGCATCGATCGCCACATGCTGCAGAAACCGAATCCGGATGTCGGAGGCAATGGCAGCTATTATTGTCCAGTGAATCCGGAAGCAAGGGACATGCTCTACAATCAGATAGAGATGCTGATCGATGAGTACCACGTCGATGGCGTTGTGCTCTATCAGTTCGGCTTCCAGGACGAGAGCTACTGCTTTTGCGATATCTGCAAAGAGAAGTTCTATCAGGATACAGGCATAGACATCAGCAAGGCCAATGCCAACAGCTACAACCGGGAGAGATGGGCCCAGTGGAAGCAGGAACAGCTCATGAGGATTGTAAGGGACGCCCGGAATATAACCACTGAGCTGGGCCCGGTGAGATTGGGAGTGGCTCTGGATAGCCCCTTTGACCGCAGCCGGGGATATAACTTCGCCCGGATGGCCAAGGTGGCAGACTTCACAATCATCTCTCCCATCTCCCCTGATGATATCAAGATAGCCAGCCAGGAGAGCATCAATCCTCTCTACATCCGGCTGAGCGATGATTATGTTAGCTATGTGCTCTCCACCCAAAATGTCCTGGGAGCCTTGAGCTATATCGAGGATCTGGCAGGTTCAGGCGCCTCGGGGATCGCTTTTGAGTACGATGTCGTCCACACCCCCATCTGGTCTGAGCTGGAGCCACCCTCAGTGGCAGCTCGCTGGCTGCTGGAGCAGCTGGGGGGGGAGGTCCTGGCTGTGGGAGATGTATCCTGGATGAGCGACTCGACCATAAAGGCGAACAACAGCTTTGAACTGGCCGAGATGATAAGCAGGCGTTGGAAGAGCTCTCCGGGAGCAGTAATTGTGGGAGAGAACTATACTGCTGCCCTTTCTGCAGCTCCTATTGCCTCCTACCTTAACTGGCCACTGCTTTTCGTGGGCGATTCACTGCCGGAGGAGACCCGCTCTGCTCTGCTCCGGCTGGGAGCTGATCAGGCAGTAACAATGGGCCCGCTATCGGAGAGGGTGAAGGAGAACCTCAGCCAGATGAATATCACCCTTCATGAGGGCAGCGACAAGTTCCTGGCAGAGGAGATGAGAATGAGAGGCGAGAGCCCCACAATGGTGGTCCTGACCAACTCCCATGACCTCTCCCTTCTGCCCCCGGCAACAAGCGAGCAGGTCGTGCGCTCAATTGTAGGAGACCTGCTGATTAAAATGGCCTTGAGCCCAGACCAGCTTCCGGCAGAGGAGGAAGGCGGTGTGGTCAGGCTCAATGTCACCCTGACCAATACCGGTGATGAGGTGGTAAAAGGGGTGCAACTGCGGGATATCTTTCCCATGGGAAGGCTCATAAGAGTGGCGAGCGCTGCTGAAGGTCAGATCATTGTCATCGACCCCTACAACAGAAAGCCGGTTACACAGACCTCTGCCTTCCTCAATGGTTCCATGATCCGCTGGGACCTTGGCCGGCTGGAGGCGGGAGAGTCCACCAGCCTCAATGTGGAGGTGGAGCTGATGTACCCCATGGATGCCGGCTGGTCACAGCGCCTGGATACTGGCGCTACTGCTGCTTATGATGGATTCACCTACAATCATACCCTCAGGAATGTGGATGATCCGCCCGTAATCAATCTGACCTATCCCAAATGGATCTATTCCGGGAGCACAAACATATCCTGGAACCTGGAGCGGAACACCGACTATCTCGCTCTGAACCTCTTCAGCCCGGACAAGAGATCAGGAAAGATGAAGCTCACAAACATAACCAGGGATGGCCTCTATGATGTCAGGGTGCCCCTCCTCACTCCGGGGATCTGGCAGTTCAATATCGAGACCGATGTGAGCCGCACTCAGAACTACAGCATCGATGTTCGCTCCAATGTGAAGGGCTTAAACATCACCGCCTTCAGCCATACAAAGGTCCCCAGGCTCTCGATGACTGCAGCCGGGGCAGCATCCTCCCACCGGGCGGTGCTGATCGATGTGGCCTGTGATCCCCAAAGGATCGATCCCCTGGCGGTGGAAGAGATGCTCAATCAGAAGGTAGCAGAGCTTAAGCTTGATCCTGAGTATCTCATGGTGGTTGGTGACCCCGGCTCTATGCCCTTCATCTCCACAGGGCTCATTCAGAAGTTATCGGATGCTATGGAGTATGAGGTCTACCGGGACTACCAGATCAAGCCGGTTATAGGCAATTATAGCACTGTAGCTGTGGGAAGGATCATGGGGCTTTCCGTGTACGACGCCTCTGGACTCCTGGCCCGGACACTGGCCTACGACCGGCTGAATGGAAGCTGGAAGAATAACGGATTGGTGGTATCCTCTCCCGCCCTCTCATTTCCCCAGGCCCCTGTGGGCATCAGCATAAAAGAGTATCTGGAAGAGGCAGGGCTTGCAGTCAAAGACCTGCGCCACGAGGAGGCCACAATGCAGCAGACTATATCTCAGATGAACAACGGCCAGAATATCGCCCACTTCGATCATCACGGAGATGAGGGCTCCTGGGATCTGTCCGCCTGGTCCATGATGGACTCAGCCCTTACCGCCGCGCAGGTAAGAGAGCTCGCCCTGTCCCCTCAGACCACTACTGCGGCTGCTTGCCTCACCACCAATCTGAAAGGATACTATCTGAATGTGACCGGGACGCGAATGTATGTGCCCGGGAAGCTGGAGGATTCGATTGCTCTGGCTTTCATAAAAGCAGGATCAGTGAATTACATCGGTGGTTCTGCTCTATCCTACATCTTCCTGTCCGATGACTACTACAAGCGCTTCTATCAGTCCCTGGTCTACGGGAATTCCACTGTGGGTCAGGCCCAACTGGATGCAGATAACCTCTTCCGGCTGAAGTCCAGAGGAACGGAGAGCCTCAAGCCCAACTCCGATTATGATGAGGCTCTTCCCAACTGGGATATCTCTGTCCATGAGATGCTCAACCAGACATCCTACATGAATGTCATTCTGGGAGATCCGAGCTTCCGCCCTGCATTGCCAAGGGTCCCACCCCGCCCCTATACAACTGAGATGTCTGTGGAGAACAATAGCGATTCGAATGAGACGAAGACATTGGTGACCGTCATCCCGCTCAATGAGAGCGCCACCGATTGGGTCTACTGGATTCAGACAGATAGCTCCAGCGGCAACCTCAACCTGGACGCCATCCCCGCCATCATCGGTGAGGTGCTGCTGCCTGGTGAGGCGGAGAAGATCGTGGTGAAGGGTGAAGGGCTAACCCTATGGCATGATGAATATCCTCTGGGAAAAAAGAAGAAGGTGATGTGGCCGATCATCAGGCCCAGACTTAAAGAGATGAGAAGCTATCAGATAGAGTATGAGCTGATACCCGGCCAGGTGCAGAGGATCAATGTCACAGCGGGATGGAATGCCGTATCCCTGTACCTGAATCCATTGGATCCATCCGCCGAGAGGTACCTGAAGAACATGCCCTACAGGAGTATATTCACCATTGGCAAAGGCGGATGGGATTTCGGCATGAAAGAGGCAGGCAAGCTCAATGTGACTGAATTCAAAGCAGGGGATGGATATCTTATAGACAGCACCGGGAACTTCACAATGGAGATACCGGGAAAGCCAGTTGATCTACCTTGCCGGCTGGATCTGCATGTGGGATGGAATATGATCGGCCTGCCGGTGAATGAGGGCGTTGATCTAGCCAATATCACCATCAATGCCGAACATAAGAGATACAGATATCCAGAGGCGGTCCAGAAGGGACTCGTCTCGGCATTCGTCTGGAAGTATGAGGGAGAGAGATGGATTAATTTGGCTGAGAACGAGATGCTCGAACCGGGAAGAGCATATCTATTCGAGGCGAAGAGGGAGGCGAAGCTGGAGTTCCGCTAAAAGAAGATATAGGGCCTCCTCTTTTTATCATTCATCTCCTTTTTCGATGCAGTTCTCTGATCATCTCCCGGTGCAAGGAGGCCATCATATCGCCCTGTATGCCGATCATGAAGAGCTGGAAGCCGACGATGATCAGTATGGCCGTGAGTATGGTTAAAGGAATATGCTCTATGCGCCATAAAAACCAGTCTCTGGCCACATAGATCCCTACCAGAAAACCGATCATTCCCACAAGCGAGCCCATCAGACCGAAGTAGAACATGGGGTTCTCAGTCTTGGCCATACGGAAGATGGTGAGAATGATCTTCAGGCCATCCCGGAAGGGGTGCAGCTTCGTCTTGGTGCCCGCCGATCGGGGTTGGTAGGCGATAGGCACCTCGATTATCCTCAGGCCCTTCTTCACGCTCTCTATGGTCATCTCAGACTCGATCTCAAAGCCGGACATGGACAGATCGAGCATCCTTATCCCTTCTGAGGTGAAGGCCCGGTAGCCGGAGAGGATGTCGTGGAGAGGAACACGATAGATTATGGCAAAGAAGCGGTTGATCATCTTGTTGCCGAACATGTTCAGCCTTTTGAGGGCTCCACCTTGAATGTTCTCCAATCTGTTTCCCACCACGTGATCCGCCCGATCTTCCAGCAATGGCTTCAAGAGGCGGGCCGCCTCAGAGGGAAGGTAGGTGCCATCGCCATCGATGAGCAGGATGTACCTCTCATTGATATGGCCGAATACCTCCTTTAAGGCCTGGCCTTTGCCTGATCCTGATTGAATCAGTATCCTTGCTCCTGCCGCTCTGGCCTTTTCCACTGTCTTATCGATGCTGTGGCCGTCCACAACCAGGATATTATCGTAGCCCAGCTCCTTGAACTCCTGGATGACCGGCTGGATGGACTCCTCTTCATTGAGGGTCGGTATGAGAATGCAGATCTCTTCTTGGCTCACGCTTGGATCAGCTCTGGCGTTTTTTTTTGTTTTTTTGGTTTTGGGGGCTGCAGGTTGGGGGTTTATGAGGTTGTGGGGCTGTGGCTTAAGGGGTTGCGGGTTGAGAGGATGCGGTTTGAGAGGCTGTGGATTGAGGGTTTGGGGGGGTGAGGGTCTGAGCTCCCAATGGAATCTGGCGCACCAAATAGCAAACAGCCGATTCAGGCTTTCATCGCCTGGCGGATTGCACCCTTGTATTTCTCCTCCAGCTCTTTCATATCCTCTTTTGTGGTCTCTATATATAGCCTGATGATGGGCTCGGTGTTGCTCGGCCTGATGAGTGCGCTGTAGCTGTCGGTGGTTATCTTCAGGCCATCAGTTGTATCCGGCTCAAGGGAGGCCAGGGAGTCTGTCAGGCGGTGCATTACAGCCGCCGGGTCCTCTTTTAGCTGGATGCTCATCTGTTTATAGGGATAGTGAGGGATCATGTCGGCCAGATGGGAGAGCTTCTCCCCGCTGGATACGATCTCTGCCAGGGCGAGGCTCATGGCGAAGGGATCATCTGAGTACTGGAACTCAGGCAGGAAGAAGTGGCCGCTTCGTTCTACGCCCAGAACCGCCTTCGAGTTCTTCACCCGGTTGGCCACGAAGACATCTCCCACCCTCTCTCGCTGGACTCTTATGCCATCCTTTTCCAGCTCTCGCTCCAGGATCATAGAGCAGTCAAAGCCGGAGATGACCAGATCGCCGGGCTTATACCTCGACCGGGCGATGATGATCGCCACCTTCTCCGGGGGCAGGACAGTTCCCCGATCATCGATGACTATTCCCCGGTCAGCATCCGGATCGAAGCCCACGCCGAAATCGGCTCCGCTCCTCAGCAACTCCTGGCAGGCAGGACGCAGGGACTCCTCGCTGGGTGAGGGACCTCTGCCGGGGAATTGGCCGTCTGCAGTGCCGTTCAAGATCAGGGAATCGAATCCAAGCCGCTGGTAGAAGGAGGCCATTGTGCAGGCGGCGCCATTGCCCATGTCCAAGACCAGCTTGAGGGGGCGTTCAAGGCTCAGCTTCTCCTCCACATACTCCCTGTATCTCTCGATTGCCTCCTGAGGATCGCGATCGATCTGGACCCCTTGGCCGGCGAGAAAGCCCCCTTCATGGTAGTACTTCATTATAGCGGACTTCTGATAGAGCAGGCCGTAACCGTCACCTGTTCTGAAGCGCACGCCATTGTACTCCGGGGGATTGTGAGAGGCCGATATGTAGGCTGCAGCTTTGAGCCCCTCCTTCCAGGTGATGAAGCTGATGATGGCAATGGGGATGATGCCAAAGCTGTTCACCTGGCAGCCTGTGCCCAGAATACCATCCAGGAAGGCCTTCTGCAGGCTAGGCCCACTGGTCCGGGTATCTCTTCCCAGTGAGACCTGGCCCCCTTCGGCATATGATCCAAAGGATTCGCCAACCCTTTTCACCAGTTGTTCTGTGAGATCGGTGCCGTAGACACCTCTGACATCATAAGCTCTGAATACTGTCACATATCCTCGTTATGTCTTTTGCGCTTAAATTATTTTCGGAGGAAAAATGATTTGATAAAATATTTCCTTCATTCCTCCTTGGCGAGGATTATCTCCATTGAGGAGACATTCACCGTCTTTCCCTCCTCATTGGGAATGGTCTCAGTGCTGATGCTGATATTCTTGACGATGAGATTGGGCATGAATCTATTTTTGGTTATCTCTGCGGTATCCACTGCGCGGGAGATGGCCCGCCCCCTGGCTTTCAATATCACACTGCCAATTGGCTTGTTGAACTGGGTCATCACTGCCAGGACGTAGTTCATGACTGGTTTGTCTCCAATGAAAATCACTGCATTCTCTTCCATGGTCTAGCCCCTTCCGTTTACTTTTCTTAGGCAGGTTATTAACTCTTTCTCTCTACGATTGTGGCAAAGGCAAAATTGGGCAGGACGGCATCGATCTTAACCCTGAGCTGCTCGTTTAGCCTCGATCCCCGGACGATGATCGCGAAGCCTTCCACCAGTGCCACGCCGTCCCCGGATCTGCCTGTGGAGCTTATGGTAAGATCGAGCATATCCCCTTTGCGCACCGGGGCGGTGAGGAGCTTCTTTCCCACCACATATGTCTCGGCGCTCTCCTTTCTTGAGGCGGGCGGAGAATGGGCATGGACGAGGACAAACTCCCGCCGGACATCATTGAGAAAGTCATTGAACATATCTCCCTGGAAGACCTTGACCACGAAGCTGCCCCGTGGCCGGAGGAGCTTTTTAGCCATCTTCAGTGCAGAGCGGGCCAGATCCACAGAGATGGCATGGTCTCTGTCCCAGGCCCCGGAGAGATTGGGGGCGGCATCGCATATCACCACATCCGCATCTCCGCCTAGGGCCTCTTTGATCAGCCCCACTGTGCCCTCGGAAGTGATATCCGCCCGGATGGTGACCACGCCGGGGATGGGGGCTATGCCCTCCAGGTCCACACCAACGATCTTTCCTCCAGAGAGCTTCTGGGCCACCTGCAGCCAGCCGCCGGGAGCCGCTCCCAGGTCGACTACTAAGTCGCCTCTCTTTATGACATGGAACTTCTCATTTATCTGCAGGAGCTTGTAGGCAGACCGGGCCCTGTAGCCCTCCTCTTTAGCCTTGCGGTAGTAGTGATCCTTCTGGTCTCGGGCCATCTGCCAATAGTTAGCAGACCTAGAATAAAGAGCTGACCGAGGATGCCTGGTGCTCCAGCCCAGATATCAAACTCTCGCGGATCGGGGCCGCTTCCTTTCTGCCCCAGGCTTCCCCCAGCCGCCCTCGGCCTCTCCTGGCCGCCTCCTGGCTGCCCTTGACTCCTGACAGCCGGGGGAGCTGCTGGCAGATAGCAGCGAAGGTATTATTAACCCAAACCGGCATTTATCAATGATACGAGAGAGGAAGGACGGCTGCCGCTGGCCAGCTCCGGCCGGTGTGGAAAGTCCCTCCACCACTGGACACACAGACATCCCAAAGGATGTGGGGCGAGAGCTCCGGCTCTGGCACAGAAACGAGACCGCGCAGCGTTAAAGCTATGATGCCGGGAGGTTGAGGTCGCGCTGAAGGCGGATGAAACGGCGAAACCCTGTGGGTGCAAGCCAAAATAGAGCTGCGAACATGGACGTCCAGCCAAGCTCGGGTATGGCGCTAAGCTGAATGCCGTCATAGAACAGAAGGGGGCTTACTCTCCTCACTCGTATCCATATTTCGTTTATAAAAATTTACACTAGAGCAGTTGCGGATGATTCTCACCACATCCTTTTAAATAGAAAAAAGAGAGAGATAGCATAAATTTGGAGATGTTAGATCTATGAAGCGATCTTTAAAGGTATATGTGATATCTGTCCTGGGCCTGGCCTTTCTCTCGCTCTCTTTGGCTCTTGGCAGCAGCGTATGCGATAACGCTCCCTGCGAGCCGTTGATCAATGTCACTGCGGGAGAGGAGTTCAACATCACTCTCCCATCAAATCCTTCAACTGGATTTGGCTGGTGGAATGACTTCGATCCTCAGTTCCTGAGCCTGGTGGGAACAGGATCATCTCAGGGCAATGCCAGTCCAAAGATGGTTGGGCTGCCGGAGAAGACGATCCTCACCTACCGGGCAGAATCCCCTGGAGAGACAGAGATCTACCTTCTTCTCCTGCAGCCCTGGGAGGGCGGCATCATCGAGAAGAGGCTCATCTATCCGGTGCTGATCTCAGAATAGATACCGGCAGGTCCACAGCCATCCGGCCTTATTCTCATCTCTTTTTTCTGCCTACCTCAGTTCTCCGCCCGCCCTCGCATGATCCTCGAAAGATGCAGACGATGCCTGCGGCCAGGAGGACGGCGATGATCCCGGTGAGGAAGATACCATCGAAGACCCCTGCCCCCCCTATGGACATCACTACCGGCTGAGGGGGTAAGAGATACAGGGGCGATAGAGCAGGCAGAACTCCCGGGGTGAGAAGGCTGAGCAGGTCTGCTCCGATCAGAGTGCCTATGGTGCCGCTGATATAGGCCAGTGGAGGGGAGCGGCGGTAGCCCCGCGACAGGACCAGCCCCAGCACTGCTGCCAGGAAGGGGGAGAGCCAGAAGGGCAGGACTATCCCCTCACCGGGAATGGCCTCTGCTGCATAATAGGTGACTGCGGCAACCACAGCCATGCCGAGGGCGGAGCGGCCAAATGATGCCCGTCCCCGGAGGAGGAGATGGGCGGAGACGGCCAGGGGTATGATGCAACCGCCAAGATTCACCGCCAGATAGAGGGGGTGAAAGGTGATGGGAAAGGCAGCGGGAAAGAAGGTGGGAAATTCTATCGAGAGCTGGCTTGCTGCTGTCAGGTACCACTCCGGATAGGTGGAGATCGGCGTCTCCATGAGAGGGATGTCCACCAGGCTCCCCAGAATGGAGCCGAAGACGGCCAGGGTGGCAGTCCAGTGGCTGAAGCCGACCACCTCGAAGGCGGAGCGGGAGAGATGCAGAAAGAGGAAGATGAAGATCAGGGGCAGGGCTAGGATGAGAAGTATGATGATGACGGTGATGGGCAGTATCAGGATCTCAAACAGGATATCACCTTATGAGTTATAACCTGCCAAAGAGCTTATAGACCTTTCTGGTGAGGGAGTCATGTGCAAATATTCAACGAGATATTCAATGAGATATTCAAGGTGATCTGAAGTGAGCATTCTTACCGGCAGAGAGGCCCAGGGGCTTGTGGAATCCATGATCGAGCCGCAGACACAGACCCAGATGTGCGGCATGGAGCTGACAGTGCAGAGGATTGAGCGCTTCGCCTCCTTTGGGGCGGTGGCCTTTGAGAACAGCGAGAGAAGGCTTCCGGAGACGGAAGTCATGGACTTCGATCAATCCGGCTGGATCGAACTTCCTGCTGGGGCCTACCTGGTGACATTCAATGAGATCGTCAGCATCCCTGCAGATGTGGCTGCCATGGCCAGGGCCCGCTCCACCCTCCTGCGCTGTGGGGCCAGCCTGCAGACGGCCCTCTGGGATCCGGGATACCGGGGGCGCAGCCAGAGCCTTCTGGTGGTGCACAACCCCTCGGGGTTGCGGCTGAAGAGGAATGCCCGGTTGATGCAACTGGTCTTCATGAGGCTAGAAAAAAAGGCAGAGGAGCTGTATGAGGGCCGGTACCAGGGGGAGAATATTTAAAGAGAACTCCTAAAAACCTCTTTTAATCAATAACTATTAATATTATTACTAGTATATAATATTTTATGAGAAACTTCACTGATTTTGCCCTTCGTCTTGAATACGAACGGGTCAAAGATCTTGGAGATAAGCTGGTCACCACAGGGATAACAATGGCACATTTGCTGGAAATAAGGTGCCTGGAGCTGGAACTTAAGTATTATAACTCGTAAAACCTCAGAAAATATCGCATATTGATGGTTTCAGGGCTGTTATATATTAATGCGAGAATTCTCCAGAAAGGCCTGGCTGAAAACTTGAATAATATTTTAGGAGATCCTGGCTGTTATCGAGGCCGATTCGAAACCATGAAGGCTTTTTTTTCCTGGGCGCCGCGAGTCGGCCATCCGGGATGCTGGTGAAGGGGCCCATATAGCCAGACAGATCGGAATGAGGATGTTGATGGTTTTGGGATGCGATATATTAATGCGAAGATTCTCCGGGCGGGCCTGGCCGAAGGTTTGAATAATATTTAGAGGATCCTTGCTGTCATCGAGGCTGATTCGAAACCATGAAGGCTGTCTTTTTCTGGGCGCCGCGAGTCGGCCCTTCGGGCCTCCCGCGCTAATGCCCTGGGCCCCCTCAACGCCGGGGAGGCTTGGATACAATCGAAGCTGGCCGTTGATCGGTTAGAAATGTAACAATATAAATATTAATTATATTTAAAATGAACATGTGAAAATTGATGAGAAGATATAATGCTTGCGCATTTTATAATTAGTATTAAATTTGTAAGGCGGACCGGGCCACGTCCTTTCAGCCATGGATACGTTGGAGGACCTTGGCGAAGTTGCCAAGGAGGAAATGTTTGATAAGAAAATAGGCTCCACGCATATCGATGGATCTCTCCTGCATGCGATTGATGTCTTTGAGAATGCCTTCATGCCATGACCTATTTTCATGCCTCATGGGTGCCTAGCCAGGCATGACGGTTTCAATTGGGCCGCGACTTTTCAGCCATGGATACTATGAGATCCTCAAGATCCATGCCGTCAAGCTCAGCTAGTTTCAATTGGGCCACGACTTTTCAGCCATGGATACTTCAAATCCAACGCGCGGATAACTTTCTGCGCATCGCGTTTCAATTGGGCCACGACTTTTCAGCCATGGATACAGCCGCCATTTTTCGGCCTTTACTGCTATCGAAAAAAAGCCGATTTTCACGAACCTCCTTAACTTACACCTATATCTTAATGGAGTTAACCTTGTCAAAGAGGCTTTTTCGATATGCTCTGACGTTTCACGCACCTCCCAGGGTTTCAGACATCACCCAGGTGCGTGAAACAGGGACGTTCTCCGTCCCAGAAATCCATCCGTCTGGCCCGGATGGCCCTGCTGGGCAGGGGGCCTGCTCCCAAATTAAGCAGTTTTATTCTTATTTCTTAATGTTTAAATCTGTTACGGTTGCTTTTTCTGACGATCAGACGACAGTCGCACCTCGTTTTGATTCTTGCGGAGTGACTCCGATAGATCCGGCTCTGCCCATAACCGTACCATCCTCCGGTCCAAGATCAATAATCATAATCCTATCCTGATCATGTCTTATCAACTCAAACAGTGCAGCCTCTGTCTCACCGGTGAGGGCCGATCATCCCGATATCACCACAGGGAAAACAATGGCACATTTGCTGGAAATAAGGTGCCTGGAGCTGGAACTTAAGTATTATAACTCGTAAAACCTCAGAAAATATCGCATATTGATGGTTTCAGAGCTGTTATATATTAATACAAAAATTCTCCGGACGGGCCTGGTCGAAGGTTGGAATAATATTTATGAGATCCTGGCTGTCATCTAGGCTGATTCGAGACCATACAGACTGTTTTTTTCTGGGCGCCGCGAGTCGGCCCTTCGGGCCTCCCGCGCTAATGCCCTGGGCCCCTCAACGCCGGGGAGGCTTGGATACAATTGAAGCTGGCCGTTGATCGGTTCGAAATGAAACAATTCAAACATTAATTGCATGTAAAATGAACGTGCAATGTGAAAATTGATGAGAAGATATAATGCCTTCACATTTTATGATTGGTGTTAAATTCTTAAGGTGGACTGGGCCACGACTTTTCAGCCATGGATACGTAAATAGTTTTGCGGCTTGTTGGGTTGGCCATGGAGGGGTTTCAATTGGGCCACGTCCTTTCAGACATGGATACTATTATAAAGCCATGTTGATTGAGTATGAGGAAGGGGAGGTTTCAATTGGGCCACGTCCTTTCAGACATGGATACCGAAGAGCAACTGTGCAAAATTGTAATGCTTGTGCAAGTTTCAATTGGGCCACGTCCTTTCAGACATGGATACATTTTAATATTTGCGTTTTAGTTGATTTTAATTCCGGTTTCAATTGGGCCACGTCCTTTCAGACATGGATACATTGCAAGCTCCCTTTTCAGGGAGAAGGTCGGTGAGTTTCAATTGGGCCACGTCCTTTCAGACATGGATACAGCCGCCATTTTTCGGCCTTTACTGCTATCGAAAAAAAGCCGATTTTCACGAACCTCCTTGACTTACACCTATATCTTAGTGGAGTCGGCCTTGTCAAAGAGGCTTTTTCGATATGCTTTGACGTTTCACGCACCTCCCAGGGTTTCAGACATCACCCAGGTGCGTGAAACAGGGACGTTCTCCGTCCCAGAAATCCATCCGTCTGGCCCGGATGGCCCTGCTGGGCAGGGGGCTTGCTCCCAAATTAAGCAGTTTTGTTCTTATTTCTTAATGTTTAAATCTGTTACGGTTGCTTTTTCTGACGATCTGACGACAGTCGCTCCTCGTTTTGATTCTTGCGGAGTGACTCCGATAGATCCGGCTCTGCCCATAACCATACCATCCTCCGGCCCAAGGTCAATAATCATAATTCTATCCTGATCGTGTCTTATCAACTCAAACAGTGCAGCCTCCGTCTCACCGGTGAGGGCGGATCATCCTGATATCACCACAGGGAAAACAATGGCACATTTGCTGGAAATAAGGTGCCGGGGGCGGGATTCGAGCCCGCGACTTCGAGATGCCTCAGGCGCGTCGTTCGCTATAACCCTATGAGTCTCGCGCCCTAACCAGCTAGGCCACCCCGGCACGGCATACCCCCTCGGGTGAATTGCTAATTAAGGTTTGTGCTTCTCTGCAGGGGGTGAGGCATCCTTTAAAAGCTTGCAGGCCATAGAAACTGCCATGCCCTCTGATATCTCAGCCTCGGTAAGCGAAACCCTATCCAAAAAGACGATAGTGGTGGGAGTTACCGGCAGCATCGCCGCCGTCCGGGTGGTGGATCTCATTCGCGACCTCATCCGCCGCGGGGCAGAGGTCCACTGCACTATGAGCCATGCCGCCGGGCAGATACTGCATCCCTATGCCCTGGAGTACGCTTCCGCCCATCCGGTGATAGCAGAGATCACCGGCCGGGTGGAGCACGTCGAATTCTGCGGCGTGGGGGGAAAGGCAGACCTATTCCTGGTCGCTCCAGCTACGGCCAACACCATCGGCAAGATGGCCAATGGCATCGATGACACTCCAGTGACCACCTTTGCCACCACAGCTCTGGGAAGTGGAAAGCCTGTGGCTGTGGTGCCGGCTATGCATGAGGCCATGTACCGCCACCCTGCAGTCATCAGAAACCTGGAGACCCTGCGGGAGATGGGCGTAGTGCTCATCGATCCGCGCATCGAGGAGGGCAAGGCCAAGATCGCCGATAACCGGCGGGTGGTGGCAGAGGTGGAGAGGATGCTAGGCCCAGGCGACCTCGAAGGGAAGAGAATCCTGATCACCAGCGGCTCGAATGCCGAGCCCATCGACCCCATAAGAATCCTCACCAACAGGGCCTCAGGAAAGACGGGCGTCGCCCTGGCCCTGGAGGCCCGCAGGCGGGGGGCGGATGTGGCTGTTGTCCACCGCTTCATCCAGGATCTGCCCGTGCGCCAGATCTATGCCGAGAGCTCTGCTCAGATGCTGGATGCAGTCCTAAATGAGCTAAAAACAGGCTACGATGCCCTGATCAGTGCTGCAGCCGTGGCTGACTATACTCTGGACCCAAGTGAGGAGAAGATCAGGTCAGGCCAGAAGCTGAGCCTCTCCCTCAAGCCCACCAAAAAGATAATCAAGGCTGTGCGAGAGGCCTATCCCGACCTGAGGATTGTGGGCTTCAAGGCAGAGATAAATGCCGGCGACGAGCAGCTCCTGGCCAGAGCACGAGAGTCCCTGGAGGGAGCGGACCTGGACCTGGTGGTGGCCAATGATGTCTCGAGAGGCGGCATGGGAACTGACGATAACCGGGTGCTGATACTGGGGCGCGACGGCAGCCACAGCGAGGCCCAGGGAGAGAAGAGCCTGATTGCAAGAAAGATCATCGACTCTCTGGCGGAGATCCTATGAATGCAGGTCCTGTGAATGCAGGTCCTGTGAATGGGCTGAATCCCGGCCAGAGCAAAGCCTGGGTCCCATCCCACATCACAGGCTTTTTCGCTGCCAGGCGCGAGGATGGTCCGTTGCAGTCCGGCTCAGTCGGCTGCGGCCTTTGCCTTTCCCCCGGTGCTACAACTGTGGTGGAGTCCTCACCTGATATCGGGGATCTGGAGATCATCCTTAACGGTTCAGCCGCGGAGGCCCCGGTATCAAGGTTTGTGGCGGAGAGGCTGGCCAGAGGCCCAGTCCGGGTGAGGACAGATCTGGATATGCCCTCTGGATCCGGCTTTGGGGCCAGCGGGGCGGGGGCTTTGGGCTGCGCCTATGCCTTAAACCGCCACTTCGATCTGGCCCTCACCGCCGATCAGGCGGCATCGGTAGCCCATGAGGCAGAGGTGGTCTGCCGCACTGGCCTGGGAGATGTCATCGCCCAGAACAGCGGCGGCATGGTTCTCCGCCTGGAGGCGGGCGCACCGGGCAGCGGCAGAATCGATCGCATACCCGTACCCCCCCTTCCCGTCCACTGTGTGGTCCGGGGCCCGATCTCCACCCGGGAGGTGCTCTCCAATCAGAGTGTTATGTCAGCAGTAAATGAGTTCGGCCGGGCTGCTCTGAAGGATCTATTGAAGAGGCCCACATTGAAGGAGTTCATGCGCCTCTCCCGCCGCTTCACCCTGCAGACGGGACTTGCCAGCAGCTGGGCCCTGGATGTGATAGAGGCGGTGGAGGCAGAGGGCGGAAGGGCCAGCATGATCATGCTGGGAGATGCAGTCTATGCCCTTGGAGCAGCCGAGGCCCTGCAGGCCTTCGGCCCGGTCTATTCCACCTTCATCTCTCAGAGAGGTGCTAACCTTGACTGATATTCCCAAATCCCATCCCAGATATGCCTCCCTGGTGGCACGGGAGCGCGTGGCAGAAGGAGTGAAGAGAGGATACACCAGCATCCAGGGGCTGATCGCCCAGGGCAGGGGAGAATGCTTCGACTACCTCTTGGGGGAGAGGACAACGCCCTCCGCCGCCGCGGCGATCAGGGCAGCAGCAGCACTTCTGCTCCTGGCCAGGAGGCCGGCGATCTCAGTCAACGGCAACGTTGCTGCTTTGGTCCCGGAGGAGATGGTAGCCCTGGCCCAAGCCCTGGACATCCCCCTGGAGGTGAACCTCTTCCACCGCAGCGAGGAGAGGGTGAAGAGGATCGCCGCTCTGCTGCGAGAGAAGGGGGCGAAGGATGTCCTGGGCGAGCAGCCGGACATCTCCCTGCCCGGCCTGGATCACGCCCGCGCCCTGGCCACCAGGGGCGGGATATATGATGCCGATGTGGTGCTCATCCCCCTGGAGGACGGCGACCGCTGCGAGGCCCTGCTGGCCATGGGGAAGAGGGTGATCGCCATCGACCTCAACCCCCTCTCCCGCACAGCAAAAAAAGCAACTGTGAGCATTGTGGATAACATCCTCCGGGCGGTGCCCCAGCTAACAGAACAGGTCAGGCAGCTCTCCTCGAAGCCCAGATCCGATCTGGAGAGGATGCTGAATGAATATGACAACGAAAAGAGCCTGGCCCAGGCGGCACAGGATATCCGGGAGCATCTGAGCTCTCAGTTCCTTCAGGCTTGATTCATTGCAGATTCAAGATCCCACCAGGGACAGGTGGTATTTGTGCCGTCGCCGGGAGTCGCCGGGATATTCTGCCGTGGAGGCAAACTTAATAATTTATTTATAGGGTATATTGAAACCCAGCCGGGTATTGATTGCAGTGAGCCAACGATAGGCTTACATATCTGTTCAGACCATCTGTAAATGGTGGGGTTCATTACAAAAAAAATTATAACCTTGTTGGTCTGGCTCTCACTGGCCACCCTCTCGCTCTGCACTGCAATGCCAGTGGATGTGACTGTCATGGGATCCTCGACAGTGATGCCGCTGGCCGAGGCTGCCGCAGAGGCATTCAACCAGGAGCAGAACGAGTATTTGGTCAGCGTCACTGCCGGCGGAACGGGCGCTGGAATATTGGGAATAGTGGAGCGCAAATACAACATAGCCATGGCTTCGCGCATCATAACTGAAGAGGAGAAGGAGAGATTTGGAGAGAGCTTCCAGCAGTTCAAGGTCGGCGTGGATGGCATCAGCATTGCCGTGAGCGATGAGATATATCAGAAGGGGGTGAGAAATCTCAATCGGGATCAGGTTAAGAGGATCTACTCCGGCGAGATCACCAACTGGAAAGAGGTGGGAGGTCCGGACAGGGACATCTATGTCGTATCCAGGGAATACGGCTCGGGCACCAGAGATGACTTCAATGAAGCAGTGATGGAGGAGATCGATGCTGAGACCGATGGTGTGGATACTATAGCCTATAGCGGGGCAGCAGTCAAGACGGCGATCTCCAGAAGCGATAGAGCCATAGGCTATCTGGGATTCAACTATCTGGGCGGCGGTGTCCAGGGGATAGCCTTCAATGGCATTGTGCCCAGCTATGAGAACATCAAGCTGGACATCTACGAGCTGAAGAGGAACCTTTACTTCTACACATTCGGCGATCCCGTTCCCGGTGCGATGGCGTTCATCGACTTTGTCCTGGGCCCCCAAGGGCAGAAGATCGCCGCAGAGGAGGGTTTCATACCAAATTGAGCTGAACATTAACCTTACATATCATCAGGTCGCTAAATGATGATGATGAGGGCAAAAAGACAGTTCCCGGTCTTGCTGTTAGTGTTTTTCTTGATAACTGTACCCGTCGAAGCAAGAGGGCAGAGCATAAGGGTGTCAGGGTCCAGCACCGTCATGCCCCTGGCAGAGATATCAGCAGAGGAGTTCAACATACTCCAGAATGACTACCGGGTGATTGTCGACTCAGGAGGCTCGGGGGTGGGGATAGTGAACGTGGTCGAGGGCAGATCGGCGATCGCCATGACCTCCCGGGAGCTTCATCTGGTGGAGCGGCAAAGATACGAGACCCCTAAAAAGAGGTTTAATGTGACCACAGTGGGATACGATGCCATATGCTTGATAGTGAGCCGTGGAGTGTACAACTCCGGGGTCACTAACCTCACAAAGGAGGAGGTCAGAAGGATCTATTCTGGAAGCATCAGCAACTGGAAAGAGCTGGGCGGTCCTGACAGGGGGATCTTCGCCATAGGAAGGAAGCCGGGGTCTGGGACCAGAGATACGTTCGATGAGATCATCATGGGAAGCCGGGAGTCTGAGACCCCTGGAGTTAGAAATGAAGCTGCTGAGAGCGCCGAGATCAAGACCGCAATCCAGAAAAGCGACAATGCCATCGGATATGTCGGGTACAGCTATATCATGAGGGGCGACTCGAATGTGATATCTTTAGATGGCGTTCCGCCATCGATCGAGAATATAAAAAATGGAAGCTATCCTCTCTCCCGCGAGTTTTATTTCATCACCCTGGGCAGGCCCAGTCAGGGGGCGCAGGCCTTTATCGATTTTGTGCTGAGTGCAGAGGGCCAGAGGATTGCAATTGAGAATGGATTCATACCGGCTTTTCTGCAGATTCCTCCCCTTGAGGCCCTCTAAAGGATCCCTGATGGCTGCCAAAATCTCAGGCGGCTGCCAAAGGCGGCGGCCAAAATCTCAGGCAGCGGCCAAAGATGCCTCAACAGCGATCCTGTCACAGAATGCTTTGATATCTTCCGGGCTCATTCTGTTCTTTGGAATCACCACAACCTGATATCCATCGCCTTCCAGCCGGCTCATCAGATCCCTGAACTGGCTCACGGCCACTCTTGCCTGCTTGCTGATGTCCGGCATCTTCAGGATCACAATTTTTGCAGAAGGAATTACAGCATCTACCACATAACCCCATCGAGTCGGGCGGTGTATCAATACCACAGCTCCTCTTCTCTTGAGCTCTGAGATTATATCCTGGAATTTTGTCAAATCGGCTGACCCAGATTTTCCAATTTCGATCACTTCCTCCTCTTCTCATGCCACACAGCGATCTATCCTGAAGGCTTTTGCCTTTAGATCAAAACAGGTCGAACATTATTTTATAATCAATCCGATTGATATCTTCTATTCGATGAAATGTAGCGGGATAAGCAAGATAGCTTGCCATATAAGCTTGTTGGTCAATGATATGATGCCTCGGTCATCTCCTCTTGGTCACTATGGAGAGCACATCACAATCCTGCAGTTGGTGGTCCAATCCTATGGACTGGCCAGGGAACTTGGCGCTCTTTCCCCAGACCAGAGCATAGCGAAATAGGTTCACAAAGTCCCGGTGCAGATGCTCGCATACCGATTTCACTGTGCTTCCGTCCAGAATCACAAGCGGCTCTTCCAGGTCTGCTTTTCCTCCTTTGGGCTTGAGATAGATGCGAATGAACCCCAATCTCTCGAATATGTGATCCTTCAACTCCTCCAAGCCTTCTTTGGTGGCACAGGATAGGGGTAGAAAGTCCCTGCCCAGATCCTCCCTGATCTTCTCCTCGATCTGATCATAGCGCAGATCGAACTTGTTTATGGCCACTAAAGAGGGGATGTAGACCCTGTTTCCGGCCAGGAAGTCAACCAGGCTATCGGTATCTATATCCACCCGGACGGTGACGCTTGCATTCACTATTCCATAGGCGCGGATGATCTCAGCGATCTCAAACTCCGTCATCTTGGTGAGGGGTACAGTGCTGCGCACAATGATGCCCCCCTTCCTCTCCTGGGTGATATTGATGTTTGGAGGCTGCTTGTCCAGTCTTATGCCGGCATCGTAAAGCTCCCGCTCCAGGACCTTGAGGTTGTAGTTGAATACATCCCCCAATAAGAGAATCATATCCGCCGCCCGGGCTGCAGTTATCACCTCCCTGCCCCGGCCTTTGCCCCGCGCCGCCCCTTTGATGATCCCCGGCATATCCAGAATCTGGATCTCAGCCCCTTTATGCTTCATCACCCCCGGGATGACCTCCAGGGTAGTGAACTGATAAGCAGCCACCTCAGACTTGGAGCCTGTCAGAAGGTTGAGCAGGCTGGATTTGCCCACGGACGGAAAGCCCACCAGGGCCACAGTGGCATCGCCGGACTTCTTGATATAATATCTTCTCCCCCCTCCGCCACCCTTGATCTTCTGGAGCTCCTGCTGGGCCTTCAGCTTCGCTATCTTGGCCTTGATCTTGCCCAGGTGGTGCTCAGTGGCCTTGTTCTTCTGAGTGTTGAAGATCTCCTCTTCCAGCGCTTTGATCTGCTCCTCGATGGTTGCCATTTTATGTTTCCTCTTGGTGGGCAGGATGGCTGAAAAGGCCTTCCATGCCATCAAATGGAAGTGTGATGCGCCACTTTCCCAAGAGGAATAGAGCTCCTCCTTTATAAGTTATGGGATGGGGCTATCATATGTATGGAGGCAACCCCCCGAGTGGACAATGAGTTAAACAACGGCAGTTCATGGAGGAGATCACCTGAAAAAGACCGGACGGCGCTACGACCGAGAATTCAAGATATCAGTAATAACTGAGCTTGAGCCCGGTAAACCCCTGGCCCAGATTGCCCGCGAATATGGTGTCCACCCCAGCCTTCCATCCCGATGGCGGGCTGCTCGATTATGCCGTCTTCAGAGTAATCGGCGTAATCACTGCTCGTTGTTCTCTCATCTCTGAGTTATTGCCGATAAGCTGCCGATGTATTGCCGATACTTTGCCGATAAACGGTAGGATCGAGCACGCCGGGAGGGATCGGCTACCTCCAGCCAACCATCTTTCACCCAATCTTTTAGAAGGTTTCTGGCCATGCGCTCGGAGAGGCCCAGCTCGGCGGCCACCTGGGGAGAAGTGATGGTCTCTCTTCCGGCAAAGAGGCCGAAGACGGCTCTTGCCCGGTGATCCAGGCGGCGGAGGTCCTCCGGCTCGGCCTCCTGGCCCTCCGCAGCGTACTTTTGGGCAGCGAGCCGGACGGACTCAAAGACCGCGGCCAGGGCGGAGATGAAGTATTCCAGCCAGGGAGTGAGGTCAGCCTCGCTTCTGCCGAAGTAGTAGTTGTGGTGAGGATGGACGGTCAATGCCCGATAGTAGCCCTGCAGATCGCGGGCATGGTGCTCTTCCAGGGAGAAGAAGCCGTTCAGGCCATAGCCGCTTTTGTGCAGGATGAAGGTTGCCAGCAGGCGAGCAGTTCTGCCGTTGCCGTCGTAGTAGGGGTGGATGGTGACGAACTGATAATGGAGCAGGCCGGCGATGAGGGGAGCGGGCAGCCCGGACCTCTCAGCCCCAGCTGCCCAGGCCATCAGGGAGGCCATGAAGAGGGCCCATCAGCTCCGGGTATCGATATCACATACATCAGCTGCGAGATATGCAGGCGAGCATATGCAGGCTATCAGAAAAACCTTGAGGCCAATGAGTGCCTCATCTCACATTGCTGCTGCGCCTGGCATGATTGGCAGGGGGAGCCCTCCGGCCGGTCGGGAAGCTGGCCGTCCTTTATCAAGCAGATCCTGTCGCGAAGACGCAGCACTCGCGCTTTATCAGTGCTGCGGATCGCCACCTTCCGCACCATCCCCAGGCCGGGATACTCCACCTGGCCCCATTCCACCTTTGCTCTATCCCTCTCCCCCAAAAGGAGGGAATAGCCGGCCAGCATGAGCCGATCCCTCTTCCATATCCCGTTCTCTGGCGGCCGGCCGGTGCGGATGATCGATGGCGTTTTTCCGGGAGCCAGCCTGTCCAGCCGGCCGGAGAGTCCCAGCCTCTCAGAGTAGAGCTCCACATCCGCCTCGAAGGGGATGAGGTGCTCCATCTGGCCGATAAGGCCGACGGCCATCGACCCAATCTCACCATCCACCTCCTTCAGGGCGGCTTCTAGCTCACCGTCTTCCAGATCGTATACCAGGGGAAGCTCCACCCTCAACCTCTGCAGAGCCTCTTTGAGCTGCCCCTCCAGATCCTCTTTCTGCAGCAAAGAGAGAGCCAGGCTGCGCATCAGTATCTGCTTCGCACTGCTGTATCTGGGCAGCTTTCCCAGGGAATCGAGATAAACAAGCCTGGGGCAGCGCAGATACAGGCCGATATCGGAGATCCTGACTGCAGGTCGCATCAGCTCTCTTAAGACCCTCCGTCTTTAAAAGATTTTTGTATAGGTGTCTAGAGCGATCTTCTCGGCCCGGCCCGATATTGCAGCGATGCCGTCAGGTTCTCCAGCCGGTGAGCATTGATCTCTCTCAGATCCTTTGAGATCACCTTGACCAGCCAGGCATCTTCTGCTCCAGATCCGTATGAGGAGGTTATTCCCGCCAGGATATAGTCTCCCTTCCGGTTCTGAATGACGAAGCTGCAGATATCGTCCCTCATTCCGTCCAGGACCAATCTGGACATCTCCTCTCCAACGGAATTGGTCTTTATGATCAGGCCATCCCTCCCCGACTCCTCCCTATCAATCCTTCCGCCGATCACAAAGCCACCATCTGCCGTCTGCTGCAGGGAGGCGCCTGAGCCTCCCAGGTATGATCTCTCCCAGATCTTCCGGCCCAGGTGATCCACCCGGATGAGAATGATCCTCTCCTTCTCCGCCCCAGACTCGGACCTGCCCACCAGGGCGTAGCCGTCTGCCAGCTCCACCACCTGAAAGGCGGCATCGTCCCCATCTCCTCCGTAGGTTGCATTCCAGGTCATGACCCCCCGGTCATCTGTCTTCAAGAGCCAGATATCATCATCGCCCTTCTTATTCAGGGATGCCGTTCTGCCGGCAACGATAAAACCTCCGTCCCGGCTTTGCAGGACGGAGAGGCCCACATCATCACCTGCTCCTCCGTAGCTTCTATCCCAGAGCAAGTCTCCCTTATCATCGGTGCGAAGGAGCCAGAGGTCCTTTCTTCCATTTCCCTTTGACTGGGTGTAGCCGGTGGCGATGTATCCGCCATCATCGGTCTCGTCCACAGACCAGCCCCCGTCACCGGAGGAGTGCACAAATCCGCCGAATGTCCTGTCCCAGATCAGGCTTCCATTCCCATCCATCCTGATAAGCCATAGCCGCTCCCCGCCCATGCCAAAGGAATAGCTGCTGCCGGCGATGATATAGCCCCCATCAGCCGTCTCCCGGACAAAATATCCCACGTCCTCATTCGATCCTCCCAGAACTCTGCTCCAGAGGGAGCCTCCATCTGCATCGGTTCTAATCAACCACAGATCGCTCCCCTCTCCCCGGATGGCAGTGTTTCCCACCAGGATATAGCCACCGTCAGCTGTCTCCTGCACGCACCAGGCACCATCGCCATACCTTCCGCCGTAGGTCCTGTTCCATTCCTCTGCCAGCTCACAGCCATAAAGGGAAGCAGTGGATGGATGAATCCAGTTGATGGAGATGAGGATGGAGATAATAAAGATGAAGACAAAGATGGGGATGAAGAAGAGAATAGGTGCCAGGAGGGGAATTGGCCGGTGGATCAAATGAAGCGGATGGTACTTTGACCTCAGGCAGCTATTGAATCTCTGCCTCTTCGAGGGTGAGACGGCGGCCTTTGATCTGCCCGCAGGAGAGAGCGAGGTGGCTGATCTCTTCATGATATCCCCGAGTGCTAGATGCCTCTATCCTGGAATTTCACAGCCTTTTCCATAGAGAAGCTTCCACTGAGGAAAGTGCTGGAGTCGATCTTGTTCTTGCCCATCTGATGCTGAGAGGATGTGATTCCATAGTAGCCATTGAACTTCGAGCTGCTGATGGCCCCCATGCCCTGCTCCCCTCCGCCGGCCGGAGGAGGCGATTCCGGTGTCTGCTGATTGGCAGAGGCGCCTATGGCAGAAAGGCCGGATGATGAGGGGTTGATGGATGCATCTGCCCTTTGGGAGCTGATAGCAGATAGGTTGGTCAGTGAATGGCTGATTGATGCATTGGCGGCTTGGAAATCGATGACAGATAAGTTGGCATCAGTTGTGTTAATGGCTGATATATTGGCGGCTGATCTATTAAGAAGAGACTGGCCGATGCTGGAAGATCCCCCATGAAGAGGGTTTGATCCCCTCGAGCCGGGGGCGACAGAGCTGCTCCAGCCTCTCTCTCCTCCGCTGGGCGAATTGCCCTGAGAGATCATATTCGCCAAGGCCTCAGCCATCCTCTCCTCAAGCCTCTTGCTATCTGAACTCAATATCGATAACCTGAAGCTCTGATCTTCTCCCAGGCCACCCGACACAGCATCCTTCTGGCTGACAGAAGAGAGTGCCGGGAAAATAAATGCCACAATAAGCATAATCAAGATTGCAATCTCAGCTCTCATCATCCCCACCATCAATGCTACAAAATAATTGATGTCCTCAATACAATTTCAACTTTTCTATGGATAGCCTTTATCTCTTCCCAGGGAGATCATGCCTCTGTGTACCTGGATTATTTCCCCTATGAGTCCCTCCGGCCTCAACAGGACAGGATGCTGGATGCAGTCTATGATGTGGTGAGCAGAGGCAAGCAGGGTATTCTGATGATTGATGCTCCCACCGGCACGGGGAAGACCAGTTGCATCAGCGCCGCTCTTGCCGCCGCTCCGGGGAAGATCGTGGTGGCGGTGCGGACGGTCTCGCAGATCGATATCTACATCGATGAGATCAATCGCATCTGGTCCAAGACCCGCCATAAACCGGAGATCGCCTATATGGTGGGAAAGCAGAGGATCTGCCCTCTGGAGGGCGAGTTCCGGGGGGAGAGCGTCTATGCCGGCTGCTCCCGGCTTCGAGAGTGGAGCAAGAACTATGTCTCCTCTCGGATTGCAAAGGGCAATGCCAGCGTCTACGATCCCTTCGCCGATAACATGCCCGAGGAGGAGCCAGGGTACAGAACGTTCTGTCCGTACTACCTGCGAAGCAGAGAGGCTTTTGAGATCAATGGGACTGTGCATTTCCGCCGCTCCTCCCGCGCTTTGGATGTGGTGGAGGGCCTCAAACGAAGGATAACCCCGCCCTCCGGCCTTCAGAGCTCCTGCCAGGGCATCTGCCCCTATGAGATCATGAGCCTTTATGCCAAGAACAGCGATATTGTGATCATGAACTACTCTCATCTCTTCAGTCCGGACTTTCAGGATGTCATCTTCCAGTGGCTGGAGATGGATGCAGAGAAGGTCACATTGATCATAGATGAGGCCCATAATCTGGGAGATGCAGTACGCTCGATGAACTCACGCCACCTCAGCCTGAGGACGATAGACCTCTCTGAGACTGAGGTGGAGAAGTTTGAGGGGACACTAGGGCAGGCGAGGCTGGATGAGAGCAGAGAGGAGGCCTCCTGGAGGAGAGAGGGGATCAGAGTCATACGCCTGCTCCTTCCCAGGCTCAGGAGGTTTCTCTCCAGCCGATTGGAGAGGATGCCGGAGGGGGAGGCCCTGATGGATGCCGATCTGTTCCGTGCATTCCTCTATGATGGGATCGATGACATCGATGATGCATTATCCTATTTCTCAGATGTGGCAGTGGCGGTCGCCGATCTGAACCTGGCTGAGGGGGACAGAGAGAACCTGCAGGGCGATATTCAGCCCAGCCTGGCTTTGGTGCTTCTCTTTCTCAGGGATGTGGAGGCGGCAGAGAAGGATATAGCTCTGCAGAGAAAGATCGTTGTCACCGGCTCAGGCAAAAAGAAGCTCGTCCGGCTGGAGGTCAATAACATCGATCCGGCAGCGAACATCCGCAGGATCACAGACAATATCAATGCCACTATCATGCTCTCAGGCACATTCTCTCCTCTGGAGGCCTATGAGCTCTACTGCCTGGGAGAGGAGGGGAGGGCGAAGAAGCTCAGCCTGCCCAATCCCTTCCCCAGGGAGAACCGGCTCCTTTTAGCGGCTAAGAAGGCCACCACCTATCTGGAGCAGAGGGAGGACATAGACAATAGAGAGGAGATATCAGGACATATCCGGTCGCTGATCGAGTGTGTGCCGGGAAATGTGGCTGTATTCTTCACCTCTTATCCCATGATGAACAACTACCGGGACCTCTGCCTGGCATCCTCCCGCAGGGTTGGAAAGAGGCTCTGCGTCGAGCCGCGCAGTGCCGAGGAGGTCCCCGAGCTCCTGGATCAGTTCTTCTCATTGGGGGCTAGGGGGGGCGGAGTGCTGACAGGCGTGTGCGGAGGAAAGCTGGCAGAGGGCATCGACTATAAAGGCGAGGCCCTGAAGGGGGTGGCAGTGGTCGGGCTGCCTTTGGCGGCCTACGATGAGATCCAAAGGGAGATCAACAGCTACTACACCATGAAATACGGCAGGACCAAGGGAATGCTAATCGCCTATACCCTCCCGGCAATAAACCGGGGGCTCCAGGCTGCTGGAAGGGTCATCCGGGCGGAGTCGGAGAGGGGCGTTCTGCTGTTCTGCGACCGCCGTTTCAAGGATGACGATCTGGGAGGGGTCAATCGATTCCTTCCCAGCTGGGTGAGAGATGAGCTGATCGTTGTTGATGCCAGAGAGGGACGGGAATTGATCCGGGAGAGGATCAAGGGATGGGGAGGAGAGAATAAAGCCGTGGACGATCCCGGAGGAGGCTCAGAGATCATCCCGGATGGAGGCTCAAAGGCTGGGCCTCATAAGAGGAGAGGGGCGCGAAGGGGGAGCAAGAGGGATCTGAGGGAGCTGGCAAGATCATTGGGCCTGGGCGGTCACAGCCCCAGGGGCAATGCCGCCCCCAGGGGTTCGGGCCGGTCTGGAGGATAGATCCTGCCGTCATATAATTTTTAAACTATAAAATTTATTTAATGTGAAAATATTCAATCGATCTGATCGACCTCGATCACCCGCAGCGGGATGGTGCCCAGAGCCTTTCCTACAGTGGACTTGGCGATCCTGCCTGCATGCTCCTCGCTCTCTGCATTGAATATCTTGATCTCGAATAGAAGGGCCACCAGCGCTGTGCTGGCAACGAGAAAGACGCCATTTAATGGCTCTTTGCATTCCGGACAATCCCACTGGCCCACCTCCACCTCCACAAAGTCCATCTTTCTCTGGTTCAATCTCTTGCCCGCCTCAGAGATGGCCACACCAATGGCATCATCCTCAGTCTTGACATCTCTTACCAGCCAGGCACCCTCCAGCAAGACGTTGAAATTAGGCATCGCCTATTTGGATGGAGGATGTATCATATCTACTTTTTCCGCCCTCAAGATGGCCTCGGACCAGGCTATCGCGGATGAATGGATAGGGCTGTGGAATTTCCAGCAAAGATCGGGCTTGCAGATCTCTTATTTTTTCATTATTCCCCTTTGAATATGGCAAGAGGCATTAGAAAAGGGCATATACTATTAATAAGAGAGAGTCGTTCGGAACAATATGCCTGAAGAAGGTCCGCCATTCTGGAATTGTGACACTTTTATTTACCGATCCTTGGGATAATTCCGGAATTGCAGCATTTTTGATCTTTCTCCTCTATGAATTCGGGCATAAGAGGGTCTGACAGAATGCAAGAGGATATGCAAAAGGGCGCGCAGGAGGGTGCGCAAAGGAGGATGCAAAAGGGCGCGTCTAAAAATGTGCAGAAGGGCGTGCCTAAAGATGTGCAGAAGAACGTGCCTAAAGATGTGCAGAAGGGCATGCCTAAAAATGTGCAGAAGGGCGCCCAAAAGAGTATGCAAGAGGCCCCGTCCTTTGATAACAGGAGTATGGTTCTGGACTATATATCGCATAACCCCGGCTCACATATGAGAAAGATCGCCAGGGACCTTGATATGCGTCTATCCACTCTTCGCTACCACCTTGATTATCTGGAGAAGAAGGGCTCTATTGTCTGCCAAAGACAGAACAATTTGAAGGTCTATTTTGTTCAAGGCAAGCTGAAACCCATGGAGAAGACATTGGCACCCCTTCTTCAGCAGAAGCGCTTTCGCGATATAATTCTCATTCTGATTGAATCTCCCGGCCTGAAATTCTCCCAGATCGTCAACAGCCTGTCCATCAGTCCCTCCACAGCCTCAAAACACATTAATATATTGGAAGATAAAAAAATTATATACCATGAAAGGTCCGGCAGGGAGAAAAAATATTTTGTAAACGATAAGGATAGTGTGATCGAGCTTCTCGCTACCTACAAGCAGATGATGACCAATATGAGTTATGAGATTCGCACCCCTATGAATACCATCATAGGCATGACCAGCCTGCTTTTGGATGAGAAGCTTACCCCTAAGCAGAGGGACTTCGTGGAGGCGATAATGGTGAGCGGTGATGCCCTCATGTCCATTATCAACAACATCCTCGATTTCTCCAGAATAGAGAGGGAAAAGACAGCTATTGAACTGGAGGAATTCATCCTGAGCGACTGCATCGAAGAGGCCCTCGATTCTGTGGCCCTGATGGCAGGGGAGAAGGGGTTGAACCTGGCATATAAGATAGACAGGGCCATGGCGGCGGGGATCTGCAGCGATCGCAATAAGCTAAAGCAGATACTGGTCAGATTGCTGGATGATGTCGTCAGGTTCACTGAGAAAGGCGAGGTCCTAATATCAGCATCATCCAAGGACTGCGCAGGCTATTGCGAGGTTCATTTTACCATCAGCGATACGGGTACGGGCATAACGCCCGAGAGGATGGAAATACTCTTCGAATCATACAGCGAGGTTATGGATCGGCTCTCCCGCTCCTTCTGTCAGACGGACTTTGAGTCGTTCAGCGGAATTGACTCCCCCCAGGGAGGCAATCCAGGTGCCAGCATCGGCCTTGCCATAAGCCGCAGATTGGTGGAGATGATGGGAGGGAGAATCTGGGCAGAGAGCATTCCCGGAAAGGGATCGACATTTCATTTTTTCATCAAGGCACGGCAGGCTGATCTCAAATCCCCTTACTCAGGGATCCAGCCCAGGCTGGAAGGAAAACGAATTCTCATCATAGGGAAGAGCGCGACCAATAAAGATATTCTCCGCCATATCGCTCTGGACTGGGGTATCCTCCCAGTAGCTGTTGAATGGAGCGAATCGACGAGAAATCTGATCCAGAGCGCCATACCCTTCGACCTCATCCTACTCGATACCTGGGGGGGCAGATGACATCAATCTTGACATCGTCAGCGAGATTCGCAAATGCAATCGATCCATTCCCTTGATCATCCTCTCAACCGAGGAAGAGAATTCCGGAATGGATCTTTCGAATCTGCTCCTGAAAAGGCCGGTTAAGCTCTCAAGTCTTCACGATGCCCTGACCAGGGCCCTCGCCCCCCTGCCTCTTCAGGCAGAGAGTCTGATTGCTTCCCAGAAGGCCTGTGACTCCTCTGGGAGAAGAGTACTGCTGGTAGAGGATAATATCTCCAATCAGAAGGTGACTGTTGCCATGCTCAAGCGCCTGGGGTATCAGACAGACCTGGCCTCCAATGGGATCGAGGCGCTGAAGGCTATGGAGAATCGCGATTATGATATCGTTCTGATGGATCTGAGAATGCCGGGGATGAATGGCCTTGAGGCCACAGAGGCCATCCGGAAGCGCTGGCCAGATAGAAGGACGAAGATATTAGCCCTCACGGCATTCGCCCTGCAGGGAGACAGAGAGAGATGCCTTGCCGCCGGAATGGACGATTATATCAGCAAGCCAGTGCGGATGGATGAGCTGAAAAGGCTGCTGAAAAAACACTGCTGATCCTGCTGATCTTCATTGTGCATAAAGAAATCAGGGAGATGATATGGAGGGGGTGGTGTGCCAGGGCAGATGCGAAGGTATGGTGTAGAGGAATGACGTGGGGAGATGGTGTGCCAGGGCAGATGTGAAGGTATGGTGTAGAGGAATGACGTGGGGAGATGATGAGGGCTCATATCATCCTGTTCTCCCCTCTATCTTCTATATAAAATTCAGGCAGAGCATTCAAGTACTCTTTAATCATAATGGGAAACGACCTGGATTCCATGAATCTCAGGCCTAGTTGCTCAGCCCAGCGCTGAATTCCCAGATCCTGGGAGACGACAGCAGCGTCCAGTTCCTTGGCCAGGAGAAGAACATCGATGTCCGGCGCGCTATCCAGGATTCCATAGCGGAGTGCTGCTCTGTACTTCTCCCGGAATTTCCTGATAATGCTTCCCACGACCTCTCTTTCGATCTCATCCTTCATCTCTCTCAGATCGCCCTCTCTCTCCGACAATGCAATGCATCTGGAGACCGATTCCCATACTGCCTCCTCTGATATGTTCATCCCCTTGTTTATGCGGCTTCTCATATAGTCCACGTACTCATAAAAGATCTTTGAGGGCACCTTGACCTTATATCTGTCTGGAGTCTTCTTGACCAGCCAGGTATCCACCTTTCCCAGGACGCGGGAGTCGCAGTTATTATGCCTGGCGAAATCCTTGATCTCATTGTAGACGGAGGGATATGGTATATAGCAGCTGACTCCCAGATGCAGCCTGCCCTCAGAGATACGATCCAGTATGGCATTCATTCCTTCACAGATGTCACTGGCGCCCTCGCTCTCCCAGGCCATGGAGTCTGTAAGTGCTGTTGTATCCAGAACGAACCTTTGGCGCAACATTGCTGAATGTAATGCATCAGGTGATATAAGATTGCTTCCAGAAAGGCCAGGAAAAAGCGGCCCCTTAAAAAAGCTAATAAATCCCTATTGCTGATGGTAGGTTGTGGCAGCTGTGCAACCTTTGATCTTCACCCTGGCCAGAATCGAGAATCTGATGCATCAGGCGACCTTTGATCCAGTGGATATGAAAGGCAGGATCATCACCAATACAACCAGGGTCAATAATGAATCACTGGATGAGATCCTCTCTGTCTTCTGTGATACCATCAAGAGCGGCCTTGCAGTATCGCCGATGATCAAGATCATCCCGGGAAAGAGGATGACAAAGATCAAGACCGCTTGCAGCCTAACCCTCTGTGCCGTCATGCTCAAGAATGGCATACCAGTCCATCCCAAAGGAGGGGGGCTGGTGGAGGTGGTGAAAAGAGAGCCTACCAGATTCACAGATATGCTCATGTACTGGGCTACCACTATCGATCCCATCGATGTCCTCACTGCTCAGGGCCTGATGGATATAACTGGAATGATGCGCACTGGAAACGGCCGGATCCTGGGAAACCTTCATGAGGCCCCAATGCTCGCCCGCAATAGGATTGAGGATCTGCTCACGATCCTGGCCCGGGCAGGATTCGCCGGAGTGCTGGAGCTGGGCCAGCCGAATATGGATGTTCTGGGGGTGTCAGTGGAGAGGGATCATGTGGGGATGGCACTGGTAGGGGGAACCAATCTGGTGGCTGCAGCGAAGGAGTGCGGGATTGAGCTGATGCACGAGTCGATCAGCGACCTTACGGATATCCAGGAGATGAAGCATATAGAAGCGCTTCTTTAGCGCCGGCCTGTAATGCTTCGGTGATGCTTTTATGATATTGATGCCTTTATGATGCCATCCTAGATCTCCTGCCCGAATACCTCCACCAGCGAATCCCTCGCCTTCTTCATCACTTCTGTAGGACAGGTCCTGAATGCCTGCTGCAAGGGCTCTATTGCTCTCTCGTCCCCGATCTCTCCCAGGCTCCAGGCCGCCCAGGCCCTGATCTCCTCATCATCCTTGCCGAACATCACATCCACCAGGGCTTCAAAGGCTCTCTCATGTCCTATCTCCCCCAGGGCGGTGACTGCAGTATAACGCACCTTCCATTCCTCGTCCGGCAGAGAAGCAAGGGCAAGATCAGCCGCCCTCTCCCCCTTTACTCTTCCCAGGGACTTCAGGGCCTCGCAGCGCACATCCACATCGCCATCCCTGAGGAGCGCCGCCAGATGCTCCAATGCCTCCTCGCGGGCAATATCCCCCATATAGGCCGCCACCCTCCTCCGCACCTCAGCGTTCTCGTCTCCGATCAGCCGGGCAACATCCGATAGAGCCTCCAGGTCCCCGATCTTCCCCAGGCCGGTGACTGCCATCCCCCGAATCTCAGGATCATCATAGCTCAATAGCTCCCGGAAGGCCTCTGCAGCCTTAAGAGAGCGCAGGGCCATAGCCGCCCGCAAACGGACATCCCGAGAGCCATCCCTCTTCATAGCCAGTACCAGGGGCTGGACCGCCTCTTGGTTGCCCAGAGCCTCCAGGGCGGCAGCAGACCACTCGCGAACGACATGATCCGGGTCGCTGAGCAGGGCATAACAGAGGGGCTTGATTGCTCTTGGAGATCCCGTCTTTCCCAGGATCCAGGCGGATTTATAGCGCAGGTCGGAGAACTCCCCCTTCTCCAAAGCTTCAGCAACGATATCCACCGCCTCTTCACCCAGGTTCACCAGGGCCCATGCTGCCTTCTGCCGTTCAAAATAGTCATCGCTCTGGCCGAGCTTCTTTATAAGTTCATGAGCCTTGTCCATGTCGATTCATGGGCAGCTCAGTCTATTAAGCTTTATGCAATTGGATCTATATCAATTGGGTCTATATCAACTGGGTCTATATCAACTGGATCTATATCAATTGGATCTCAAGGCAAATGTTTAAGCATGAAAGGCAGCTTCGGCAGAGATTAGACAGGAACAGAAAGCATGGAATACCTATTCGGACCTGTGCTCTCCCGCCGCCTGGGGCTCTCCATGGGGGTGGACCTGCTCAGGCATAAGACCTGCAATATGGACTGCATCTACTGCGAGCTGGGCCGGACCGGCTGTCTGAGCTGCAGACGGGAGAGGTTCGTCCCCCTGCAAGAGCTGCTGCAGGAGATCAGGGAGAAGAGGAATGAGCCCTTCGATTACCTGACCTTTGCCGGATCGGGCGAGCCGACTTTGAGCCAGGATCTGGGACGAGCAGTGGCTTTCGCCAAGAGGACGGTGTCCGCCCCTGTGGCGGTGATCACGAATAGCAGCCTTTTGGTCAGCCCTGCAGTACGAAGGGAGGTTGCTGCTGCGGATGTGGTTCTTCCCTCCCTTGATGCTGCCTCCCCAGCCGTCTTCCAGAAGATAGACCGTCCGGCTCAGGGCCTGAAGATCGAGGAGATAATCCAGGGCATCAAGCAGTTTCGCCGGGAGTTCTCGGGAGAGATCTGGCTGGAGGTGATGCTGGTGGCCGGGATAAACGATCATGAGGCAGATCTGATCGCCCGGGTGGCGGAATCGACTGAGCCGGATAGAATCCAGCTGAACACTGTGATCAGGAGGCCTGCTGAGCCAGTCTTGCCCCTGAGCGAGGAGGAGATGCTTCGGATGCTGGAGATCTTTCCCGGAGCGGAGCTGATTCCTGACTGGGATTGGAGGGTCCCGGCTGATATCAGCAAAAGAATTTTAGAGAGCCTGAGCAGCACCCTTTGCACCCTGGAGGAGATCTGCCGCCTTCATCATCTGAGCAGCATCGATGCTATCAAATACTGCAAGATCCTGGAGAACGATGGCCTTATAACCAGAAGGATCATTGAGGGAAAGCTCTGCTTTCAGAGCAGCAAAGACAGAGCAGCAGAGACAGAGCAGGCGGCGGAAAAGTGAGGAGTGAAAAATAAAAACGTTATTTATAAATAGATGATTTCCGATGACTGAGATGAATGAGAAGAATGAGATATGCGAGACATGCCCCCTGAAGGGCTCTTGCCCCGATCAGGGCAGTGAAGAGGCAGTCACGTGCATGGCTGATGAAATAGACGGCATCAAGCATAAGATCATCGTCGCCAGCGGCAAGGGCGGAGTGGGCAAGAGCACAGTATCTGTCAACCTGGCCCGTGCCCTCCAGTTGGAGGGATATAAGGTTGGGATTCTCGATGCCGATATCACCGGCCCGAATATTCCGAAGCTCCTGGGGATTGAGGATCAAGGGCTGGTGCAGGGGGCAGATGGGATAAAGCCCGCCGATGCCGGGGGCATCAAGGTGGCCTCCATGGCCCTTGTTCTCTCCCGCCAGGACTCGCCCGTGGTCTGGAGGGGGCCGATGAAGATGGCGGCCATCAAGCAGTTCATCCAGGATGTGACCTGGGGAGGGCTCGATTATCTGATCATAGACCTTCCGCCTGGCACCAGCGACGAGCCTCTGAGCGTGGCCCAGCTCATACCCGACCTCAGCGGGGCGATAATCGTCACCACCCCCCAGGAGGTCGCACTGCTCGACACCCGCAAAGCAGTGAACATGGTCAGGGCGATGAAGCTGCCGGTCATTGGCATTATCGAGAATATGGCAGGCCTGGCCTGTCCCCACTGCCATCAGAGGATAGACATCTTCCAAAGCGGCGGCGGGGAGAGGATGGCAGAGGAGATGAATGTGAGATTTCTGGGCTCCATTCCCATCGATCCCCGGATCTGCTCCCTGGGCGATGCCGGCCAGACCTTCGTCGAGGGAGAGGCGCCGGCTGCGGATAGCTTCCGCCTTATTGTGGAGAGGCTGGAGAATATCCTGAGATAGCAAAAAATTTAAAAAAAATGGTCTTGATTACATCTCAATAGGTGCTCAGCTCGCCCCGGAAGAGCATCTGCTGCAGCTTTGGTATGTTTGCCAGCCAGTCGTCCAGGATCTCAGTTGCCCCCGCCTGCAGCGATTTTATGTCCACTCCCTCCTTGGGAACTATCTGCACGCTGGCGATATGGGGCTCATCGATGGGCCTTCCTATCTGAGAGAGAATCTTGATGTAGACCTCCTCGATTCCCTGCACCTCAGCAGCGATCTGCTTTGCCGCCTCGATGGAGAGGAGGTTGTAGATCTTGCCCACGTGGTTGATGGGGTTCTTGCCGCAGGTCGCCTCCAGGCTCATGGGGCGGTTGGGGGTGATGAGGCCATTGGCCCGGTTGCCCCTGCCCACTGCACCGTCATCTCCCATCTCTGCTGAGCTTCCTGTGACTGTGATATAGATCGACCCCTCCTCGATGTCATCTGCCACATTCATCTGGGCTGATACCTTGCGAGAGGTGAACTGCCGGGCGAAATCGATCACATGCTCCACGATCTCCCTTTTCGTGTCTGCATACTCTTTCAGATTTGCCACATGCCTGTCCACCAGGGCGCAGGCGATGGTGAGGTTGATGGCATCCCCCTGGCGCATTCCCATGACCTTTATGTCCTCGCCAATGGCGGGAATGCTCTTCTTGAGATTCATGAGCTCCCGCTCAGTCTCAAAGACGATTTTCTCAGTCTGAGAGAGGGGGGCATAGCCCACGCCAAAAGAGGTATCATTGGCGGATGGAACCTTCCGCCCGAAGACATCCCGCAGATCGGAGGAGCCCATACCGATCTTGGCATCGAGGATGATGTGGTTGTTGACATCCAGGTTGGAGAGGGAGTCTGCGAGGAGCTGGCGGGCGGCTTTGATGGCGATGGTGTCCACAGGGATCTCCTCCTCCTTGAAGACCCTGGTGGCCCTGCCGGTGAGCAGGATATATAGCGGGCAGATGACCTCACCACCTCCAAATGCTGGTTTGGACCTTCCAGCCACTATCTGGGTCTTATCGGTGTTGTGGTGCAGCACCGCCCCAAATCGATTGATGTACTCTTGGCATAAAGCCCGGCTTATGGACTCTGCGAGGCCATCTGCTACGCTATCCGGATGGCCTATGCCCTTGCGCTCCACCAGCTCTATCTCCTGCTGCTCCAAAGGCCTTTGGTTGAGGCGTTCAACCTTGATGTTTCTCTTCATGATATCTTCCTCAAGTGCTATTATCGTTAACAGTCTTTTCGGCTCACTGGGTCAGGCCCACCTGCCACTTGAGCATCCTCTCCTCTACAATGAAACGGAATGCTTTATCGATTATCAGTCCCAGCATCCCCAGTATCAGGATGTAAAGAAGCACATATTCCATCTGATGCAGATAATAGTAAGACCAGATCTTATAACCGAGGCCTGATGAGGCCACCCCGAACTGCTCCGCTGCCACAAGGCACATCCAGGCTATGCCCATGGCGATTCGAATCCCGCCGGCAATGGAGGGCAGAGCATAGGGAAAGGCCACATATCTGACCAGATCCAGATCCCTTGTCGCTCCCAGGACCTTGGCCGATTCCACATAGACCCGAGGCAGGTTGCGAAATCCGATATAGGTATTGATCAGGATGGGAAAGACAGCTCCCACAAAGATGATAAAACCAGCCGCCTCATCTGTGAGGCCGAACCAGACGATGGAAAAGGGAATCCAGGCCAGGGGGGGTATGGGCCGGAAGATCTCCACAATGGGGTCTAAAACCCTGTCCGCCCATCTGAACCAGCCCATGCTCATCCCCAAAGGCAAGGCCACTAGAAGCCCTCCGCCCATGCCTATGAGGAAATGGATGAGGCTGGTGGGAAGGTCTCTTTCCAAGATCGTCTGCCAGTCCCTTGACAAGGCCTCAATAACCTGAAAAAAGCTGGGGAGGAGGAGCTTGTCATCTATGGCCAGGGCGGCGATCTGCCAGATGATGATCAGGCCCAGTATGGAGAGGGCTTCAGTTCCCCGTCTGGCTATACGATCCCGTATCTTGATCTTCTTGCTCTCGCTCATGTTCGGTCTTCGTTCTCCCTGGTGCTTATTCGCCGCTGCTTTCCCGCCTTTTTCTGCATCTTCCGGCCCTCTATTGCTCCTTTTTATATCTGCATCTTATCCCCTGGCTATTCGCCGGCAAAATATGGCCTTATGCCGGTGCCAAGGCCTGGTGATAGAAGCTGCTGTCGAATAGATCATCCTCGCTCAGGCTCTTGTTGATGTAGCCCAATTGCTTGTCCACTCTGGCATACTCAACTGTGGATGAGATCTGAATCTCTGGATTGCTGACCCATTCTCCATCCCATCTCTCTATCGAGGCCTTGACCACTGCCAGATCCTGTTTCGTCCTCTTGGCATAGATCTCTGCCGCCTCATCCGGATTGGCATTGACATACTCTGTGGTCTTGATGTGGGTCTTGATTATCTGATCCACCAGATCCGGCTGCTCGCGCAGGAGCTTTCCGCTGACCAGGAGGCTGCAGCAGGCATGGTGCGGCCACATCTCACCCGACTGGACCACTGTTATGCCTTTCTTATCCAGCTCGATCTTGGAGGGCGATGGATGGGGCAGGAAGACGCCGTCTACCTTTCCCGCTTCAATGGCAGTTACAGCTTCGCCTGGGCCCATGCCATGGAATGTGATCTTGGATATGTCAACTCCATTATCCTCCAGCCACTTCTTTATGACTATGTCCTGGATGGAGCCGGCGGGGAAGGTGGCAATGCTCATGCCCTCCAGGGACTTGGGACCGCTATACTCTTTACCCGGCCTCAAGAGCAGATCCGAGCCATTGGTGTTCACCGATGCCACAATCTTGGCATCCAGGCCCTCGGCGATGGCGGTTATAGTGGGCGCTGTTCCCACATAGGCGATGTCTATCGCTCCAGCCAGCATGGCCTGCATCTCCGGTGGTCCGGATTGAAATTCCTTCTCTTCGATGCTGCTCACTCCAAAGGGCTGGAGGTCCTCTTTCCACCATCCCTTCTCTGCTGCCACTATCTCTGCGATCTGATGGGTGCTGGGCTGGTAGCCTATGCGCAGGGTGGTTATGCCGGCGCTTTTCTTTTCTGCTGCCTTGCCCCCTTCATCAGTGGGGGAGATGCAGCCCAAAGATAGCACCACCACTGCTGCCAGGATGGCCATGAAAACGAATCTTCTCAATGCAATCACCTGATTTAATTCAGGAGAGATCGGTATAAAGCAGTTTCCGGCCATTTTCCAGTATGTTCTGTATTTGGACAATTACCTTTTTCTGTGACACAATAAGGATAAAGAAACGGGCAAGTATCGGCAGATTGAAGGGATATTGCTTTCAATACCCCATCTGGGATCATGGGAGGTTTGGCGGGGATGATGAAGATTGCAGGCAGGGTGGATAAGATGGCAGGCAGAGGTGGAGGAGATGGTAGGTGGTATGGAGGAGATGGCAGGCAGGCTTAAGGGAAATGAAGCGTTCTTGAAGATACTGAAGAGGATTGAACGAAAGGAGGCAGTTGTTCTCACTGCAGAGGAGGTAGCCTGTCTGGCGGAGGAGGATGATCGTTCGATTCTAGATGAGGTGGATGTGGTCACCACTGCCACCCGGGCGGTGATGAGCGGGACCTATGCCCTTCTCTCCTTCCCCGTGGCCGGACAGGGCTCTTTTCGGAGGGCAAGGAATGTCTGGCTGAACGGCATTCCCGCTCAGGTGGGACCCTGCCCAAATGAGAGCCTGGGTATTTTGGATCTGGTTGTCTTCGGGACCGCCCACAGCCATGAGCAGCCAGATTACGGCGGAGGCCATCTATTTCGGGATCTGGTGGAGGGGAAGAGGATTCTTGTGGAGGTGCAGAAGGATGAGGGAGGATTGCTGCAGGCGGAGGTGGGGCTGGGGGATATGCCCCAGGCAATGCTGTTCGGCTCCCGCCATGCCTTCAAGAACTACTCCGCCTTCGTCAATCCGGGCTCTGTGCCCGTCAGGACCATCTTTCATGCCCGGGGCTTTGAGCCTCACTGCCAGGAAGCCACCTTCTCAGGCTGCGGTCAGATCAATCCCTTGAAATGCGATCCCCTGTTGGAGACGATCGGCATTGGAACACGCATTCTTCTGAATGCTGCCGAGGGCTTTGTCCTGGGAAGAGGAACCCGCAGCAGCCGGGATTGGCCAAATCTGGCTGGATTTGCGGATATGCATAAAATGTCTGCAGAGTATATGGGCGGCTTTATGACCGGCGCGGGCCCGGAATGCATCTGCTCTCTGGCTGTGCCCATCCCCGTGATAAGCCCCACCATAATCGATGAGACTGCCCGCAAAGACGGGGAGATTCCCCTGCCGGTCAATGATATCAACAGCAGAAGGAGAATCGGTCAGGCAGATTATGGAGATGTCTGGGGGGAGGGGGTGGACCTGGAGGTCGAGTTCGATCCCCAGAGGTGCAGGGGTTGCGGGCATTGCCTGGTGGAACGGGCCTGCCCCATGCAGGCCGTCCGCCGCAATCAGGGAGCGGGATCGGCCTGCAGGGATACATCGCTCTGCTTTCACTGCGGCCTGTGCGTGACTGAATGCCCAAATGGTGCCTTCCGCTGCCGTTTGGGGGCCTTGAGGATGAGGAGCTCTTCTGGAACAGTCCGCACTGTGCCTGTGGTCCTGCGCCAGTCGGACAAGCTGCGGGCACTGAGGCTGGCAGAAGAGCTGAAGAGCGGGATTCTCGATGGCTCTTTCAGGATGAGCCAGCCGGTAGAATGGATCTGATGAACCTCTTGATAATCTCCTCCGGGAGCAGATCGATTACGGGAACGCTGGCATTTCCCGCCTCCACCCTTGCCACCACCACCCCCTGCCCCTGAAGAGCCCGGGAAAGGCCTTCGGGATCATCGGTCTTCTGAACATTCCTGATCCCCGCTCCACGGGCAACAGCAGCAAGGTCGGTGGAATAGCAGGTGCAGGTGGGCTGAGAGCCGGTGGAGCCGTAACAGCCGTTGTCCAGGATCACGAGCAGATAGTTGTCCGGTGCATGCTGGGCGATGGTGGCCAATGTTCCCAGATTCATGAGAACTGAGCCATCGCCATCAAGGACCATCACCCTTCTCTCCGGTCGGGCCAGGGCGAGGCCCAGGCCGATGGAGGAGGCCATGCCCATGGAGCCGAGCATGTAGAAATTCTCCGGGCGGTCGTGGACGGAGTACAGCTCCCGGCTGGGATAGCCAATATTCGAGATCAATAGCGCATTTCGCTCCTGAGCGGATTTGGCAGCCAGAGCAATGGCTTCAATACGCCTCATCTCTCCCTCCAGTATTCCAGGTCCAGGAGAACGGAGGCTGGGCGGCGCCTCTCCCGGGCCTCCTTCCAGGATGCCACCACTGCCTCCTCACCCTCTCCGCGGGCGGGCGTTTTATAGGGGATATTCAGGGTCTGCAAGAGAGGAATGGTGAGATCTCCCATGGGCACCTGGCCGGCTATCGGCTCCCCCTTGCCGCCGCGATGGCTGATGATCATGAGCAGAGGTATGCCATAGAGCATATCCAGAGAGGCCAGGGCATTGATGCAGTTTCCCAGGCCGGAGTTTTGCATCAGAAGGGCGGGCCTCCTCCCCCCCATCCAGGCGCCGGCGCAAAGGCCCACCCCCTCCTCCTCTCTGGTGGCCGGCAGATGAATGATATCCGGGTCCTCTTCCACCAGTACGAGCAGCTCCTGCAGGTTGACGCAGGGGACGGATACGGCAAAGTCTATCCCGGCATGCTTCAGGCCGCTATAGATGGCGAGGCTGGCGGTCATACCAACTGGATAGGTGCTGGCAGGGGAAAAAGGTTATTGCGGTCCGGTATTCGACGGTCCCGCTCCTCAATTTTTGCCGCCGTCTGCAGTGATCCGGTCCAATAGCTGCACCACCCTCTGGCGCAGGTCCTCCAGGCTTCCGGAGTTGTCTATTCTGTAGTCCGCCCTCTCCATAGCCTGGCACAACCCCCAGCCCTTCTCCCGCCCCTCCCTCTCCTTCAGGGCAGAGGCGGCGCTGTCCACTGCCCAAGCCTCAGCAGAGGCACCGCCCCTATCCTCCTCACATCCCTTTGGATCGTCCGGACGCCCTCTATTCTCCAGCCACCTCAGACGGACGTCTGCTGCTGCCTGAACCTCGATTAAGTAGAACTCCTCTGCCCGGGAGCGAAAGAAGTCCGCCTCTGCCTGGGAACGGAGGCCGTCTACTACAACCAGATCCCTTCCCGTCCTTTGGGCCATCTCCAGCGTCCTTTTGGCTACGGCCTCCGGACCCTCCCTCTCCCGCAGAGCATTTCCTATCCGGCCCAGGTTCTGGTCGGTCGGCTCCAATCCCTGCCGGGCAGCCTCCTGCCGGATGACATCCCCCATAACCACCACGACCAGGCCCCGCTCTCTGGCAATCCTCGAGGCCTCGCCCTTTCCCGAGCCCGGCAGGCCCACAAAACCGATTATCTTCATCCTCTCTTCATCTCTCATTATTCATATGCTCTTGGCGATCTGGCCAGCCCACTTGATCACTGCTGGCGCTCCTACCTGGACTGCAATTCCCTCTCCTGCAGCCTGGGCGATCTCCTGCATCTCCTGCATCTCCTCTAAAGCCACCGGCTCGAACCACGGCTCCCCCTCTCTGGGATGGCCCTGCTGAAGGGTGAGGCTCTCCAGATGGCTATCAGGGTACAGCCGGCTCAGCCCTTCCAGAGTCCTGGCGATCTCTCTTATCTGGTCTTTGGAGGGCAGCTCAGGGAAGATTGTGCAGCGGGCATCGATTGCCACGCCGGATTGATAGCAGATCTCCAGGCTCTCCCGCACCCGGTCGGCCACACCGGTTATGCCTGTGGCCATCTGGTAGGCAGGCTCATTGAGCTCCGTCTTCAGGTCCAAGAAGACCCTGTCCACCACATCGCTCTTCAGCAATGCCCTCAGCCGGCCGGGATAGAAGCCCGAGGTCTCCAGGCCTGTGGCCAAAGAGAGGCTCTTTGCCAGGCCAAACAGCCTGAGAGAGGCCTCTGGCTGTAGCAGAGGCTCGCCTCCTGAGAGGACAAAGGCATCAACAAATGGCCGGGATGCTGCCCGAACTGATGCATCCTCAAGGCTGATCTGCCGGGTGCTGGCCCTAAATGCAATAGCAGGCGTCTGCAGGCCCTTGATCCGACATACTATTCGGGAGGCAAGGGCATGAAACTCGATGTTGCTCTCTCCGGTCTGCAGAGCATAATTGTGGCAGTGAGGGCAGCGGAGGGGACAGCCCCGCAGGAATACCACCATGGCCGCCCGTCCCCGCCAGTCCACTGTGGACAGGGGTACTATCCCCCCCAGGTTGACCAGCAGTCCATCACCCGCTTCTCTTTGACAGATCAAGGCGCATCTCTCTTCCCGCGATCCTGGTCAGCCTCTCCTTAAGCTCGGACTGCTTTGATCTCATCCTCTCCTCCAGCTGCAGGAGCTCCCGGCGGCTCTGCTCCGCTGCCCCCTCCAGGCTGCGCAGAGCCCTCTTATCCTGAGAGATGGACTCCCTCAAATGCAAAGCCTCCTTGCTGCTCTCCCTGTACTGCCCCTCCAGGGATTCTATCTCCTCTGCCAGGGCAAAATGGCGGGAGCGGGCCAGCTCCAGGGACCTTTTGCTGATCAACTGGTCGATATGGTCCAGAACCTTCTCCTTCTTTCTATCCTTCAGCCCCAGAGCAGCCAGATGAGAGCGCAGCTCTCTCAGGGAGCCGGCGATCTCAGCGCTTGAGACCTGGGCAGGGCTCTTCAAAAGATTCAGAAAGACCTCGCCATGCTCAAGTCTGATCCTCTCGCTTGAACTCTGCTTGGTGATCCTGCCCAGGGCCTTGGTCAGGGGAGAGATCAGAGATCTCAGCTCCTCTTCCGTCTTCGTCTTCTCCCTTCTCTTCTCCTCTAAGATCGCTTTCAGCTCCTCTGCCCTTCTGCCCGTATCGCTTGCCGCCAGGCTCTTCTCCCTCTGCTCATATTCCCTCAGCCGGGCAGAGGTGCGGGCGAGATGCTCCTCCTCTCCCGCCAGCTTCTCCCTCAAAGACTCCATGGCTGCAAACCCTTTTTGCAGCTCTTCGGCGAGCTCCTTTGAGTACCAGATCTCCTCAGACAGCCTCCTTCTCCTGCCGATCACCTCCTCCAGATCGACCAGAGTGCGGCTGATCTGGCCCAGATCGGAGTTTATAGCCTCCAGGCTCTTGGGAAAGAGGGCTGCCACATAGCGCTGCGCCCGCCCGAAGGTGGTGGCTGTCCTCTCCAGGCCCTTGACCAAAGCCCAGTGGTGCTCGCTGGCCGATTCAAGGTCCCGCTTCCTGGGCGGATCGATCTTCTCCTGCAGCGATCCCATCTGCTTGACCACCTCTCCCCGTGCAGCAAGACCTGCCCGGAGCAGCCTGGGGGGAGTGGACGGATCAGGCTCGGCAGAGGCCAGAAGAGAGAGATCTCCGGAAAGCTCTTCTGCCTGCTCCTCCAGCCGGCGGTACAGCCCGGAGAGGCTCTCCTCCCAGCCAACTGCAGTCTCCTTATCGTCCAGCCAGGCATCAACATCCTCCAGCCTCAGGCTCTCTTCTGCCCCTGATCCAGATCCAGAGAAGATCTTCTTCAGCCAGTTCAAGGCAGCCTCCCCTGCTTTGATCTTCGTGCAGCCCTCTTTCTTTCGGCCGTCAGCTCTCCTTGCGCCTGCAGATGACCTGTCTTCTGATATCTCATATCCCCGTTCGCCTCTGCTCCTCTTCCCTCTTCCCTTCCTCCCCCTCCTCCTTTCCTGTCATATCCCCAGGGGGGCTCATCCGCTCCCGTCAGGCCTATCTCCTTCATACTCTTCTCCCCCTCTGCTCTCTCTGCCCTCTCCTCCTGGTCCAGTTGAAGGAGGACCTTCTCTGCGATCTTCGGGCCAATGAGCCTGGCCACCTCCGCCGGATCGGCGCTCCTGAGCTTCTCCCGGTTGGTTATGCCGGACTGATGGAGCTTTCTTGCCCTCACCCTTCCTATGCCCTTCAGATCCAGCAGTGTGAGCAGATCCTGGCCGGCGCCGTAATGGAGGCGAACCGATAGCTGCTCTGCCCGGTAGGTGATCCCCAGGTCAAGATGCTTGGAGAGCTCTGCCAGGGAGTGCATCAGCCACTCTGCAGTCTCGGCAGAACGGCGGATGTCGCCCGGTCCGATGCGATACCGGTCGCTTATAAGCTCCTCTCTAACCTCCCCGATCCAGTCGAGAAGCATGGCCGAGGTCTTGGCCTCGCGAAGGAGATAGTCGTAGTTCTCCTCTTCATAAAGCTCCTTCTGATTCAGATCGATGAACTCCTCCACCCAGCCGTCTGCCGACTGGATGTAGAGCAGGGACATATCCGGGGTCATGGTTATGAGATGGATGAGGGAGAGATCTGAGGGCCTTCTCGCCACCCTCTCCCTTTTGCTCCTATCCCCATTTCCCTCTTCACTGCCCAGGTTCTCCAGCATTATAACTGCGCTCAAGGGATCGATGTACAGCTTAGAGACCAGAGAGCCGAGCCTGGTGGGCAGAAGATCGCCCTCCGGGCCATCAACTATCATCCCGTTATCTGCAAGGAAGGCCAGGACCTTCTCCAATGCAGCATCCAGGTGCCAGGGGTCCTGCTGATGAGCATAAAATGTGGTGGCGATGAAGTCCTTCAACTCTCTTTCTGTCCGGGCAAAGCCGGCGGCGATGGTGGAGAGGATATGGGTGCGCAGAGCACTCTCGCTGGCCAGCTTCGACCAGATCTCCTCAGGCGAGCCCTCTATGTAGCGCTCCTTCAGATTGAGCATCTCCGAGTTGTTCTTGGCCATGAGGAAGGATTCGCCATAAGGATCAAGGCCTGGCCTCCCTGCTCTGCCCGCCATCTGGCGGTACTCCATCACCGGAATGGGGACCATGCCCAAGCCGTATTCATACCTCCGATAGCTCTTTATCAGCACCCTTCTGGCCGGCAGGTTGAGGCCGGCAGCCAGGGTGGGTGTGCTGGCGATGACCTTGATCTTGTTCTCCCGGAATCCCTGCTCCACCAGCCTGCGCTGCTCGGGGAGAAGGCCAGCATGATGAAATGCAATGCCCCTGGAGACACATGAGGCCAGGCGGTGGCAGGTCTCGCTCTCTCCTGTGGCCAGAATGCTCTCCGAGAGGGCCTCTGAGAGCGGCTGGAGAGGAATGAGGTTGGACATCTTTATGGCTGCCGCCTCAGCATTCTTGCGGGAGTTCTCGAATATCAGTATCTGGGCATCCTGGGAGAGGGTGTCCCTGACCAGGGCAATGGCCTCGTCCTTCTTATCCTCCTTCTTCCCCTCAAGGGCCCTCTCTTCCTCGGGGAAGACCAGCCTTCCCTGACAGATGAGCCCCTCCTTGAGGGCTATGGGCCTCCAATCGCTGCTCACCAGCTCTGCATCCAGCCAGTCTGCCAGGTCACGGGAGTTGGCGACAGTCGCTGAAAGGCCGATGATCTGCAATCCGGGGTTGGAGTGGCGCAGCTTGGTGATGGTCATCTCCAGGGTCGGACCCCGGCCGACATCGTTTAAGAGGTGGATCTCATCGACCACCAGAACGGCAAGATCCCGCACCCATGAGGCAGCATTTCTCATCAATGAGTCCGCCTTCTCTGAGGTGGCGATTATTATCTGATTTCTGCCCAGGCGCTCATCCTTCTTGTCGAAGTCGCCTGTGCTTATGCCCACGCTTATCCCCAGCCTCCTGAACCTTTGAAAAGAGTCGAACTTCTCTGCCGCCAGGGCACGCAGTGGGACGATATAAAGGGAGCGCCTGGACTGCAGAGCGGCCTTGAGCATGGCAAGCTCTGCCAGAAGGGTCTTGCCAGAAGCCGTCGCCAGAGCAAGAAACATGCTCTTCTCCTCCAGAAGACCTCTTTCTATGGCCTCTGCCTGAGGAGGATAAAGCTCTCTATAACCCTGCCCTTCATAAAACTCAATGACCTCCTGGGGCAGCCAGCGGCTTAAATCCTTTATCTCCAGCATCAATCTCCCTTGAACTGCAGCAGCTATTTTGATGTATCTTCAATCCACCCAGATCCATCCAGATCCGCTCAGGCCTTCAAAGATCTCTCCGGGCCCCTCTGATCTTAAATACTACGTGAAAGTAGTACCTGCGGGATAATGACCTGGACTGGAACCAAAAAAAGAATGACCGTCATCATATAAATGCATCTTCCATGGAGAGAACCTAATGTATGCCGATCGGATAAAGAATCTCCCGCCGTACCTTTTTGCCGGCATCGATAAGGCGAAACAGGAGGCAAGGGCAAGAGGAGTGGATGTGATCGACCTGAGCGTCGGAGACCCTGATCTGCCGACGCCCGATCACATTGTTCAAGCTTTGAAGCGGGCGGTGGATGACTCATCGAACCACCAGTATCCGTCATATGAGGGAAAGCTGGCCTTCCGGAAGGCTGTTGCAGACTGGTATAAGAAGACCTTCGATGTTGACCTGGATCCAGAGGATGAGGTGCTGACGCTGATCGGCTCCAAGGAGGGTATTGCCCATGCGCCGCTGGCCTTTATCAACCCCGGTGACCTGGCTTTGGTTCCCGATCCCGCCTACCCGGTTTACCGGACAGCCACGGCCTTTGCCGGCGGAGAGCCGGTCGTCATGCCACTGCTAAAGGAGAACGGCTTTCTGCCTGACCTGGATGCCATACCGGCAGAGATCGCCAGGCGGGCGAAGATCATGTTTCTCAACTATCCCAACAACCCCATCGGGGCGACGGCCAGCAGGAAGTTCTTCGAAGAGCTGGTCGACTTTGCCCGGGACAATGGTATCATCATAATGCATGACAACCCTTACTCTGAGATCTACTTCGATGGCAATCGATCCTCCAGCCTCCTGGAGGTGGATGGGGCAAAGGATGTGGCAGTGGAGTTTCATTCCCTCTCCAAGACCTATAACATGACCGGCTGGAGGATAGGATCGGTGGTCGGAGATGCCGATGTCATAGCAGGAATAGGCAAGATCAAGAGCAACATCGATTCGGGAACCTTCGGTGCAGTACAGGATGCGGGGATTGCGGCCTTGAATAGCCCAAGAGAGGTGGTGGATGAGATCCGCCAGGTCTACCAGCAGAGGATAGATATACTGTACAGAGCCCTCAGGGATATCGGCCTTGAGCTGGAGAGGCCCAGGGCGACCCTTTATCTCTGGGCCTGGGTGGGAGGAAGCTCCATCGATTATGCTGCTGAATTGCTGGAGAGAACGGGGATTGTGGCCACCCCGGGAGTGGGATTCAGAGAGCATGGCGAGGGCTACATCCGCTTCTCCATCACCCGGGAGACGAAGAGGGTGGAAGAGGCAGCAAGGCGCCTGGAGAAGATGAAAACCAGGCGGATCCGGGCCACAGAGACTGGAGGAAATTGAGTTGCTTGAAAAGTATTCTGCAAAAAATATCGAGGCCAAGTGGCAGAGGGCCTGGGAGGAGAATGCAGTCTACGAGCCAGAGCCCGACGGGCGGCAGAAGTATCTCCTGACCATACCCTATCCTTATTTGAATGGCAATCTGCATGCTGGCCACACCCGCACCTTCACCATAGGAGATACATTGGCCCGCTACAAGAGGATGAGGGGCTACAATGTCCTCTTTCCCATGGGCTTTCATGCCACAGGAACCCCCATTGTGGGCCTCTCGGAGCTGATAGCCAACAAAGATCCTCTCATCTGGGAGGTCTACACCAGGCTGCACGGCATCCCCGAGGAGGAGCTGGCCAACCTGAATACCCCGGAGAAGATAGTCCTTTACTTCCGCCGTCAGGCGAAGGCGGCGATGCAGTCCATCGGTTACTCCATCGATTGGAGGCGGGAGTTTACCACCACCGATCCCGCCTACAGCAAGTTCATTGAATGGCAGTACGGCATACTCCACAGGCAGGAGTATGTGGTCAAGGGCAGCCATCCAGTGCGCTGGTGTCCGCACGACAGGAATCCAGTGGAGGATCACGACATCCTCAAGGGCGAGGATGCCACCATCATGGATTTTGCCCTGATCAAGTTCAGGATGGGAGATACTGTTATGCCCTGTGCCACCCTCAGGCCGGAGACGGTCTTCGGAGTGACCAACCTCTGGCTCAACCCGAGCGTCACCTATGTTATAGCGAGGGTGAACGATGAGAGCTGGATAATCTCTCCTGAGGCCTATGAGAAGCTGACCTATACCGACAGGACTGTGGCCTGGGGGGCAGAGATAGCGGGAAAGGATCTCATCGGCAAGAGGGTGACCAATCCCCTCACCGGGGCGGAGGTGCCCATTCTGCCCGCAGGCTTCGTGGACCCGGACAGCGGCTCAGGTATCGTCATGTCCGTTCCCGCCCATGCCCCCTACGATTATCTGGCTCTGAAGGATCTTTATGATGAAGACCTCAGCCAGTACGGCATCAAAGAGGATCTGAGGGCGATCGAGTTCATATCCCTGATTGAGTCCCCGGGCTATGGCGAGTTCCCGGCGGTGGATGCAGTAAGAGAACTGGGGGTTGTGGATCAGAATGATCCCCGGGCGGAGGAAGCAACCAAGATGGTCTACCGGCGGGAGTTTCATAATGGAGTCTTAAAGCCCAATACCGGCCGCTATGCGGGCGTGGCGGTGAGCAAGATCAAGGATCTCCTCCTCCGGGATCTGATCGACCAGGGGATAGCAGAGATCTTCTATGAGTTCTCCCACACCCCGGTGATCTGTCGCTGCGGCAACAGATGTGTCATCATGATGGTGCGGGACCAGTGGTTCCTGGAGTACTCCAATCCACAGTGGAAGGGCAGGGTCCTGTGGTGCCTGTCCAGGATGGATATAATACCGCCGGAGTACCGGGCGGAGTTCGAGAACAAGATCGACTGGCTGAAGGACAAGGCCTGTGCCAGGCGCAAGGGCCTGGGAACCCGTCTGCCCTGGGATAAGCAGTGGCTGATTGAGTCCCTGGGAGACTCGACCATCTACATGGCCTATTACATCCTGGCCAAGTATGTCAATGCGGGAATGAAGGTCGACAATCTGCCGCCGGAGTTCTTCGAGTATATCTTCATGGACAATGGCAATGCCGCCGATGTTGCTGAACTCACCGGCCTGTCTGCCCAGATGGTACAGCAGATACATGACGACTTTGCCTACTGGTATCCCGTAGATCTCCGTACCTCGGGGAAGGATCTGGTGGCCAACCATCTTCTCTTCTTCCTCTATCATCATGTGGCCATATTCCCCGAGCAGCTCTGGCCGCGGGCTATGGCTGTGAACGGTTTCGTCTCCCTGGAGGGGGAGAAGATGTCCAAGTCCAAAGGACCCCTCCTGACGCTGCGCCAGGCGGTGGCCGATAACGGGGCGGATGTGACCAGGCTCTACATTCTGGGCAATGCTGAGGGGACGGCGGATGTGGACTGGAGAAACGACGGGGTTGAGTCCACCCGCGCTCATCTGGAGAGGTTCTACAATCTGGCGCGGGAGATACTGGCCGATGGGAGCATCGACGAGAATGCTGAGAAGACTCTCATCGACCGCTGGATGCTCTCCCGGCTGCAAAGGCGCATCATTGAGGCCACTGAGGCCATGGAGGAGGTTCACACCCGCCGGGCCTTGCAGAGTGCCTTTTATCTGCTTATGGGCGATCTGCGCTGGTATCAGCGCCGGGGAGGGAGAAACCAGCTTCGTGCTGTTCTCTCGGCCTGGGTGAGGATGATGTCTCCTTTCACCCCGCATGTATGTGAGGAGATCTGGGCCTCCGGGCTGGGGGAGGTTATGCCTCTTTGGCAGAGTGGCCGAAGGCAGATGACTCCCTGATCGATGAGCAGGCGGAGCGGGCGGAGGATCTCCTGGAGAGGACGATAGATGATGTGCAGGAGATCATCAATGTCACCGGGGCCCAGCCTGCTAAGATCACTCTCTATACCACCCCCCAGTGGAAGAAGGAGATGCTGCGCCTGGCTCTGAGCACTGCTCAGGCCAGTGGCGGAAGGCTGGACATGGGTGCTCTGATGAAGGAGGCCATGGCGTCGCCTGCTATAGCCGCGCACAAGAAGGATGCTCCCAAGTATGCTCAGAAGCTGGCCAAAGCGGCCCATTCTCTTAGCGCAGAGGCCCTGGAGCTGGACGAGTACGAGACGCTCTTCAGGGAAGGGTATATCTGGCTGCAAGCATGGGCGTGCCGGTGGAGGTCTTTTCGGCGGAGGAGCCAGGAGCAGACCCCAAGGGGAAAAGCCGTCAGGCGGAGCCGGGAAGGCCGGCGATATATATCGAGTGAGAGGGCCGATGGCGGAGGAGAGGTGGCTCCGCCACTGAGACAAAGTTCGGGGCTGATGGCATGGAGTTCGCTGATGGGGAGATCGCGGGTTGGAGGAAACGCTTGCGTTTCTTAAAGAAGGGGGGGAATGTTATTCTCATCGGAAATTCCGGAACCGGCAAGACTCATATGGCTATTTCGGTAGGGATCAGAGCATGCGAGGGGAACTATCGAGTTGAAAAAAATTGATCTCCTCATAATTGATTAGCTTGGGTACATAACATTTGATCTCGCTGCCGCTGAATTGCTATTTCAGTTGCTTGCAGCACGATATGAGACTATGAGTATTATCATTACCTCGAACCTGGGATTTTCAGATTGGGTGAAGGTATTCCATGACAGGACTCTAACCGCAGCAATTCTGGATAGGATTACCCACCGCGCGCTGATACTGAACATGAACGGAGAGAGTTTCCGCAGAAAGTAGCGAGACGTGAACTTATACTCTATGAGTCATGTTAGTCGTCTAAGGGGGTCAAAATCGGATCGGCGCGGGGGGTCAAATTTGGACCGGCGGATACATGATTTCGCTAATGGCTAGGCAATTCGCCTTTGAAGATAGCCATTGCACATTAGAATGATATCAACTTTTAATCTGCAGAGGCTGGCCCTTGCGGATGAGCTCGATCTCAGCGGAAGACCGCATTACAAACCGTTCCGGTCGAATTCTACCTTCCTCGACTACCAAGTGCCGCCAGCCCCTTTTCTTCATCCCCTCTTCACTGCGGTTTTAATGATACCCAGCTCATGAGTCAGGCAAGTCGGACTGTAGAACGATATAAAATATCGTCAACAATCCATCCAATTATTCGCTCTCGCTAATACCGAGATGCTTCGCCAAAGCATCTATTCTCTCATTTTGGTCTTCATCAAATCTAACTACGAAAACGCGATAGCCAAGTTCATCAAGCTTCTCGCGCTTTTTCTTATCACTGTCTTTTACATAATCTTTGTCGTGATTAGGCCCATCTACAAAAACAGCTAATCTATCCTCCTCATAATAGAAATCGGCCTGCACAATTGGCGCATCACCTTCGTATAATGTTTTTTGAGCTTCTGTGGGAAATGGTAGCTTTCGCTCTCTAATGACAGCAAGAAAACTTCGTTCTAACGGAGATTCACATTGCTTTAGAAGGTCATCGAATCTGTCGGGTGATGGTTCAACCTGTATCAATTTGGATCGTTCTATTCTTGCGAGGAACGGAAGAACCAGGTTGCGATCCAAAATCTCATGAACAGATTGGTTATAGTAGTTACATAGACAGCTATAGCATGCCCGATCGCATTTCGCCTCATCGGGGTCGAACTCATGGAGTATCTCGCGGGCCAGCCCCACAACCTCATGCATCTCGCCGGTCTCTTGAAGTGATCTGAGGAATCCAGCTCCGCCTTCTGCACCCTCATAGAGAACGATGCGGAAGGTTCCTTCCCTCTCGGGATTAGGCATGAGGAACGTTTCTACCTCATCCACATTGATATTCATTTTTATCTGTAGACCTTGGATTATCGCCTGAGAGAGAGTCTGATAGAATCCTTCTGAGTATTCGGAATCGATTTCTCTAGGAAGATCGCAATCGATTGTAATCACATCATGATAGGATTCTGCGTAAAGAACAACTCTACGGGTTATTTCATCTTCTGTTCCATTCCGTCTGCATTTCTTATCATCATTGGGATCTATATGACGTTCGATGTTTTCATCACCAAATATCCATCTCTTACAGGCGTTGCATAAAGTAAACCCGTTTTCCTGATCATCCTTTTCAGCTTTCCTCGTCCCCGTATTAACAGTTAAAATTTTACCATTATGTTCATAACACAGAGAAAAGATCCGCCCCGCGATGTCCACAGCTTCCCAGAATCTCACCTTGGGGCCTTGATGATAATGCCTGTTTATGTGGTATCCTCGTCGCATCCTCTCCTCCTCGTCGCTGGTTATGCCCTGACGCCTCACTGCAAATTGATCAGGTATCTCGATGGCATCGTATGGAATAATTTCATTAAGAGGTGACCTACATACTCTACAGGCTGCATTGATCGCAATATCTTCTCCAATGTAATAAGTTTCGCAATTTGGGCATATTACCAGCTTTCTTGTGTCCGGACGATCTTGTTTTAAACGTGCCTCGATGATCTGGTATCGGCCTCCTCGGTAGTAGATACTGTTTCCTGGGGCATATTCTCTTATCGCCGTAGCCCTATCTCTCTGTAGGTCGGATTCTTCGATTCGTTTACCCCTATGATCGAGAAAGAGAGTGGTCACATTTGCTGGAAAACCGTAATTAGGTGTGAATCCCCGACTTGCGAGGTAGCGGTAAGTAAAATAATTCTCTTTGCCTTCACGCATATTATGCATTTTCTTCTCTATCGAGGTTCTTCTCCAATTTTGTTCATTGGAGGGTGGACTTCTCCTCGCTAAAACATTAATCTCATACCACTCCTTTTGAAGTTGGATGTACTCATCTCTAAAAAAATCGAAGGATCTGTCAAAATCCAGGATAAAACGATCGACGACGTTTTTTATGAACTGTTCATCGAGCCAGTCATACTCCTCGATCTCGGCTTTGAACCCTTCCATGATCGATCTAACTATATCATTTCGTCTCGCTTTGACCGCCTGATCGAGGGCTTCTTTGAAGTCGGACCTCATCATAAGCTCATCGGTCTCGATATCCAGGATCTCCCCAATCTTCTGGGGGACCTTCTCGTCTATCTTTTCTAGAACAAAAGAATGGATGTGGGTCATGACGAGAGCCTTGTTATCCAGGAGGAATCTAGGCGTGCTGATCTCTCCAGCTATTATTTTCGTAGGATACCGATAGAAATACTGGTCGTGGGGGCCTCGCTTAGATCCACCGCCGCAAAAGGTGTTGATGATCGAGGTTTGGGACTTTCTGCCGGCTCTTCCTGCCCTCTGGGCGTAGTTGGAGGGAGAGGGAGGGACATTCCTCATATAGACTGCCGAGAGAGATCCAATATCTATTCCTAGCTCCATGGTAGGGGTGCAGACAATTACGTTGAGAGGATCTTTCGGATCCTTGAACTTTGTCTCGAGCTCCTTTCTGGTTTCGCCATCGATTTGGCCGCTATGCTCTGCAGCTTTAAGAGCAACTACTTGATCGAAGTTCCGGGTGTATTCGTACCTAAAATAGTTATTAGAAAAGTCCTCATCTACGAGATTTTGACATTTGGCACCGGTGCAGACACCCACTTCTTTGAAGTGGTGGACAGTTCCGCATTTCTTGCAAGCTTTATGTGTCAGAACAATATCTTTAATGGCGGAGAGACGTATAGCTTCTGGATTGATCATTAGCAATTTTCCACGCAACCACTTGTGGACGTACACCCATTGAAGCTCTCCAGCTTCAACTAGTACATGAGCCACTATTTTAACGATCTTCTCAGACCGCATTCTATCAGCACCGAGAATCTTCATCGTCCACACAACATGAGGTCCTGTTTTCCACGAGAGCCTATGGACTTGCGCTTTTCGGGTATTGTTGACGGCGTCATCGCTGTAGCCCTCAGGCTGGTAGGTCCTATGTTCGTCATGGAAGAGAACATCCTCGTCGAGCCTGTCCTCTATTTTAGTTTTAAATCCATCGTGATCGAGAAGGTAGTCGTATGCTATCGCAGTCCTGTAGCGCATGATATCCAGAAAGCCAGTCAAATAATCTTCACGTGCAGATTCGCTAAGTTCCATGAATTCTGGAATTTCTGCCCATAAGTCGTTAGTCTGTGCGAGTTTGGTGAGTCCGTCGTAAGTCACTTGAAGGAGTCCCACGTTCTCTAGGTTCTGTTGGTTCCTCCTAGGAGACGAGCCGAGTTCAAGGACAGTGTTGAAACGAAGATATTCTTTAAAGGCAGTATCTCCTGACTTGCTGGAGAACACCGAGAATTTTTGATCTGAAGTGGACTTGGTGTATTTGGGCAACGCACCTTTTTCGTTGAGAAGTTTAAAGATCATGTCTCCTATATCGAGGAGCTCGACTGGCTCTCCAGCTCTTTCCAGGGTTCTGTATAGCCCACGTCGGAAATGGAGCCGTTTCTGGATGTTGTTCATATGGGCGGCTTGCAAGGCGGTGTCCTGGCGATTATCGCTAAATACCAGAATTTTTCTTTCATCACGGGGAAGGGTGTTAAGGTTGTGAGATACAATAACATCAGTGGCTGTTGACCTTCCCACGGTGCCGAAGGAGAAGAGCTTGTTGAATTCTCTGGGTCTTCTGTTGTAATAGACGCCGCAATCCTCAGATGGGCAGAAGAGGAAGGGGTGAGGCACTATTGTAACTAGGACCTTTGAGCTGCAGATGCACTTTTCAACATCTTTTTTTCTATAAAGCCTATTGCAGTCGGGACAATACTCAGCCTCATCCAAATCAACGTACTCTCTGTACTCCTTTCTTGGTGTGCCGCCGGGATTCAGCCATTGGTCTGGAGGTGGCGTGATCTCTCGGTTGTATCTTCCGAGAAGGATGTAGGCTGGGTCGCCCTCGATATCGAGATCGTCCATATCTCTAGGTTTGAGACTGCCTTCTGGTGTGATTTCGATGGAGTAATAGTCCTGGCCACAGGCTCTGCAAAAGACCAGGGGGAAGGTCTTTCTGATCTTCTCGTTTCTTGAGCAATCCGGACAGATCACCTCACCTGCACCGTTCATATGTGGAGACTCAGGGCTGATGCAGCTTTTGATCTCGCCTCCTTGGCTGAAGAATGCATGGACTTTAGGTATCATCAGGGGCTGGGACTTGCCTCTTACCTCGATCTCAACGTTCATCCCAGCAAGAAGAGCGGCTCTGATCTCTCGGTCGCATTCCTCTTTTGTTGAGTTCGGTCTAACCTGTAACCTATAGGTTTCGACGAGGTCATAAAGGCTCATAGGGTTCTCGAAGAGAGACTTTTCGAGAAATTGAATAGTCCTCTGCTCACCCAATGTCCTGCCAAGGCTCTTGGCATCGGTCTCTTGCAGGTGGTCGGAGCCTGTCAAGGCCATGATGAGAGGTATGGTAGTCTCCTGGGTGCCATCATACTTATCGACCATTTCCTCAGTGACCAAAACGTTCTCCGGAAGGAAAAGCTCGCCATCAATAACCGGTTCGGAGTGGGTCTCGGTGATCACCGAGTCTAGTTCAAAGGGCTCGCCGAATAGCCGAGAAGCGAATTTTGATATGGCCTCTGATGCGTTCCCTCCCTCGGAGCTCTGAACCGTGGCGCTGGTGCCTATGCATCTAAGATCGCCTGCGGTTCTGGTGTGCTGCTTAAGCCTTCTGATGAGGTAAGCGACGTCGGCTCCCTGCTTTCCCGTATAAGTGTGAACCTCGTCCAACACTAAGAATCTGAGAGCGGTTCTGCCCTCAGGAAATATGGCGTTACGGTCCTCGAACCGGGTGAGAAGATACTCAAGCATCACATAGTTAGTGAGAAGTATGTCTGGTGGCGTATCTTTGATCTCATCTCTCGACAACAGCTCGGAGTCTCGTGGCTTCTCCCTTCCTGTCGTAGAGGCGTAATTGGCTAGGGCTTTCTCGCGGCTATTGGGGGTATCGGCAGTGTAGAGGGCAATCTTGAGCCCAGTCCCTTCGAGCCTGGAGGCAAAATCATCATACTGGGAGTTTGCGAGAGCGTTCATCGGGTAGATTATGATCGCCTTGACACCCTTGACCTCTTCATCTTGGAGCCTGAGGCACTCACTAATGATTGGTATCCCGAAGCAGAAGCTCTTCCCGCTGCCGGTCCCGGTGGCGATAATAGTATTTTTGCCTGAGGCGATCGTCCTCACTGCGTCGGATTGATGCTTATGGAGGTCCACCAGCGGCGACTCTTTGTCCTCAGCTTTGGCTGTGAAGCACCTCGGCGAGTTGGGATGGATTAGGCCCTCGCTCACGAGCTGGTCGAAAGAATCGCCGTGGAGATATCTTCGGTTAAGCTCTATGTAGGGTCCTTTAGAGATGAGAGTCCCTTCTTTCAACTTTTCATCGACCCAGTTCCTGATGGTGGGGTTTTTGAACCTCTGGAAGGAGGTGACGTATTTTCGATAAGCCGTACATATATCCTCTAGAGCTCCAAAGGGATTTAGCCTCTCTTTCTCCTGCTGCCCTTCCATCTATTTTACCTCCACATGCACATAATCTAATTTATCAGAATATTCTTCATAATAATCTAAAATTAATTCTTTGGTTCGATAGCTCCCGTACTTCTCGACATCCTTCCGTTTCACTATCGGAAAGGTCTCCAGAATATAATCCAGCTCTTCCCTTGTCAGCCCATACAGATGCGCATAGATGGCATCCAGCTCCGCCCGCAGCCTGGCCCGTCTCTCCTCATCCCACTTGAAGGGCGGATAGGGGAAGCCGTCCGGCGCTATCTCAGCCCAGGAAGGGGCCTCTGTGCCTGCATGGCCGCCATCGGTCTCGGCGACGTTCTCGTCCCACTGCTGCTTGAGGGCGGCGCGGAGGGACTCGTCGGCCTCTCGCCAGAGGTCGTCAGCGAAGGCTTTGATGTCCCAGGCGGTGTAGGTGAGCTCCAATACTTTAGGAACTATGACACCTAGACTATTAGATTTATAGAATTTGGGGGGGATTACAGGAAGTTGTTTCAATATAAAGACATTTAAGTTTGTTCCACCTAATTTTTGTCTTGCAAAATAATCGAGCACGAAACAATTGAAATTAGATAATAGACACGCAATTTTAAAACCATTTTCTTTTGATGAAATAAGATATGCAGAATTCCCTACAGGATTTTTAGGAATCACACTGCTTATTAATGTGCGCTCATTTGTTACATTTGTTATCATTCGATAAATGAAGAGCCATCCTCTTCCACAAGCGATATTATCTAATTTTTCCTTAACAACTGCAGATTCCATCCAATATCTGGGCAATGCGATTTGATCTGAATAATCTCTTTCGGATTTTGTTAATTCTCTGCAATGTCCGGCTTTAATATCTTTTTCAGATACACCACTAAAAGTCCCAAAGCGATGATCGAAGTAGTTTATCATCTTGCTTTCATATAGGCGTTGATATATTTTTTCATCGATAATGTATGATCCATTATTGTTGGTTATTTCCAAATACATATTTATATTAAGTTGAGACGCAGTCCTGAAAAACTCAGAATCGTCACTCATATTAACCATGCGTCGAATATCGGTCGTGAATCTACAATCGGCTGTTATTTATATAACCTATTCCTATATGCTACATGGGGTGTAGCAAAATGGGCAAAAGAGGTCCAAAGCCTCGATTCTTGGATGTAGCATGCCCGAATGAGCAGTGCAATCTATTTGGAATTGCTGGGAAAGGAAACGTCACTGTGTACGGAACTTACAAGATAAGCTCCGGCAAGGTCAGGAAATATATTTGCCACACATGTGGTACCAGATTCTGTGATAGAACTAACACTGCATTCTATGACACAAGAACAAACGAAGAAAAGATCAAGCTGGCTCTAAAAATGGCCATGCGTGGAATGAGTGTCTTAGGAATAGCTGAGATCCTTGAGTCAAAACCATCTACTGTAAGCACTTGGATCTCGAAAGCAGCAAAGCATAGTGAAAAAGTCAATGAAGTTGTCTTGAAGGATGTAGAGACCCCAAAGGTAGAGATGGACGAGGCATGGACTTTTGTGGGGAAAAACACTACCCAGAGAAGGTGAATACGAAGATAAAGGAACTTGGATCTGGATAAGCATGGCTGCAAATTGCAGGTTGGTGCTTTCACATGTTATCGGTGAGCGATCTCAGGAAAATGCAGATCAGTTCGTTTCAAATACTGCCAAAAGACTCAGATCAATGCCGCTCTTTGTGACAGATGGATTAAGACTATATGCAGCAGCTCTTCGAAAGCAATATGGAAAACTACAGCCGTTCGCACCAACAGGCAAGCGAGGGCGACCTCGAAGTCTAAATTAATCGTAGATGAACTATTACAATATGCTCAAGTCATTAAAATGAGGGTCAACGGTAGACTAAAAAAGTGGTCAAGAGAATCATATTTGGAAAAGATATAGACCACAAAATGATATCTACCAGCTACATTGAACGGCAAAACCTGACATGCAGACAAGATAATAACCGCATATCAAGGAAAACCATAGGTTTCTCTAAGGAGACTGCAGAATTGAATAACCAAATGACCCTATATTTCGCGCACTTCAACTACTGCCGAAAGCATCGTGCTCTAAAATATAGAAATGAGATGGGCATAACGAAGTTCAATAGTCCCGCGAAGCAAGCTGGCTTAATCGATCATGTCTGGAGCTTGCAGGAACTCTTGACTTTTCCATATTACAAAACTCAAACCCATTAGAGGCTCACGACCGCAAAGCGAGCAAGAACTCTTAACAGCAAAGCAACCGCGGCTGTATTGGTTTTCCCCGTTCCAGGCGGTCCCTGGAGCAGCTGAATTCGAGTGTTTAGACCGCTAATACATGCCGCGATCTGATCCTCATCTAATCTATTGCCATCCGGCAGGACTAAGGATTTAAGAAAGCCTCTAAATCGTGATTGTCTATCCATTTCTATGAGATTCTGTGGAGGTATACGTGGATCTTGTGGATCAAGCCATTGATAAATGGGAGAAAGCCCATTGACGCTTAATGCTTTTTCAACCCGTGGAGCAACGAAGTCGGACGGACTTTCATCTATTGTGGCGAAATCGAATACTTTACCTTCCTCTGAGTGAGGTATGCTTCGCAGGCGATAGTTATCTGGTTCTCTCATGGGTAGAATATGTAAAGTGACTTTTCTCGCCTGCCAGTTAATGGCGCGTACTATGCAAGTGCTACCTGCATTAAGCAACTGCCTAATGGTTTGTCCCTGGAAAGGATCATCTGAGCATGGTGTTAAGCGGATGAAAGATCCTTCACCAATACTACAGTTGGCCTCCATCACGTCGTAATCAAAGCCATACCCTTCAAGGCTTATCTGTGCAATTACGTCGCCATCTCTTACGAAAACATTTCTAACTGGAATGGTCCTTCCTAAGGGGACTCTATTTGCGGGAGGTACAAGGTGAGACGCAATCCAATCAGTGATCCTAACATGCTGGTCGAGTTGGAGGAAGTCAATTGCCGATCTCCTTATGCTATCTACGCCAAGCGTAAACTCCATTATTTCGGATATGACTATAGGCGGCTTTTCAATGTCCGGGTTTTTGAAGCGGACTCTCTCTTCTATCCATCTTAATGCATGCGTCCTTGCTTTCAGGTAGGCTTTCAAGAGTCCAGGAGGCTCTCTTGCTGCATTATACCTTTCTATGGCATTTGCAACTTTCCTATCTCGAAGCTCAGTTGAGTTAGGAAGTGATCTCCAGACAGCATGCCAATAGGGAGCTGGAAGGGAATCAAAGAACCTGCCGCGGATCTCAAATTGATGATTAAAAGCACCATTATCACGGGGATTTGCCCATTCAAATTGAAGAGTCCCGTCTGCACTCATCCTACTTCTTTTAATGGCTAAAGTTGTTTTAAAATCAAATAGATCCTGTGTGAATATTCGATCTAGATCTACATCCGATCCGCCAACACGACGGCGCCAATGGTAGCGCCACCCAAACCATTTAAGGCTTGTAGCAACTACCAGTCCGCGTCCGGTCCATCCCAACGCAAAGCGGTTATTAATTTCCTCTTGAAGGCAAGAGTAGATGAGCTGCTCTAGCCCCTGGCGACATCCGAGGAGTTCATTTAAGTGACTCAGAAGCGCCGAGCCTGCTCGTGAGCAAGCCTCAATGAGATGAGACATTTCTGCCCGAGACCAGACATAAAAATGGATCGGGGCCCGATCTACCTCTGCGATTTCGGAAATTGCAACCGTAAGCTCATGCAAGAAACCTTGGATTAGTTCTCTTTCAGCTGCTGTATCTTCATCATATCTTCCCGTCCATTCAGAGGTCTTGAAGCGCGCTATGCTTTCATTAAATCTGCTCAAAGGCCTAATGTCATTATAGGCTTGTTCGTCTCCTTCCTGCTCTGTTAGCCAGGCCTCCTTTATTTCCGGATCGGGTTGCCATTTTCCATCAACCTCGATGAATCGAGTATATATTAAGCCCTCACTCTTGGTTATATGTGCGGCAAGTGCGCCTATCCTATTTTCTACGTAATCATAATCTATAGAAAGATATACTCTTATTAATCTCTGATCATTAATTGTGTGCTCTGGAAGTTGCCCACGATCTGAATAAAATGGCAAAGGTTGGACTTCATAGGAGTCGATATCTGTGTCCCCTCCAGGAAGAGTTCGTAGGCGGACTCTTGCCTTTAGCCTCAGTATCTCTAGGTTTTCTGAGAACCCCGGTTGTCTTCTTATGCGGTCGGCAAGCGTTCCCTCCAAATCGAAATCTGCTAGCTGGTCAATATCTAATATACCTACTTTTTTTAAAGCTCGAACTACTGATGGCTCTATGCCCAGAAGCTCTAACCTATGCCTAATTCCACTATCCGGCAGGCAGTAAACATTAAATACACACGTATTACATTTTTCATTAATTTGATATTCTAAATCCTGGATATCTTGCTGTGCTATCTGCATAAGCCTGCCATCTTCTGCGAGCAAACGCTCGATATCCTCTCTCTCTTGATCTAAACTTTCTAAAGGGTTCAACGCAAGTATATCTTGGACACCGTTTGTGTTTTCATCGATCCTTGCTACTACACACTCAATAGTCTGTGGATCGATTGCGATCTCACCAGCATATAAAGCAGCATCTTCCATCAAGCGTTGCACAATCATGCGATAAAGCACAACTTGAATCCGATGATACGTACGATCTCTTCGACTTGCTTTGCACTCAATGATTCTTAGCTTAGGGAGCCCATTTTCCCATAAAACTAGAATAAAATCGATTTTCCCCACAACATTAAAAGTACCTATTGCCGCTTCGATCTTAACTTGACGTGCATATGCAGGCTGATTAATATCAAGATCCTGGATGCTTCGAGCAAAATCCTCCCAGGTTGCACCCTGCTCATCATCAAGAGTCGGTCCATTGAAGCTTAAACTTTGTGAGTTGAAAACAATGCTATTGAAGCCAGCACTATTAAGCTGCCTCTCCCATTCGTCCTCCTTTTCATCCCCTGCCCTCTTTAACACAAGATCCAAAGGGTTAAAAAGCCGATCAAAGAAAGGAATTCCATTTTTTGCCTCCTCGCGATTATTATAATCTAACTTGAAACGGCGATCGCATGATTGATAGCGAATGAACTCTCCAATCTCGGTTACATTAACTCTAAGAATAGCTCCAGCCAACGAGATCCTTCCTACTTTAATCGAATCGCGTGTTCAGTTGATCTTTCTGATGAAGAACTTAACGCTCGAAGAGAACTCCTATAAACCAGCAGACTTTTTAATATAATTTATATACTATAATTATTATTAACTATTATGTGGAGTGAACCCCTCCGAGTGGACAATGAGTTAAGCAATGGCAACTCATGGAGGGAATCATATGAAAAAGACCAGACGGCGCTACGACCGAGGATTCAAGATATCAGTAGTAGCCGAGCTTGAGTCCGGCAAACCCCTGGCCCAGATTGCCCGCGAATATGGTGTCCACCCCAGCCTTCCATCCCGATGGCGAGACGAACTGGCCGAGAATCCAGAAAGAGCATTCAGCGGCAATGGCAACATATGCAAGTACGAGGCCAGGATCGCCGAGCTTGAGAGGTTGCTAGGTCAAGCTCATGCTGAGAACGAGCTTTTAAAAAAAGCATTCGCCATGACCCAGAAGAAGGTCCGGGAGGAGAGACTAAAACCGACGCTAGGAGGCAGTATATGATCATCCAGGAAGCTCATTCGAGCAGCCTTCAGTTGTCCGTATCTCAATCATGTCAGGCATTGGAAGTGAGTCGCAGCGGCTACTGCAAATGGCGAATAGAGCAAAATTCAGATGCCTCTGAGATCGCCGAAAATACAGTTCTCAGAGATGAGATTCGAGATATTGCTCTGGAATTTCCTGGATACGGCTATCGAAGGATAACTGCAGAGCTCCATCATCGCGGCTATCCCGTCAACCACAAGCGGGTGCTAAGGCTCATGCATCTGGATAACCTGCTGTGCCATAAGAAGAAAAAGTTCAAGCCAGTAACAACCGATTCCAGCCATGGACTGCCGGTGTATCCAAACCTTCTGAAGAACACCATTGTGACCGGAGTGAATCAGGTCTGGGCGTCGGATATCACATACATCCAACTGCGGCATGAGCATATCTATCTGGCAGTGATCCTGGATCTCGCTAGCAGAAAGTGTATCGGCTGGGATCTGGGCCGGAGTTTGGGAGGCCAACTGGCCATGAATGCATTGGCCAAGGCATTGAGGAATAGATGGTCAAAATCTCTAACTGGGCTCATCCATCACTCAGATCAAGGGGTGCAGTATGCATCTAAAGATTATGTTGACTGTCTTAAAAACCATAATATTCTGATCAGCATGTCCAGAAAAGGAAATCCATATGACAATGCGTTTGCGGAGTGCTTTATCAAGACTCAAAAGGTCGAGGAGGTATATCTTAATGAGTACGGGACATTTGTTGATGCCTATGAAACCATCTGGCATTTTATTGAGAAGGTTTACAATAAGAAGAGACTGCATTCGGCACTGAATTACATGTCTCTGGATCAGTTCGAATTGGAGGTTGCTTTAAATGCCGTTGCTTAACTACCTGTCTACTATCAGAGGTTCACTCCAATAAAATGGCTCTTCGCTGCTTTATGTGAGTAATTGAACTCGAGCTTTCCTATCCCCAATTAAGCTCTACGAGTTGGGAAGATGGCCCTCAGGGGCAGCCCCAGGAATACCAAGAACGCGCTTCCTGGCCAAGCTTGCCGGCTACGGCGCAGACACCTTCCGTCCAGTAGAAGATCTCAAGGCCGAGGCTGCTCTTGGCTGAAGTCGTATGCAACACGTCGCCTTGAGATATTGAGCGGAAAAAGAAGATGTAGTTCCGCAATCTCGGGCACGAGCAGCCTCGGCCTCCTCGCCTCTTCCAAGGGCGGAGAGGGCCTCGCCCCTTCCCATCCACGCATCGGGATAATCGGGGTCGATCTGCAGGGAGTGCTCATATGCCGAAATGGCCTTATCATATCTTTTTCCATCACGGAGGGCATTACCCTTCAGGATCCAATCAAAAGGATTTTCTGCTGGATTTAGCTCGATCGTCCTTCCAAATGCCTCTGCCGCCTCATCATACCCATGCCAACAATGCTTGAATCCGCATGCAAAGGTACTTGAATGAAGGGGGCATTTGGGCCAATAGTAGAAAGGAGAAGAAGATGAAACAACTAATGAACAGTAAGGGCGATGACCTCGCTATTGAAAGTTATCAGGCCCGTCTGCAGGCTCTCGATATTGCGAATAAGGCAGCGCGGGATAAAGGACTGACCCTCGAAGCGATGGGAGAAAATTGCAACCTACTACCGATTCGTATTGGAGCGATCCTGAGCGGACAAGCTCCATTGGAGGCGACCACGCAAGAGTGCCTAGAAAAGCAGCTCGACTTGAAGGCAGGGACGCTAGATCCACTTCGCACTCCACCAGTACGATGGAAAGCTGGAGCAATCTACCGCCTTCACGAGGCAGTTGATGTATATGCACCAGCTATCCAACGATGGATGAACGAGCAATTCGGAGACGCTATCATGTCAGCGATAGATTTTACGATCATTGCTGAGGAGGTCACTGGTAGCCAGGGCGAAAGGCGCATACGCATAATTTTTGACGGCAAGGCTCTTCCCTATTCCACCGATGAGGGCTGGCGACCTGCAGATGCTTAGTTGGAGAAAAAAATCAGCAAATAAATCCTGTGAGCCCGAAGTGAGGAGCATTTGAAAAGCGGTTAAATCCGCTGACCTTTTTTATTATCTTGAGATCATTTCCCTTAATCCTTAATGCATATGACATAATCCTTAATGCATATGGCTTAATCCTTAATGCATATGACCTAATCCTTAAGAATTAAGAAGAGAAAAAGGTGAAGAGGAGGACGATCTCAGCGTCTACCTATGGTTCTTATGATTCTGGCAAACTCTTCTGTTGGAATATTTGCCTGCTTTAGTTCGGTGAGCATTCTATCATCCTCTAAAATGCGATTCATTGGACCTTCTGTTGCCTCGTAGGCTTTATCATGTGTTCTAGATTTATAAATATCACATAGTCTTCAAAGATGAGATAGACAATAACGTAATGCTATGTGGTATGTAATCCTTGAAGCCCTCTAAGATCATGACTTTTGGGTTCGCCGATCTCAGGGTTCTGGTGGTGCCAACAACATCCGTTTCTACTGAAGGTGGGATAAGGGAGTCTTGCGAGGAGGGCCAGTTGCTCAATGTCAGGCTTGTATTCACGGAAAAACGCCACTGAGACTTGTGGAGGACTAAATCTCGATCTTGATCCCAAATAGCTTCTCGAACCTCTCGTACTTCGCCCTGGCGCGGTAGATGTTCTGCCTGGTGTAGGGCCGACCCTGCTGGCAGGCGATCATATCCCTGATCTCTGCCGGGGTGAAGACGGAATTAAGCATCTCCCCGTCCAGATCGGAAACTCTGATCTCTTCCTTAACAAATTCTAAAGGGAGGTCCTCTTTCCAGTTCCACTCCCTGTCGTAACGAAGCAGTGCCAGATGCCCTCTCTTGCAGCGGGCTGAGATCAGCCATTCCTGGTCTGTGCAGTAGTATGCCAGGCTCTCCAGCTCTGAATCGCAAATGCCACAGAAGCCGATCACATTCCTCGACTGAGAAAAAGGGTCCAGCTGCTCTCTCCCATATAAAAGGGACAGGCTCCTTTCAGCTACTCGATTCATCTCGATTGAAGGACATCTCCCATGCTGTAGATTCCTGGATCCCTTCCCGCCACCCAGCTGGCTGCCCGCACTGCACCACTGGCAAAGGCCGTCCTGCTATGAGCCTGATGCTTTATCTCCAGCCTCTCCCCCGGACCTGCCATGAGGACAGTGTGATCTCCTACAATATCCCCGGCTCGCACAGCATGCACTCCGATCTCCTTGCCCCGGAGCATAATCCCTTTCCGGCCATAAACCACGCTGGAAGCGTCAAGCGAATCCGGCTCTCCCCGCGCCCTTCTTATGGCCTGCACAGTGGCCAGGGCAGTGCCGCTTGGTGCATCCTTCTTCTGGTTGTGATGGGCTTCAATGATCTCTATATCGAAGTCATAGCCCTTGAGAGAGGCGGCAGCATCTGCCACCAGCTTCCAGAAGAGGTTCACTCCCACAGCGAAGTTGGGGCTTATAACTGCTGCCACATTGCCCTCGATTGCTGCTCTCATCTGGGAGTGCTGCTCAGGAGAGATGCCCGTGGTTCCTATCACCAGATCCACACCAAGAGAGGCCGCAGTGCAGGCGTTCTCCACTGCTGCTTTGGCGATGGTGAAGTCGATTAGCACATCCGGCTTGCTCTCTATTATCACCTCCTCCAGCCGGGAGGCATCCTTGACCAGAAGGCCCCCCGGAAGAGGCTCCCCTGCCCCGATAACATCCAGGCCCGCCACCAGCTCCATTCCCTCGATCCTGGCCGCCTCCTGGATGACCAGAGTGCCCATGCGACCCAGAGCCCCAGTTACTGCAATCCGAGTCATGCCCTCTCGCCCAGAGACTCCAGGACCCCCTTGAGAATGCTCTCTTTATCCGGGGACATCTCCGCCAGGGGAAGGCGCAACGGCCCGCCCGCCAATCCCAGATATTTTTGGGCGCTCTTCACAGGGATGGGGTTGGTCTCAAGGAACATCGCCCGGACCAGAGGGGCAAGCTCATAGTGCAATGATCTCGCCTTTTCCAGATCGCCCTTGAGCATGGCATTCACCATGGCCACTGTCTTTCTGGGGGCGACATTGGCCACTACAGAGATCACGCCCTGTGCCCCCAGGGCTATGGATGGAAGCGTAAGGTCATCATCGCCGCAGAGGACGGAAAAGTCACTTTCCCGGGTCTGCTCAATTATTTGAGATAGCTGAGAGAGGCTTCCGCTGGCCTCCTTTACTGCTACGATATTCTTTATCCGGGAGAGCTTTGCCACCAGCTCCGGCTTGAGGTCGATTCCCGTCCTCTTGGGAACATTGTAGAGCACCATTGGGATATTGCACTTCTCGGCCACGGTCTTGAAGTGCTCGAACATGCCGCGATCATTGGGCCGGTTGTAGTAGGGAGTTATCAGCAAGGCAGCATCAGCGCCCGCCTCTGCAGCATGGCAGGTCAGCTCCACTGCCTCACGGGTGTTGTTGGAGCCAGTGCCTGCTATCACCGGCACGCTCGAGTTCTCCACTGTGATCTCTATCACTCGCTTGTGCTCTGCAATGGTAAGAGTGGCCGCCTCGCCAGTGGTTCCGCAGGGCACTATCCCCGCTATACCTGTCTGGCAAAGGTGCAACACATTTCTCTTCAGCCCCTCCTCGTCCAGGCTCATGTCCTCTAAGAATGGCGTGATGATCGCAGGAAACACGCCGCTATACATCAACCTCGACCTCTCTTCTCGTATTTCTCTGTCTCATCACATTGGATATGTAGCCTGCTACGCGGTTGCGGATGGCTTTATTTTTGATATCGGTATACTCGGATACCATCAACTTATTCTGCTCAAAATCGGCGCTAAATGAGCTCTCATGCTCTCTTAATAGATCCGTCGCGAAATTCTTGATATAACTAGGCTTAACGCTTCCCATAATCAACACTCCAGCTAGAGCAATTCCTTTGTGCATCCCTGCCCCACAATTTATATCTTACTATCATCTGACAGACTGCTATAACCCTGGCGCAGGATCGTGGCTGCCGGACATTCTGGCCGCCAATTCGATCAGAGAGGATGCTGAGCTCCCTAACAGATAAAGCCTGGGCCCCTTTCCATGAATTCCCTCATCCCATATCGCAATGGGCAGCAGTGTTGAGCCGGCCTGCAAATGGCCTGGCGCCTCTCTGCTCGACCCTCTCCCCTTTGATCCCTCCTCCCCCCTCAATTGGCCCCGGCCATCTGCTCCCATCTTGTGCCGCGAAGTGCTGTCCGTAGTGCTACCCATAGTGCCGTCCATTATCAAGAAGCCAGACTCCCTGCAGAGTGAGAGAGCAGAAGGCGCCAATTCGAGGGCTGCCCTGGCCCGGGGATCTATCCTCATTGCCGCCAGGATCACAGCCGCCTTATTGCTCTTCTCTCCAAAGCGAAGGCCTCCCCGGCGGCATATCTTATCCCCGATCCTCGCCACTCCTCCCTTCAGCTCTGCCACATCCTCAAGGCAGCTGGCACCGGGAACGGCCATGGCCGGTCCAGCTCCTTCCTCTGCCATGAGATCGAGGAGATCGGGATTCTCTTCCAGCCGGTCCATTGCCCTTTCCAGGTCGCAGAGCACCCGGTATCGGCTTGCCTCAGCCCTTTGAGCAGCAGATTGATTCACCGGGCCCGCCCCCCTTCCCAGCCTGAGGCTCCCGCGAAGGGCGCTCTTTGCAAACTCCTTCGCCCTGCGGGCGGCCTCCTCCAGTGAGCAGCCCCCGGCAAGAAAAGAGGTTAATGCGGCAGAGAAGGTGCATCCTATGCCATGGTTCTCTCCTGGTATTCTCTCTGAGGGCAACAGGATGCTCCTATCCTTCATCATGAGCAGATCGGTGCAATCCAGGTGCCCTCCCTTGATGATCACCGCCTGCGCCCCCAGGCTTATGATGTTCCGGGCGGCATGAGCTGCGCTCTCCATATCGCAGACTGCTATGCCGGTGAGCGCTTCAGCCTCGAATATGTTGGGGGTTACCACCCCTGCTATGGGTATCAGATGATCTATCAGGGCGGATACAGCCTCCGGCCGGAGGAGCCTTCCTCCAGCCTCAGCCTCGATCACAGGGTCCAGGACCAGAGGAATTTCATTTGCTGAGAGGTGATCGGCCACTACACCCACAATCTGTGCTGAGTGGAGCATGCCGGTCTTGGCCCAGGCTATGGAGAAGTCCTCTGTTATCGACGTAAGCTGCGCTCTCACCTGTTCCGGGGGAAGGGGATAGATATGCTGCACTCCCATGGTGTTCTGGGCGGTGATGGCGGTGATGGCAGAGGTCCCGTGCAGCCCCAGGACGGAGAAGGTCTTGATGTCCGCCTGGATCCCTGCTCCTCCTCCGGAATCCGATCCGCCTATTGTCAGCACTACTTTCGGCATGTGTCCAGTGATGAGGTCAGTGCGAGCCTCAAGCTTCAAGCCTTTAATCTCAAGCCCGAAGCCTCTTTTGAGGCCTCAGGATATCTTCTTCTCTGCCTCTGCCACCATCTCCTCTGGAAGGTCGTACTTATGGGCGATCTTCAGAGCCTTGCGGTAGAGGCCGGCCTGCATATGCTGCTCGAAGGACCTCTTTGCCGCCTCCATTTTCATCGGCCTGGGAAGGTCGAAGTCATCGGCGATCTCGGCAGCATTCTTGACCATCCCCATGCTCATGCTCTTATTGAAGGCCTGGGTGGCCGCCTGCCTGACCATATCCTCCGGCAGCCCGAACTCCTTGGCGTACTCCGCTGCAGCCCGGTAGAACTCGCTGTCAATCTTTCTATGGAATGATCTCTGAGCTGCTTCCAGGCGCAGCTCGCCGGGAAGATCATACTGCCTGGCCAGTTCGGCTGCAATGGAATAATCCCCCTTCTTCATGTTGGCATCATATGCCGCACTGACTGCATCCATCAGCATGGAATTGGGGAGGCCGAAGTCCGACTTGATCTTTGCTGCCTCTTTATAGGCACCAGCATTCATCCTCTCTTTAAACTGTCTTGCCCCTTCTGTCAGCCTGTCCTCTGCCATAGAATCCTCCAGTGCCCCCAAGGCACTGCTCATTCAGCCGTTAAAACTCTCTATCCCGGAGATTGGTGACGAATGCATATTGAGTAGTTGTAGGAAGCTTCCGGCGAAGCTCCCGCACATCTGGGAGGTAGATCACAAGCTGCCTGGACCCAAACGGCCTCTCCTTGTCCAGGATCTTGCTCGTCAGCTCCACCTCTGCCTCACCTTGAATGCGCGCTCCGCCACTGCCGAAATCTGGCGACATCTCAATGAGCATGGGCAGCCTGAGGCGGCTCCATAGGAATCTGGGAAGCGACTCGGAGATCAGCTTGAGCTCGGACCGATCCATCACGAAAAAGGTGTTATCCTTTCCCCTGATTCCCGGCTTCTCCATTGCCAGCAGTTCAGTGAGGTTGAGCCTTCTGTTTGGCAGGTGCTGGTTCATCGTCTGGATGGTCTTGACCAGTATATTCTTGTTTAATCCTCTTCCTTCTCCGGAAAATGCCATTGGAATCAATCTCACTTCTATTGACTTAAAGGTAACCGTTATCGATGTCCGAGAATGTATGCTGCACTGTGCCCTTCTTCAGGTTCAGGCACCTTCTGGCAGCTCCTGCCGCCACATCTCTCAATTCCGCCGGGGCGTAGATGCCAAAGCGCCATGTAGCCCTCTGGGCTCTCTCCAGGATGCTGACCAGGGGCGAGACCTCCCGCAGGGGCCTGATCTCCTCCCCCACCAGGGCGGGAAAGCTGCCCTCGGGGCTGTCTGGAAGGGGCGGCCTGTCCACCAGGATCCAGTCGGCATCCATCCCTGCCTCCCCCGCTATCTCCTGGGCGATGATCTTCTCGCTGACCCTCAATAGTGATGGCTCCAGGCTCTCCAGATCGACATAGACCGCCCTTTTGAATAGCTGGCGGGACTTTATGCGGGAGGCCATCTCCGCCGGATAGCCGCCTGCTTCTTCCAGAGCAGTGAAGAGCTGGATGTCGTCCATCCTCTTTATCCGAGCAGGGCTTTCGCCCTCATCGATCATCCTTCTGATCCCGGAGGAGATCATACACTCCGAGATCCGGCAGACATGGTGGAAATAGACGGCAGGGTGCATGAGCAGCCGGGAGATGAGCAGCGATGTTGCCGCCTGCACTCCTCCTGCCTCCACTGCTAACTGGCCCTGATGGAAGGTCATCTTCTGCAGGAGGTGCAGATGATCTATCACCCCGTAGGCCACGCCGGTGTAATGAGCGTCCCGGATGAGGTAGTCCATTCGGTCCACATCGATCTCCCCGCTCACGATCTGCCCGTTGCCCTGGCCGTTGATGAAGGACTGGATATCAGAGGCCTTCAGGCCGTGATCCTCCAGCACCTCCCGCAGCTCTCCCCTCTTCAGGATATCGATGACGCTCTCGTGCTCCGTCCTCAGAAAGGGTGCGAGAGCCGACTCCGTGGCATGGGAGAGGGGGCCATGGCCCACATCGTGCAGGAGGGCGGCGGCGCAGACCTCCTGTTTCTCCTCCTCCTCCAGCCCCAGGTGATCGGTGAGGAGAGAGGCCATGTAGTAGGCCCCCAGGCTGTGCTCGAAGCGGGTGTGGTTGGCCCCGGGATAGACCAGGTTTGCCAGCCCAAGCTGCTTGATCCAGCGGAGCCTCTGCATCTGAGGGGTGTTGGCCAGCCTCAGGGCCAGGCCTTCCAGCCGGACGTAGCCGTGCACTGGGTCTCGGACCTCGGTCATTTGGTGCCCTTTTTAATTCTAAAGCATAAAAATCTTAGCTCTTATTGGGAGTCCCCCCCCCCCCCCCCCCCCCGTTCACCAAAGCTAATTGCCCCCCCCCCCTCGCGCAGCCTACAGGTGACCTGTGCTCTATTGTTTTCCTACTTCTCCTCTACTGATCTGGCTCCTGAGATAGATCTAGGCTGTCGGCAGTGCTGGAGGAGGCCTCCAGGGCGGCGAGCACCGTCCTGGCGAACTCCTGGGAGGCATCGGGTCCGCTGGCTGTTATGATCATCCCGTCCTGGACCACCATTTCATCTGCTACTATTGCTCCTTTGGATTTGATGTGGTCGGTATCAGATGCAGTAGCCCTCTTGCCCTGGAGGAGGCCGGCATCCGCCAGGATCCAGGGCCCCAGACAGATGGCGGCCACGATCTTCTTCTCTCTTAGGGCTGATCGAGCAAGATTCTGGTAGCCTGGATCTTTATGCAGCTCATCCGAGTAGATCCCCTCGCCGCCCACGAAGACCACGGCGATGTATTCAGAGAGATTCACCTCATCCAGATCCAGATCCACCTCCGTCTTCTCTCCGTCCATCCCCGTGGCCGTCTTCACCCCTTTGGAGGCCAGCTGGACCTGGTAGCCAGCGCTCTGGAAGTAGTTGCGGGGCACATTCAGCTCCTCTTCCTGATACTGGTCAGGCGGGAGCACCATCAGTATCTTTCCTCTCGGTGAGAGTTCATCCCGGACAGGTGCAGTATCATTGCCCGATCTCTTATCCGAGCGGTATGGAATGGGGGCGATCGGGGCGGTCCGGTCCAATGAATCCTCTTTGCCGCCGGAGATGCTAACGTCCTCTCTCTCTTGAGAGTTCATGTTCTCTGAGCAGTCGACAGGAATGAAGCTGCCCGCATATGCGGAATAGCAGATCGGGCAGAGGTCATAAGGATCGATGCTATCTGCCTCGGCGGATGTCAAGCCGATGGTAAATCCGCAGACGGGACACTGCCAGCAGGTGTAGTCGGCATTGTGATCTGTGTAGTAGTCAGTATCGTAACCGGTATCATAGCCTGTATTGTAACCAGTATCATAGCCTGTATCGTAGCCAGTATCATAGCCTGTATCGTAGCCAGTATCATAGCCTGTATCGTAGCCAGTATTGTAGCCAGTATTGTAGCCAGCCGGAGGCGCATACTGGGCGGATGCCGGATATATCACTGCCAGCATCATTAAGATCAATATCAGGGAGAATGGGCTCTTCATGCTCAGTAAAGCGATGGATGAGGATAAATAGATCAACGAAACTGAATTACATATGAAATGATAGGATGATCCTCTTCTGCCTGAGATACCATTATATTCCCTGAGGGATTGAGAGGAACCCCATGCCAGGCAGAATCTCCCACAGCTATGCATTTCGCGGCTCAGAAAAACCGCTTATTGGAAAGACCATCGGCGACATGTTCAGTGAGATTGCTGAGAAGTATCCGGATAATGATGCAATTGTCTCCATCCACCAGGGAAAAAGATATACCTATCGCGAGCTGCAAAAGGAGTTGGACCGGGCAGCAAAGGGATTCATTGCCCTGGGGATGAAGAAGGGCGACCGCCTGGCAATCTGGGCAACGAATATAGCAGAATGGATCATCACCCAGTTCGCCACCGCCAAAGCGGGGATCATCATGGTGAACATCAATCCCGCTTACAGGACTCATGAACTGGAGTACGCCCTCCGTCAATCCGAGGCCCAGGTCCTCCTGCTCATGGACAGGTTCAAAAGCTCTGATTATGTCAAGATGTTCTATGAGGTCTGCCCCGAGGCCGCAGCCAGCAAACCAGGAGAGATCCACTCCGAGAAGCTGCCCTTCCTGAGAACAGCAGTCCTGATCAGGGGAGAGAAGCAGCCGGGCATGTACAGTTGGGAGGATGTGCTCGAAATGGGCGACGAGATTCCAGATGAGGTGCTGGAGGAGAGGGCTGCGAGCCTGGACTTTGACGACCCCATCAACATCCAGTATACCTCGGGGACCACCGGATTTCCCAAAGGGGTGGTGCTGACCCACCATAACATTCTCAACAACGGCTACTTCATCGGCGAGTGCATGGAGTTCACAGAAAGAGACCGTCTGTGCATACCAGTGCCATTCTATCACTGTTTTGGCATGGTCCTCTCCAATATGGCCAGTGTAACCCATGGAGCGACCATGGTCCTGCCGGCGGAGCACTTCGACCCCAAAGCCACTCTCTCTGCTATAGAGAAGGAACGCTGCACTGCAGTGCATGGAGTTCCTACAATGTTCGTGGCCGAGCTTGAGCACCCCGATTTTGAGAGATTCGATCTATCCACCCTGCGCACTGGGATCATGGCTGGATCGCCCTGCCCCATTGAGTTCATGAAGAAGGTGAACACTCTGATGAACATGCATGATGTGGTGATAACCTACGGCCAGACTGAGGCCTCTCCTGGCATCACCATGTCCTCCACTGACGACTCCCTGGACCTGAGGGTCTCGACTGTGGGAAGGCCCATGCCCCACACGGAGATTAAGATCGTGGACCCAAAGACGGGAAAGATCGTCCCCCGGGGGGAGACAGGAGAGATCTGTGCCCGGGGCTATATGATCATGCGAGGATACTACAACAATCCAGTAGCAACTGAGCAGTGCATAGATGAGGAGGGCTGGCTGCATACCGGCGACCTGGGGACCTTGGATGAGAACGATTACTGCAAGATAACCGGCCGGCTAAAGGATATGGTGATCAGAGGGGGTGAGAACATCTATCCGCGGGAGATCGAGGAGTTCCTCTATACCCACCCCGCCATCAGCGATGTGCAGGTGATCGGCGTTCCCGACAAGAAGTACGGCGAGGAGCTGATGGCCTGGGTCAAGCTCAAGAATGCTGCATCGATATCCCCGGATGAGATCAAGGCCTTCTGCAGGGGAAGAATCTCTCACTTTAAGATCCCCAGATACATCAAGTTCGTAGACGACTTTCCCATGACAGTCAGTGGAAAGATTCAGAAGTATAAGATGAGAGAGGACTCGATCAAGGAGCTGGGGCTGGAGGAGGCGGCGGAGATGAAGACGGCATAGTGACCGGGAGGATCATTCCCGCTCTGCTTTTTTATCTCCCGATCCCTTTTCCCTCTCACGAATATATAAATATAATTATAATGCTTATTATATTAAAAATCATCAGATATCCTTGTGAATTCCCCGCTGCTTTCCCAGTGCCTCGGCATGCGCCTCCCTGAATCCTGCCTCCCTCATCTGGCAGGAGCATCTCCCCTTAAACCAGGGATAACGGCTCATCTCCCTCCAGATCTCCTCCAGCCCCTTCTCTTTGATATTCCCAAAGTCCAAAGGCATATAGGCACAAGGCAGTGCCGCCCCATCGCCGTCCACATGAATCCACCGCCGCCCGGCAAAACAGCCGAACATCTCTGCGCTCAACAGGTAGGGCAGTGCTGAGACCCGTGGTCCTTCCATCCGATTCTTCTGCTTGTGGAAGCTCTCCAGCCGGGCCACATCCCCTGCTGTGAGCACCTCATCCTGATGTGAAGCCCACCGGCCTATAGCCACTATCTCATAGAGGGATAGCTCGTGCACTCCCAGATCCTCTGCCAGGCCGAACGCCTCCTCAAGGCTGTCGATATTATGTGGCGAGGTCACCATGAACAGGTCCACCAGAAGGCCGGCCTCAAGGGCATTCCGAATCCCTGAGAGGGCATCTTGAAAGGCTCCTCTTCTCCCCCGGAAATGGTCGTGCTTCTCCTCGATTGGGCTGTCGATGCTTATTCGCACAGCATATAGGCCCGCATCCTTCAGCTGCCTGGCCATATCTGCCGTCAGATGATAGCCGCTGGTGAAGCTTGCTGCCACTGCCCTGTGGTCGACAGAAGAGACCAGATCGGGCAGATCCCGGCGGAGCATAGGCTCTCCGCCATCGAAGGTGATCAGATACGAGCCCATCTCCAGGGCCTGGGAGATGGCCCTCTTGATCACATCGCTCCTCAGAACCTCTCCCAGACGGGAGGGGGCAGAGCAGTGCAGGCAGTCATTGGGGCAGGCCTTCATCACTGCTATGGAGAACTGATCGGGCACCGGGCGGCGGATCATCGCCCCCACCTGGGCAGAGAGCATCCGGTCGAAGGCAGCGCTCGGGGCAGGGGGAATCCAGGTGGAGAAGATGAATCTGTCCGGACCGGAGCTTATGGGCTTCTCTGTGGCAAAGACCCTGTTGATCTGCTCGATTATGGGGCCGGCCAGGAGGGCAGCCGGGCCGCGGGCTGAAAGCCTGATCCCTTCTCCCTCCGCCGAGGCCTCGATCCTCAGCAGAGGCTTTTTTGCGATCTGCATCTTTCCAGTCCCCGGCCGGTCATCTCATCCACTATCTCCTGCAGCTGGAGCACAATCCCGTCATCCGCCTGCAAACCCTCAAGGGCAGCCTTGGCCTGATCGCAGTGATCTGCTATGGCCCTTATGCACATCTGTATCGCAGTGGTGCGGGGCTTTCGGCTGGCATAGATCTTGGGGAGGGTGATTGATGTCTTCTGGGAGATCTTTCCCTGGTCAAGCCCCAGATATTCCTCCAGATCGTCGAGAATCTGATAGCCTAAGCCCAGATGCTGCCCGTAGCTCTCCAGCCGGGCCACATCCTCCCTCCTCCCCTCGCCGATCAGCCCCCCTATCTTGGCCGAGGTGGCGAAGAGGGAGGCCGTCTTTTTGGAGATGCACTGATAGTACTCCTCAGGCGAGCCTGTGCAGGATAGGTCCATAAGCTCTCCCTCTGCCATATCCATGCAAGCGCGGGAGAACGCCTGTATCACCGCCTGGCTGTAGCCGGATATCAGTTCGATCGACCTGGAGATGAGCCAGTCGCCCGCCAGGAGAGAGGCCTCCGGGCCGAAGCGCTCCAGAGCACTGGGCGAGCCCCTTCTCTCTACGCCGTGATCCAGGATATCATCATGGGCCAGGGATGCAGCGTGGACCAGCTCAATGGCCATCGCTGCGCTCATAGAATGAGCTGGAGGGATGTCCAGAGCCTCTGCCGATAGGATCAGGATGAGCGGCCTGACCCTCTTTCCCGGAGCAGAGAGAATATAGCTCAGTATCTCCCCTAGAGGGGAATCGGGCAGATTCCTCGCCAGCACAGCAAGCTCTTTGTTGATGAAGTGATACTCATCACAGGCGGAGAACATCGATTCCAATAGTCCCGGCCAGTTATTTAGCTTTTGCTGAGAAGATGTGGGATCTTCAGATCCATAAATGTAAATATCTCTTGAGAGTCCAGCCTTACAAGAGCCGGTTGGACTCTATCTTGGTGCACCTTCCCGCCACCACTCTGTATCCCTCCCGGTCCAGCCTTTTTATGGCCTCTGGGCTCTCTGTTCCCGGCTGCATCCAGAATACTCGAAAGCCTTTCTTCTTCGCCTCCTCTGCCAGGGCGGGGACGACGGATGGTCGGCGGAAGACGTCAACGATATCGATATCCTCCGGGATATCATGGATGGAGGCCAAGACCTTCTCTCCCAGAATGGTCTGGCCGGCGCAGTTGGGATTGACCAGGTAAAGCTTGAAGCCGTGCTTTTGCAGGGCCTCGGATACGAAGTAGCTGGGCCGGTAGGGGTTAGGGGATATGCCGACCACGCAGATGGTGCGGCAGCTTTGCAGGGCCTCTTTCAGATCCCTGTCATCTCTGAGGATGGGCATGAGATATAGTATAGCCGGGATAGGATAAATAGGATTCTTCTCTTCGATTGGGGAGGGGGCAAGAGGACGAGAGAATGAATCCTGTGGAGCATATATTCACAAGAGTCCTTCATGGCCTCCCCGCCGGAGCGGCAGGCCTAAGCAGCTCGAAATGACAGCCTGCTCATGATCACCGATAATAATACTGAGCCTGGCCCTTCATCATCTGCCCAAAGGCCAGCCCCACCACCAGCCCGGCGATATGGGCCATATGGGCGATGTTGTCTGCCGAGCCCATGAAGAGAAGGTCGATCAGGGCAAAGAGCACCACTGCCCAGCGGATGCTCATCGGTATCATAAAGAAGAGGAGCAGCCGGATCTCGGGGGCGATTATGGCCAGACATCCCAGGACGCCATAGAGCGCCCCGCTCGCCCCTACCATCGGCACGCTGCTGACTGCCATCTGGGCTAGGGCGGCAAAAATCCCGGAGAGGATGTAGATCTGCAGAAACTCCCCCGGCCCCACCCTCCTTTCCAGCTCCATGCCGAAGAAGAATAAAAAGAGCATATTGAAGAATAGGTGATTGAAGCCGCCGTGGACGAACATGTAAGTCAGAATCGTCCAGGGCATTTCAAGAGCGTGATTGCGGGCCAGTATCAGGTAGTTCTGCACAAATTCTTCCACTATTGGGATATAATATCCCAGGAAGAACACCAGTATGCAGATCAGCAATATCACGCCCGAGTAGGATACGGGCATCAGTGCCCCAATGCGATCCAGCAAGCCGGTGCTGGGAGTTATTGGATCACCCCACTCATCCCTCCTTCTATAATCCACTCTTCTCCCCGCCCGTGCCAGAAGCGGCCCCAGCCAGCCCCATCTCTCCCTGACAGGCCCTTTCTGGGCGGAACTTGCGGAGGGACATAAATCAAACTGCAATTGCACTTTCTACCTCATAGGATCAATGCTTCATTCTGTAACATACTGGCCATCGCGCAGCACTATAACATAATCGGCCGAATTTCTCAGGGCTACAGAAAAACCGGGCTCTGCGCCGAAGATGATGGTCTCTTTGCCATGCTCCATGGCCTTCATTAGTACCGGCTTGAGGTCGGCATCGCGGGTGACCAGGGCCAGGGTGTCGATGACTGGATTGTAGATCATATCCACCCCCTCCACCGCCATCCTGACATCCACATCGCTGGTGCAGATCACCGGCTCAAATCCCTGATTCTCCACTGCTTCCACCAGCTTCTCAGATGCATACTGATTCAAGAATACCTTGCCCATCTTGATATCGCCGTAATCCTTCAGAATGTCCCTGATCTCCTCCAGGTCCATCTGGAACTCCTTTCTGAGCATATTGGGTCCATCTACCAGAAGGCCGATCCGCTTTCTTCCCTTTTCCTTTCTAGAGCCCAGATACTTCATTATATGCTCGAAAGGCATTGTCATCCGATCCATGTTGACCCTTTTCTCGATGTCATGGCCTGATTTCCTATCTTCATCCCTGCGCAGGACGTCTTGGCCTCAGGGGTCTTTGCCTCAGGGGTTTTTGCCTCAGGGGTCTTTGCCTCAGGGGTCTTTGCCTCAGGGGTCTTTGCCTCAGGAGGTCTTGGCCTCAGGAGGTCTCGGCCTTGAGGTCTCGATCTCGGAGGCTCATAATCCAAGACGTCTCATCAATTTAGGTCATTTCAATGGATGTTATAAATTCGTTTGGTATTCGCAGCCGTTTGTGCCGCCACATCCTGCGGCTCCAGCCCTTTTATCCTGGCGATCAGCCGGACGGCATCCAGCACATTTGCCGGCTCATTTCTGCCCTTGCGAGGGGAGAGGAATGGGCTGTCCGTCTCCACCAGCAGGTGGTCGAGGGAGACGTTTTTAGCCAGGATCTGATGGTGCCCGGATCGGCATACATTGGTGGCCAAAGAGATATAAAATCCTCTATCCTGCGCCTCTCTCATAGTGGGGAGGGTGCCGCTATAGCAGTGGAAGACTACTTTCTCCAGATGCTTGACCATATCCAGGGCAGGCTGTTCCGCATCCCGGGAATGGATGACCAAGGGCAGGCCAAAAGACTCAGCTATTGCTATCACCCTCTTGAAGATCTCTGCCTGCCGTTCCCTGGTGGGAGCATCCTTGGTGTGATAGTAATCAAGGCCCGCTTCGCCAATCCCCACCGCCTGACTGGCATTCTCTTCGATCTGATCCAAGAGCATCTGGATCTCGGGATCCTTCTTCCCGTCAATTGAGTTCGGGCTGAATCCCAGGGTGGCGGAGATGAATTCATA